>PMYM01000259.1 GCA_003171235.1 Phycisphaerales bacterium | reverse complement strand
TAGCCCGGCGGCGGCTGGGGCGGGTCGATCACCAGGGCGGGCTTATCGGCGGGCGGCAGGGCGGCGATGGCGATGACGGCATCGGCCAGGGCAGCGTCCTCCACCAGCCGCAGGGCGGGATTGATCTGGATGAACCGCCGCACCAGCGGGTCGTCCCGCCCGACCATGGCCAGTTTGGCGCTGATGCTCTTCTGCCGCGACAGGCACGCCCGCGCCCCCGGCCCGGACTGGCCGGCAAGGGCCGCACAGAGATACTCATCCTGCGGGAGGCGCAGCGAAAGCGTCGCCCGCCCGCGGGCCAGCCAGCCCTGCAGGTCACGGTGCGCCTCAGCCAGATCCCGCCGGTCGTACAGCCACTTCAGCTCCGTCAGGCAATCGTCCTGCACTTTGCGCGGCAGGTGGTCCAGGGCGTTACGCAGGAAGTGCACGTAGCACCGCTGCCAGCACGCCTCCGGCAGCAGCTTGCCGATGGCCGACTTGAGCCCCTCGTGCTGGTCGCTTACCACGTACTGCACCCCACGCAAGCCTCGCTGCTTGAGCAGCAGGATGAATTGCTCCCAGCTGCCGGCGCTCTCGCGATTGGCCAGCTCCACCGCCAGTACCTCTCGGCGGCCTTCCCAGGTAATTCCCAAGGCCACCAGCACCGCCTGTGTGCGAATCACCCCGTCAATCCGCACCTTCTCGTAACGGGCATCCATCACCAGGTAGGGATACTCCTCCTCCAGCAGCCGGCGGGCGAACTTGCCCAGCTCGGCGTCCAGCTTCTTGTTGATCTGGCTGATCACACTGCGCGTGAAAGCATGTCCGCACAACTGCTCGGTGATCTCCTTGACCTTCCGGGTCGAGACCCCCTGGATGTACATCTCCGCCAGGGCCGAGACCAAAGCCTTCTCGCTCCGCTGGTAACGATCAAAAACCTCCGTGCTGAAGCGGCCGTCCCGGTCCTGCGGCACCTGCAGCTCAATCTTGCCCACCCGCGTGACCAGCGTCCGCGAGTAATGCCCGCTGCGGTAGCCCACCCGGCTGGTCGTACGCTCGCCCTTGCGGGCGCCAACGGCCTGCTCCATCTCGACCTCCAACACCTGCTGGAGCATCTGCCGCATCATCGGGGCCAAATAGTCGCTGCGAGTCCGCATCAAGGCTTTGACTTCCTGCACTCTGGGCGTCATCATCTGCTTCTGGGTCACGGCATTCTCCTTGTTCTAGTGTCCCAAACTCAAAACACGGAGATACCGCGACCCTTTCAACATCGCCAGCTTTTGCAGAAGAATCAGGACACTACCCTGATTTTCGCCGAAGGCGAGAAATCTGCGTGCCGATCCCGCGCTGAATGCCCGATAACGATCTCATGATCAGGTTTTCTCCAGGGTCAAAACAAATAGTTTACCCAAACGGATGGTGGGTGGGAATTGTCTATACCCCCAAGGTGATTTATGAAGCAACTGTCAGGTAATACTTGACAGTTCAAACTCGTAGGGCATCGCTGATTTCGCGACAGCGAAATCTGCGTGCCGATTACTGCGCAGGCTTTGATCCAAGGATGGCATGCAGATTCCCCGCCTTCGCGGTGAATCAGCATGCCCTGCCTTAATAGGAAAAGCAAGTTCCGAAGGGACGCCAAGAAGGTAGCCGGGGGTGGAGCGAGCACGGCAGCAGCCGGGCGAGCGCAAAGCCCGGTAAGCGGCCGCAACCAGACATAGCGAGTGCCTGGGCCTGCGCGCGGAATANNCCCTTACCGGGGGCTCCGCGGCCTGCGCTGCGCTCCGGCCGCTCCACCCCCGGCTATCATCTTTCGGCCCTTCGGGCCTCGCACAGCCACGGCCCGCTTTCGCGGCGAATCAGCATGCCCTACCTTACTTTCCGCCTCATCACCACGGCAGGTACGGGCCGTAGCGTATCCAGGAATCGAAGAACATCTCCAGGGCATGGCCTCGAAGGGGCAGCAGGGCCAGGCGCTGCACGTACCCGAAGTACGTTCCCACCGGGTTGAAGCCAAGACGCAGCCCAACCAGGTGGGCAAGCCAGGGCAGCCCGATCAGGCCCCACAGCACCAGCCGACCCACGCGCATCTGCCAATCCATGTACGGCCCGCGGTACTGCCAGGGCAAAAGTTCGCGCAGGACGTGATGGCCGTCCAGCGGAAACAGCGGGATGATGTTGAAGAACAGCAGCGACAGGTTCAGGATCAACCCGAAGGAAAGCCAGAAGGCGACGATCCCCACGGCTGTCGGATCGCCCTCGGGCTCAATCCTCAGCCCCGCGATCGACATCATGTACAACCCAGCCAGGCAGCCAATCGCCACCAGCAGGTTCATGCCCACCCCGGCCAGGCTGACGCAGATATCGCCTATGCGGGCGGGTTTCAGGCGTGAGAAGTCCACCGGCACGGGCTTGGCCCAGCCGATGGGGCCAAAGAGCATCATGACGGTGCCCATGAGATCCAGGTGAACCAGCGGGTTGAGGCTCAGCCGGCCCTGGATGAGGGCGGTCTTGTCCCCAAAGGCCAGGGCGGCCCGGGCGTGTCCCCACTCGTGGACGGTCAGGCTCATCACGAAGGGCAGAGCAATCAGTGCTATGCCATATAGCGCATGCGTGGGCATGAATTCCTTTTACTTGACCGGTGTAGGCGGCACAAGCATAATGCAGGCACGGATGGAGACATCGGATTCCACAGCTAATACGCCCTCCGGCGGCGGGGGGGTCGCTTCCGGCGCCGGTGGCGAGGGAGCGTTCAGCCGGCAGGTTCAGCCCGACCTGGAACTGGCCCGCAAGGTGCTGGCCATGGAGGGCGACTACATCGGGCGATTGGCCGGGCGGGTAGGAGAGCCGTTCGCCCAGGCCGCACGGGCGGTGTACGCCTGTGCCGGCACGGTGGTGCTGACGGGCATCGGCAAGGCCGGAATCATCGCCGCCAAGATCTCCGCCACGCTGGCCTCCACCGGCTCCCCAAGCATCTTCCTGCACCCCGTCGAGGCCCTGCACGGCGACCTGGGCCGCCTCCGCCGCGGCGACGTGGTCATCGCCCTTTCCAACAGCGGCGCCACCGAAGAACTGGTCAGCCTGGTCGACCACCTCAAGGCCCGCGGGGCCTTCCTGATCGTGCTGACGGCATCGGCCGACTGCCCGCTTGGCCAGTACGCCGACATCGTGCTGGCCTACGGCGACGTGGAGGAGGCCTGCCCCCTGGGCCTGGCCCCCAGCGTCTCCACCAGTTGCATGCTGGCCCTGGGCGACGCCCTGGCCCTGACGGTCATGCGGATGCGGAATTTCTCGCCCGAGGAATTCGCCGCCTTTCACCCGGCCGGCAACATCGGTCGGCAGCTGCTGCGCGTGGAAGAGGCCATGACCGCCGGGGCCGACCGCCTGCCCGTCTCGGGCGACTGGCTTAGCGTGCGCGAGGTGCTGACAGCGGCCGAAAAAATCAACCGCCGGGCCGGCGCCGTCATGCTGGTGGATCGCCAGGGCCGCCTCAGCGGCATCATGACCGACGCCGACTTCCGCCGACAAGTCCTGGCCGACCGCTCCGGCGCACTGCTGGAAAGTCCCGTCAGCCAGGTCATGCACCCCAATCCCAAGCGCATCGTGGCGGGCGAACTGGCCAGCAAGGCCCTGGCCATCATGAACCAGTATCGCATCGACGAGTTGCCGGTGGTGGACGCTCAGGGCAAGCCCGTGGGCCTCTTGGACGTGCAGGACCTGATGGTGCTGAAGGCGGCTGGAAATGGCAAGTAAACGCCCCGGCCGCCGCCGACCTCCAGCCCCAGCACCCAAGGACACTATCCGCCTGCTGGTCCTGGACGTGGACGGCGTCATGACCGACGGGCGAATACTCCTGGACGCCCAGGGGCAGGAGATCAAGCAGTTCAATTCGTTGGATGGCGCGGGCATCAAGTACTGGCAGCGGGCCGGCGGGAAGGTGGCGATCATCAGCGGGCGAACCAGCCTGGCGGTGGTGCACCGAGCCAGCGAGCTGGGCGTCACCCTGGTGCGGCAGGGGGCCAAAGAGAAGCTGCCGGCCTACCTGGCGATGCTCAAAGAGCTGGACATGCCGGAGAGCCAGGTGGCGGTCATGGGCGACGACCTGCCCGACCTGCCGCTGATGCTGCGCTGCGGCTACGCCATCGCCCCGGCCAACGCCGTCGGGGAAGTCAAGTCCGCCAGCGCCCTGGTCACCCTCCGCCGGGGCGGCTGCGGCGCCGTGCGCGAGGCCATTGAGCGGCTGCTTCGTTATAATGGCCAGTGGGACTTGATCCTCAAGCGATACCGCCAGGAACCCGGATGAAGAAAAACATCATCATCGTGCTAGGCACCTTCGCCGTGCTGCTGGCGGCGTACCTGGTGTACTACCTCTCCAGCGACGAGTTGCGGGTGGAGCATTTCCGCCGGCCTCCGCGCCTGGCGCAGGACTCCGGCCCCGCCGCCACCATGCCCTTCGGCAGCATGGGCGACGTGCAGGGCCTGACCTGGCAGCAGTACGACAAGCAGAGCCACCTAGTGGCCATCTACAAGGCCGAGGTCTGGCGCAAGGAGGGCGAGCGGTACGTGCTGACCCGGCCGCGGGTGGAGTGGTATCTCAAGGGCGGCCAGGTGGTGTACATCGAGGCCGACAAGGGCCTGGCCCGGGTGGACCAGGTGGGCAATCGCATGGTTGTGCGGGAAGGCGACCTGTCGGGCAACGTCAAGGTTGTCGTCGACCGCGCCACCACCGAGCTGCACAGCCGCACGCCCATCAACGCCCGCCCCGACGAGGCCGTCACCATCCGCCTGCAGGATGCGCGGTTCAACAGCGAGGACTTCATCATTTCCTCCCTGGGCCAGGTGAGCGTCTTCTCCAAGGAGGCCGACATCTTCGGCGCCGGGCTGATGCTGGCCTGGAGCGAAGGCCCCAGGGAACTGCGCGAATTGCGAATCGACGCCGGGGAGTACATGATTATCCGCGAAGGCCAGGAGCGGTTCATGGCCGACATGAAGCTGCCCGGTTCGGTGGGCGATTCGGCCCCGGGCGTTTCGGCCGCCGCGGTCAAACCCGCGCCGGCCTCGGCCCCGGCGGTTCGAGCCGCCCGCCCCGCCAAACCCCAGGCGGCCGAAACCTACCAGGCCGATTTCTCCGACAAGATCACCGTCACCGCCGGGCCGCGCAGCCTGCGCGGGGCCGACAAACTGACACTGATATTCGACTACAAGGGCTCCGATGCCTTCCCCGATCAGCGGGGCAAGACCGACGCCTCCGCCGCGCCGCCTGCCGCCCCCAGCCCCCTCGCCCAGCAGGAACCCCTGATTCTGACCTGGTCAGGCCCGCTGGTTATCAAGCCCGTCCGCGACCTGGAGCCTCAGCCTCGCCGGCTGATCGTCCAGGCCTCGGGCAAGCGGCTGGACCTCTCCGACGGCGACGCCTTCGCCACCTGCCAGGAGCTGTACTTCAAGTCGCCCCAGCGGCACGCGCTTCTGACCGGCAGCGACCTCAGGCCGGCCGAGGTGCGCATGGCCGACGGCAGCAGCCTGTACGCCCGCCTGGTTGACTACGACCAGGAGAACGGCCTGATCAGCCTGGAAGGGGAAGGCAAACTGTACATGCCCTCCGGCAGCGGCGGGGCGGTATCTTTCACCGACGCCTCCCCTCCGGCCAGCGCCCCTGCCCAGGATGCCGATCTGACCATCGCCTGGAGCCAGCGCCTCAAGGCCAGCCTGGCCGCTGGGCCCCCCGGCGGCAAAGGGCGGTCCGAGCCGCTGAAAAACGCCGTCATCACCGGCGATGTGCTGGTGCAGGACGGCCCCTTCCGCTCCATGCGCAGCGATGAACTGACGGTCAACTTCCACGTCCCCGACCAGCCCGACCAGCCCGTCAACCGCCTCAAGGACATGCACGCCACCGGCAGCGTGGAACTGGCCGATACCGCCAGCGGCGACTTCATCAAGGCCCGGAAGCTGGACGTGACCATGACCGCCCCGCAGCAGGGGCGCAGCCGCCCGGTCGAGGCCGTCGCCACCGGCCAGGTGAGCGCCCGCCAGAGCCGCTCCGGCCCCAGCGGCCGAATACCCACCGACATCACCGGCGCCGACAAGCTCACCATCGTCTTTGCCGACGTTGCCGACCCCGCCACCGGCAAGCTCAAACAGGCCCAGCCCCAGCGGCTGCACGCCGATGGCAAGCTCCTCATTCACGACATCGCCGGCCAGGACCCCATCCTGGCCGAGGCCTCCGAACTGGACGCCCTGGTGCAGAAGGGCCAGGTCACCCTCAAGGGCGCCCCGGCCAGCGTCGCCCAGAAGGACAACTACATCAAGGGCAACACCATCATCCTGGAAAAGGACACGCAGCAGGCCACGGTGGTCGGGCCTGGCAACCTGCGATTCTGGACCGACGCCGACCTGGCCGGCAATCGCCTGCTGGACCTGGGCCCGGTGGCCAGCACCCCGGCCGTGGCCAACCAGCGGCTGGTGGTCAAGCCCGTCGCTTCCAGCCAGCCGGAAAAGGCCCAGGCCCCGCGCCCGGTCGAAATCTCCTGGGCCAAGTCCATGCAGTACCGCGGCAAGGACCGCCAGGCCAACGTCTTCGAGCGCGTCAGGCTGACCACCGCCGGCGATTCGCTGGCCTGCGAGCAGTTGGACATCTACTTTGCCGACGACTCGGCCGCCAACCCGCCGGTCGCCGCCAACGCGCCGGCCGCCACCGACTTCCGGTTCCGCATGAATCGCCTGGCCATGGTCAAAGCCGAGAAGAACGTCCGCCTGGAATCGGCCGTCGACGACGCCGACAGCTTCCTGATTCGCCGCCTGCTGCTGCGGACCGAGCAGTTCTCCTACGACTTCGTCGCCCGGGCATTGACCTGCGACAACCCCGGCTCGCTCCTGGTGGAAGATTACCGCAGCCCCGACGCCAAGGTTCGCGCCCAGGAGTCCCTCTCGCCCACGGGCAACATCGATCATCCGTCGCAAACGGCCTTTACCTGGAACAAGTCCATGCAAATGGACCAGACCACGCGCGGCGTGCGCATGGAGGGCGGCGTGCGCATGGTGCACGCCAGCGGCGCCCAGATGGTGCTGCGCGAACGGATGAAGATCCGCCCCTGGAAGGACCTGCCCGCCGGCCGAAACACCGCCCTGGAGTGCGACCACATGCTGGCGATGTTCGGCCCGCCCGAGGACAAGGGCTCGACCGCCTACCCGCGCGACCCCCAGGCCGGGCCGCAGATCGGCCCCTTGGACATGTTTGACGCCTTCGGCATGAAGGACCAGCCCGACGACCTGGTCCGGCTGGAGGATGGCCCGCGCGAGGTGCACTGCCGCCGCCTGATCTACCAGCGCACCGACGAGAAAGACCCCGCCCGCGGCGACACCGCGGTGCTGTTGGGCTCGCTGCCGGGTGAGCCCCCGCGCCCAGCCGTGGTTTACGTCACCGACAAGGGCAACACCAACACCATCCAGGGCCCCAGGCTCATATGGGACCGCAAGAACAACCGGATCGAAGTCCCCCGCCTCGAGGGCTCCGGCGGGCGGTAACCGAAAAGCTGAAAGCTGAAAGCTAAAAGCTAAAAGCTAAAAGTTCAAAGCCGGGTGCCATGCCCTTACGCGTCTTTTGCGGAAGGGCATGCTGACAACGTGCCAATGCATTGCATGAGAATTCTGCACAAGTAACAGGCAGTGGTAGGGGTATCTGTGAACAGAACAGCCAGGAAGCAGGATTGCGCGAGCGGCCCGGCAGCCGCTCGCCCCACCCGGCTGCCGGTCGCCCTGGTGCAGTTCGACGCCCTGCCCGAGCAGGCCGGGCGAAACCTACGCCGCATGGAAACGCTCGCCCGCCGCGCAGCCGATCAGGGTGCGCGACTGGTGATGTTCCACGAGAGCACGCTGACCGACTACACCCCGCGCCTTTCCCGGCTGGCCCAGCGCGTGCCGGAAGGCCCAGCCGTCCGGCGGCTGGAACGGTTGGCCCGGCGGCTGGGAATCTACCTGTGCTTTGGCCTGAGCGAGCGCGAGGGCCAGCGGTACTACATCTCCCAGGTCTTCCTGGGTCCCCAAGACTACATCTACCACTATCGCAAAACCTGGCTGTGGCGGCAGGAGGGCGATCCGGGCTACCGCAACGAGCACGCCCGCTACGATCCCGGTTCCGGGCCGGAGTTGTTTGACATCGCCGGCCTGCGCGCCACCTGCTTTATCTGCGCCGACGGCGAGGCGCCGCGCTGCATCGAGCGGGCCAGGGCCCTGCGTCCGGAACTGGTTTTCTACCCCAACAACCGCGAGCGCCTGCCGGGGTTGGCCGAGTTTGGCCGGCGGGCTCGGCGCATCGGCGCGCCCATGCTGGTGACCAACCGCACGGGCCTTAGTTGGATATACCGCTGCCAGGGCGGCTGCGCGGCCTACGACGCCTGCGGGCGCGTCCTTGCAGCCGCCAACCGCCAGGGCCGCCAGGAGATTCTCCTGTGCGACGTGCCGATAGATCACCCCTGACACCCAGATGGGTGGCATGGTCACGCTTCTTTTCGCGTGACCATGTCTAGGCCTGGATTGCAGGGCATGCAACTTGTTGCACGCGCAATCCCTCCGGAGAATCACACCATCGGCAGGCTGGACCGAACCCCTTGGCCAATCACGGCACTGCCTCTGTTCATTCAGAGCCCTTACCGGGGGCTCCGCGGCCTGCGCTCCGCTACGGCCGCTACACCCCCGGCTAAATTCTTCCGGCCCGTTGGGCCTGAATTGTCCAGTCGATTGAGGCCCTCACTCAGTGCCGTAGGTTGGGAGAAGCCGCCCACGGGGGCGGTCTCCCGGCGTTCTTCCAGAAACTCATTTCCGGTGGGACATCGGTCTTCGGCCGATTCGTCCCACCTTACAGACTCTCCTCCGTCTTGGGTCATGCCAACCCGTTCAGATAACCAAGTCCCGCAGGGACGCCAAGAAGTTAGCCGACCTGAATATCGGGCGATTGCGGACACATCGATCCGTCCGGAAAACCAAGTCCCGGAGGGACGCCAAGAAGGCAGCCGACCTGAATATCGGGCGATTGCGGACACATCGATCCGCCCGGAAAAGCAAGTCCCGGAGGGACGAAAGAGCTTAGCCGGGGGTGGAGCAAGCACGGCGCAGCCGTGCGCAGCGGAGCCCCCGGTAAGCGGCCCGCGACCGACTGAGCGAGTGCCTGGACCCGCGCGCGGAATAGACCCGACTCGCGATGAGGTGGCGAACTTCGTGGAAGAGGCAGGACGTGCGAATTGTTGCACGCGCAATCCTGCGACAACCCGCCAGAAGCAATCTTGCGACAACCCCCCAGAGAACCACACCATCGGCAGGCCGGACCAGCCCTCTCGGCCGCTCGCGGCTCTTGCCCGGCCCGTCCCGCGGCGGTGGCGTGTTCGGTTCCACCGGCCGGCGGTAACCCGCGCCGACGCTGTTCTTCAATGCCCGCCCGAAACGAACTGTCAGTTGCCCAGAGGCCTCGGATGGGGTTTTTCGGGGCGACAGCCCTGAAGTTATTGTAATCTCGGCACTTGACGCCACCGAGGCCAGGGGTATACTGCTCTCAGCGTGTGACTTACGGCCTGCAGCGGAGGCTGCGGCCAATGGGTCGCCCCCAAATCCATGAATCCGCACCGGGGACTGTCCGAAATCCAGCCTCCGCCAAGCATCGTGGGTCCATTTTTCGGACCAACAAGGCGATGGAACCGGCGTCACAGTACATCCATGAGCATCGAGGTGATCGACTATCCGGGCTCCGGCCGCTTGCCCACGCCCAATCAGATTTCCTGTCGGTTTATGCGGGATACCAATCAGCGGACCGTGAGCCCAGGGTCTTCTGAAGCCGAATTCGCAGGAGCAGGTTTGATAAGAAAGGCTGAACATGAGAACGCGAAGGTCCAAAGTTGTGGTTGAGGCAATGTCGAGGAACTCTTTGAATCTGGAGGCCCTTGAACCGCGCGTTCTTTTGAACGCGGACCTTGTGGGCAGCATCAGCGGGGCGTCCTTGCCTGAACCCATTGTTCCCGGCGACAAGGTTAAGTTTGCCATTGTCGTTACGAATCAAGGCGATCAGCCGGCCATCGGCAAAGTCGAGATCGACCTTTATTTTTCTACCGACGCGAATCTCGATAAGACCCCCGGCAGCGGCGATATGCCGCTGGCGGTGCTGTCGAATCAGGCGGTAAGTCTAACCCCTGGGATGTCCAAAACGTACACCGCTACGGTGGTTATTCCCTCGGCCGGTCCCGCCGGCAACTACTACGTGCTCGCCGACATCGACCCCGGCCATGTAATCGTTGGCGATGATCCGTCCAACAATGTGGCCGCCACCGACGGCCCTGCCGCGCTGGCCTATGAGTTCGGCACGTTCGGATCCCGCAAGAATGTGAAAATGATTATCATGGATGCCGACGGCTCGGCGGTGACTTTTGCGCTCAGCGGCAACGGCTTCGGCGAACTAGTTCCCGACGCGGGACAGTTCGACATTGTCCTGAACGGCGACATGACCTCCGCTTTGACCGTAAAGGCCAAGGGCGGCGACGGGCGCGCGCAGATTAACGACATCACCGTAAACGGCTCGGCCAAGAGCATTACGGGCAAGACGCTAGACTTGTTGGGTGACATTACGGCTACGGGCGCAATCGGGTCCATCTCCCTGGGCGACATCGCAGAAGGGCATTGTATTGCCATCGAAGGGACCGGAACGCCCCTGACGCTGAAGGCCGGTGCGGTCAGGGACCTGCGGATCGACTCCGTAAATCCCATCAAGTCGATCACCGTGAGCGATTGGACTCAGTCGGTCGGCGGAGAGGATGCGGCGAACCGCGTCAGTTCTCCGTCGCTGGGCAAACTAACCGTCAAGGGCGACGTATTGCGCGGACTGCCCGGCGACCTTGCCGCCAATCTGCAGCTCAGCGGCGCAGGCGTCGCGGCTACGGGCCGGACCCTCGGCGGCGTGAGCGCCAAAAACGAACTTGCCGGCGGCGCCTGGAATGTCATCGGCAACGCGGGTTCCGTTTTGGCGGGCTCGGCAGGACCGGACTGGGTTGCGAACTTCACCGGTGCACTCGGCGGCTTCACGCTGAAAGGCGATGCCACCGTTCGCCTTGCGGCCAAATCCATCAAGGCTGTCAGTATCGGGGGCAATCTGACCGATTCCCTGATCCTCGCCGGCGCCGATCTGGGCACGGATGCCGACTTGGGCGGCTCCGGTTCAGCGGCGGACATCTTCGGCGCGGGCTTCATCGGAAGCTTCAAGGTGGCCGGGCAGGTCAGCGGATCGCTGATCGGGGCCGGGCTGGACCCCGTGGACGGGCATTTCAACGACAGCAACGACGTGGCCGTGGGCGGACGCGCAAGCAAAATCGGGTCCGTTAACATCGGCGGAACCTTGAGCAACGACAGCCGTATCGACGCCGGATTGCTGCCCGCCAAGGCTTCCATCAATAAGTTGGTGGTCAACCCTGTCCTGGATTCAAGGTTCGGACTGAACGCCTTCGTGCAGACCCAGACCGGCGTCCTCGACTCCACCGGTAGCGTGACGTTCACGCTCGGCGGTTTTCCACAGACGTTTACCTTCTTGGATGCCAACACGGGGGGGCCCCTGAGCGGCGCGTGGGTAGGTCTCAGTGTTGACCCTTTGTTGGGTTTGGGGATGATGTCGATCGTGACGGCGGCTAAGCCGGCGAAATTGCACTTCCTCTGCCTGATGGGCACCGGCACGGGCGTCGGCGAAGGTCCCGTGACGGCGTCGTCCGCGGCCCCGTTGGGGGATGCGTCGCCCACGATCACGGAGTTTCTCACGAGCGGGACGATCGAAGTGGTCACCTCGTACCTGGTTGACGGGCTGACCCCGATCCTGATGCCGTCGGGCCAGCCGGCCCAACAGAAACTGCTGGGCGAACTGGCTTCCGTGATGGTCTCGCTGTCCACCGTGGGTTTGCAGATGTCCGACACGATCAGCCACGGGTGGGTGAGCCAGAAACTGGGGGGGTTGCCGGGCGCAGAGACAACATACCAGAGCGCGGAGGAGGCCACGGCAGAGATCAACGCCCACGCGGGGGGCGCGATAGCAGGCAAGGTCGCGGTCTTTACGGCCGCCGCCGCCCTGGACCCCCCCGCGATTCCGGGACTCGCGTCCTCCCTAGGCGTCGGAGTCCTGCTGGATCTCTCCGAAGATTTCGTAGCCCGCGACGCCATCTCGTTCGGCAACCTGCTGCCCAACACGCGCGTCCGCAAAACCACCTACGGTTACTGGACCACCTACAGCCCTGACGTCACCCCCATGTCGGAGCAGGTCCAGAGCCTGGTGCACGTGCCCGTCACGGTGGAAGGGCAGCCGGCCCAGAGTACGCTGTACATGGCCAAATGGGATGAACTGGGGACGGGTGTCCGCAAGTCGTCGGACAGCAACGGGGATGTCGACGTGTCCGTGCCTGTGGGCGAGTGGCAGGCGAGCGTCGTCGTCCCGGGAATGAAAACCAAGCAAGTCCCGATCACCGTGCCGCCGGGAGGCGTGATACAGCCCGTCGACTTCACGGCGTCGGATGCGCTCCCGCTCACTCCGATTCCCGGGACGATCTCATATTTCGGCATATTCAGCGAGAACTACGAAATATGGGGGGACGATGCTTATGGTAACTACGTGAAGACGGCGAGCGGTACGGTGGGGTTCCGCCTCACCATCTGGATGAAAAAGATGGGAACCGGATTGGGGACGAGTGCATACGAAATAAAGCGAGTGATGTGCAGCGATCCCTTCTTCGGCGCGCAGATGGCTGTCTCGGCAAGCTCTCCATCAGTGGCGGCTCTGGGTGACCCGCCAAAGAACCTCAGCGATTCCGGGGAAGGCTTCGTCATCAACTTCCCCAACGGGGCGACACTTGGCACCGTTAACGGGGCCGGAGCGATGCACATGAGCAGCGACGGCCGGACCATCAGCAACAGCTTGGATCCGTCCATTCAGCCACAAACGTGGTTGGCGGGCAAAACCGCCTTGGGATCTTGGGAAGACTTGACGATTCCTGGGTTTGGCGATTATTATCACGATGGTATAATCACTCACTCTTCCTGGATTTTCACGCTCAGTGCGCTGTAGCGACGAGGAAATTAGAGGAAATTCGGGACAGTCACCAATGGTCCTAAGATAAGCATTTGAGGCGGGCTTTCCAACGGGGTTCGCGGAGATAGGCGAAGCGGGCGGGTCTTGTTGTCGCGGATGGCCTTTTGCAGCCGGGCCAGGCGGTCGGGGGGAACCAGGCCGGTGACGAAGCCGTCGCCGGTGAAGACGGCCTCCCCGAAATACTCGGCCAGGCCCTCGTTGATCCAGATGGGCATGTTGCCGCCGATGACGGCCTGCACGAACTGGTGGAAGCCCTCGTGCTGAACGACGTGCCAGTTCCGCTCGCCGCGCCCGGGGGCGGAGATGGCCATGAGCTTCTGGCCGGTGAACATGCCGGTCGAGCCGATCAGGCCGCCGGCCTTGTAGTAATCCTCGCTCTTGCTGAAAAGATAGAAGGGCAGCTTCTTCTTGATGGTCCCGGCGAAGCCCGCCGTGCGCTGGTGGTATTCCTCGGCCATGGCCGTCACGCGGATGGCGGCCTCACGCACGGTGTCCGTGTCCAGGTCGCTGTAGATGACGTAGTAGGGGCTGTCGTAGGAGGGCATGTCGGCCGGGGCGGCGCCGGCCAGGCGGAGCAGCAGGGCGACGGCCGAAAAGGCCAACGCGATCTTACAGGTCATGGCATTTTCCCTTCCGTATGGTATTCTAACGGGTGCTGGGACCCGGCCACAAGCGGGCCGGGGCGCGGCGGTTAACGTGGCATGGCCATCTTGGCCATGAGTCCCGCGGGCATCTTGCCCGCGGATTTGGAAGAAACCTTGCGGCCTGGAGGGCCTGGGACCCATGGGCCAGAGGCCCATGCCACTGTGCGGCCGGATGCCGCAGAGGTGTCGCCATGGACGGTTACGTGCGGGCTGAGATTTCCGTTTCGGCTTTGCAGCACAACATCGATCTGCTGCGCGGGGTGCTTTCTCCGGGCGTCGGGCTATGCGCGGTGGTGAAGGCCAACGCCTACGGGCACGGGATACGGCAGGTGCTGGGGGTGATGGGGGGGTCGGCCGACATGCTGGGGGTGGCCAGTTGCTCCGAGGCCGTGACCCTGCGCGAGATGGGCTGGCAGCGGCCTATCCTGCAATTCGCCCTCTCGGGGGCCATGGACGCCGACGCCCTTGGCCAGCTCATTGTGTACAACATCTTCCTGAGCCTGACGCACCGCCAGGAGCTTGGCCTGCTGGCCGAGGCGGCGGGTCGGGTCGGCCGGCCGGCACAGGTGCACATCAAGATCGACACCGGCATGACCCGCAGCGGCGTGCTGCCCGAGAATCTCCCCGAACTATATCGCCTGGCCCAGGACAACCCCAACATCCGCGTGGCCGGCATGTACACCCACTTTGCCTGCTCGGAGGACCCCGACAAGCGGCCGACGCTGGAGCAGTTGGACCGGCTGCGGCGCGCCCTGGCCGACTGCGGCAATCCGCAGGTCTGCCTGCATGCGGCCAATTCGGCGGCGGCCATGGACCTGCCCCAGACCCACCTGACGATGGTGCGCCCCGGCCTGGCCCTCTACGGCGTTCAGCCTGGCCCGGCGCTGCAACGCAAGCTGGCCCTCCGCCCGGCCATGCGCGTGAAGGCGCCCATCGTGCTGGTCAAGGACGTGCCGGCCGGGGCCCAAAGCGGCTACGGCTGGACATACCGATTCGACAAGCCCGCCCGCCTGGCCCTGGTGCCCATCGGCTACGCCGACGGCTATTTCCGCAGCTTCTCCAACCAGGCGGTCATGCAGGTGCGGGGCGTGGATTGCCCGGTGCGCGGGCGGGTGAGCATGGACCAGACGGTCATCGAGGTCACCCACCTGCCGCCGCTGAGGGTGGGCGAGGAAGCGGTGGTCATCAGCAGCGACCCCGCCGCCGCCAACAGCCTGGAGAACCTGGCCCGCCTGGCCAACACCATACCCTACGAGGTGGTCTGCCGGCTGGGAGATCGCATCACCCGCCAGGCGGTGGCCTGATGCGGGTGGCACGGGCGTCTCGCCTGTGACGGGGGCGATTGTGGGCATTGGAGGTCATTCGGTTATTCTGGCTTTGATTTGTTGTGTATTAGCCCACGGTTGCAGGCAAGTCGGTCCGGGAATGCTAGAGAAGCTTGGGAAGTGGGAACGAAAAGCCCACGGCAGGGGAGCCGTGGGCTTCTTGTTTTCGTAGGGCGCCGCTGATTCTGCGAAGCAAAATCTGCGTGCCGGTTCCAGTTATTCGAAAGCGCCCTACGCTGCGGAAACGCTAAACATGGTCACGCGAAAAAAAGCGTGACCATGCCACCCGACAGCCTCTTGGGGCCTGGATGAGCTTATCCCTGTGTCGCTCTTGAGTTGCCCGAATCATCCCGTGGCCAGCATCCTGTTGCCACGCAATCTTGAACTGCCCCGGAATCTAAAAACTGGAATCGGGAGCTTTGTTTCTGCGCCGCAGTGTAGATATCCCCTCTGCTTTTGGTTTGTGTTCTTTGTGCTCTTTGTGGTCGCGGTTTTCACGGGCGGGGGTGGAACTGGCGGTGGATGTTCTTGAGCCGGTCGGCGTCGACGTGGGTGTAGATCTGGGTGGTGGCGATGTCGGCGTGGCCGAGCATTTCCTGGACGCTGCGCAGGTCAGCCCCGCCGGCCACCAGTTGGGTGGCGAAGGAATGGCGCAGGGTGTGCGGGCTGACCCCCTCGGGCAGGCCGGCCCGGCGGGCGTACTTGCGGACCATGCGGAAGACATCCTCGCGTGCCAGGGCGCGTCCGCGGCGGGAGAGGAACAGTTCGGGCCGCCCGGCGACGTCCAGCTCGACTCGAAGTTGACGAACGTACAGGCCCACCAGTTCCAGGGCCAGCGGCGCCGCCGGCACGATGCGTTCCTTGGACCCCTTGCCCAGCACCCGCACCACGCCCAGCTCGGCGTTGAGGTCGCCCAGCTTCATGCCGGCCAGTTCGCTGGCCCGCACGCCCGTGGCATACAGCATGGCCAGCATGGCCCGGTCGCGCAGGGCCAGGCGGTCCTGGCCGGGGTCGGGGCTGTCGATGGCGCTCTGCACGGCCTGGTGGCCGATGGTCTGGGGCAGGCGGGCCCATTTGCGCGGCGGCTCGATGGCCTGGGAGACGTCCATCGGCATCAGCCGCTCCAGCACGCAGAAGCGGCAGAACATGCGGATGGCGGCCAGGCAGCGCCCGACGGAGGAGGGGCTCTTGTCTGCGCCGGCGTGGGCCAGGTAGGCGTCGATGCGGGCGGCGGTGAGTTGGGCCGGCCCGGACCCGCCGTTGTCGGCCAGGTAGCTGCCGAAGGCCCTCAGGTCGCGGCCGTAGGCCTGGCGGGTGTTGACCGCCAGCCCGCGCTCGGCCTGAAGGTAATCCAGGAAGGCCGCCACCGCCTGGCCGAATTCACCGCTGGGGCTGCTGGGCTGGTTGGACTTGTCGCTGGCCATCGCCCAGTGATTTCTTCTGGTATATGGGGCAGAACTCGAAGCACCCTGCGCAAGTGCCCAGCGATTCCTCCAGGCGGCGCAGAGAATGTTTGCGGGCACAACGCGCGTCAGCTTCTTCCAGGTATGGACACACTACAGGCCTCCTTGCCGTTACTATCAAGCCCCAGGCCGATACTGTCAACACTTATCGGCCGGTTAAAGCAATTTGCTTGAAAGAAGAAGAAGCCGTTGATAGGTTAATCGGGGCCCTCCGGTAATTCGGCCTTGGCTTGTTGTGTATCAGGCCACGGCTTTAGCCGTGGTTCAAGGTCGGCCCCACCCCCTCCCCGCCAGGTGGCACAGCTTTTCAAGCTGTGCATGGAACAGGTTACAAACCTGTTCCACCAAGCGGGGATGGGGCAGGGGGAGGGGCGGAGCCCGGTTCACCACGCCCAAAGGCGTGGCCTAATACACAGCGCAACCTACGTTGCGCCAAGATGTTGAAGCTCTTGAATTACCGGACACCCTCACGCTTTCTTTCGCGTGACCATGTTTAAACCGTATGCCGGGCATGTTTGTTTCACGACGATTCACGGGGATGGCAATCATGGCTGAACGAAAAGAACGGCAAGCATTGATAGACAAGAGGGTTGTCCTTCGCCGGACATTTTGTTGCGTCTGCGTTGCGGTCTGCGTGAGTTGGTGTGCATTATGCGGGCAACAGGTAGAACCTCAGGGGGCGGATCGAGAGATCAGGCCGCGGAAGCTTAATCGGCTAAGTTCCACGCAGGCCGAGCATGTCACCCAAGACCGTTTAAGGTCCGCCGTTCTTGTAAGCAGCCAACCTTCGACGATGCGGCCAAGGGATTTGATAGTCGCTCTGTGTGAAGAGGCAAGCGTAAGTTGGCATGTAACAGGCGAGGTTAAAGTATCTACTCACCCGATAACTGTCCCGATTGGTGAGATGAAGGGATCTGACATTCTGAATACTCTCTCCCAGATCGGTATTGAGATGAAGGTGACGGAAGCTGGGGCGTCATGGTCGGTGCGGAGGCCCGAGTCATCATCATCCCAAAGGGGCGCCGCTACCCAAGCAAGTGCGGCGTCGGGCGATGCCCGATCTACAACTGCTGGCGGCGCGTTTTTTAAGTAGGGCACGCGGGTTCGTGAGCTTTGCGAACGGTTCCGCGTGCGGGATCTTGCCAAACCAATGGTCACGTACATGGTCACGCAAAAAGAAGCGTGACCATGCCACCCGCACTCCCGCACTTTCGCACTTTCGCACTCTTCTTCCTGTTCGCGTTGTTCGCGGCTGGCCGGTCCAGTTAAACCTTGAGAAGGGCGGCTGGGGCGGGTAGTCTGCCCGGCGCTGGAGGATCGCCAGCAGGGTACACGGAAGGTTTGACCGCTTATGGATTGAGCGAGCATGTCCCGCCTGCCTTACATCCTGCCGTGGATGTTGTCCTGGGCGCTGACGCTGGCCGGGTGTGCGCGCAGCGTGGAACCGCCCAAATCGCCGGCTGCCCGCGACGCGCCGGACATCCGCGACGTGGCCCAGCTCAAGCAGGACTGCCGGGCGTACCTCGATCCGGCAACGGCCGACAAGCCCCTGATCGGAGCGGATGCCCTGGCCCGGCTGAACCAGGAGTTTCGGCGGCAATGGCTGCGGCCTTGGGACCCGCAATGCGCACCGCCCTCCGCCGGCGATGTCGAAAAGCCCTTGGCCGACTTTGAGGCCCACCCGGGTTACGGGGAAAATTTCCATCCCCACACTCCTGCCTTCACCCGCAGGCTGCATGAGCTGGCCGGAATGGGTACATATCCTAACCGCATCGCCAAGGCGATCACCGCCCGAAACACCAACCTGCGGCGGCTGCCGACCAACTGGCCGCGGTTCGACTTCATCAACCAGGCCGGCGAGGGCTTCCCCTTCGATTCGCTGCAGGAGTCGGCCCTGTGGGCGGGCACGCCGCTGCTGGTCTGCCACGCAACATCCGACGGCCAATGGCTGTACGTGGATTCGCCCTGCGGCCACGGATGGGTGCAGGCGCAGGATATCGGCACGGTGGATGACGAACAGGTAGACCTCTACCGCCGGTCTGGCTTGGTGGCGCTGACAGAGGACAATGTCGCCCTGGTCGATGCCGCGACGGGTGCGTTTCTATTCAGCACGCACATCGGTGCCGTTTTTCCACTGGACGCGGAGCGTTCGGACGACCTGGAGGTGCTGGGACCCGCCCGCAACATCGAAGGCAAAGCCGTCTTTCGCCGGGCAGTGCTGGGCAAGACCCAGGCCGCCGTCATTCCCCTGTCGCCCACGCCGGCCAACATCGCAGCAACAGCCAACCAGATGCTCGGCCAGCCGTACGGCTGGGGCGGCATGTACGAAGGCCGCGACTGCTCCGCCACCACCCGCGACCTGATGACGCCCCTGGGCATTTGGCTGCCGCGAAACTCATCCGCCCAGGCCCGCGCCTACCGCAGCGTGTCGCTGGAGGGCCTGCCCGGCCAGGAAAAGCAGCGGGTGCTGATAGAGAAGGGCGTTCCCTTCCTGACGCTGGTTTGCTTGTCCGGCCACGTGGCCCTGTACGTCGGCCATGACGAGCAGCGGGCTTTTGTGATGCACAACTTCTGGGGCATACGCACCCGGCGGGGCGGCGTCGAGGGACGCAAGATCGTCGGCCGGTGCGTGATAACGACCCTCCAGCCGGGCATCGAACTGCCCGACCTGGACTTGCCGGCGGGCGATTGGCGCGGCCGGATCGAATCCCTGGTCTTCGTCGGCATCCAAAAGGACCAACCGCCATCATCGCCGTAAAACAACTTCTGTTCCGCACGACGGTGCGCCCGCTGCGAACGCTCTTTGCCACCTCGCGGGGCAAGAAGTCCGTGGCCACCAGCGTGCTGGTCAAGGTGGTGCTGGGCGACGGCACAGTCGGCCTGGGCGAGGCGCCCACCAGTTTCAACATGCCCTACGAGACGCTGCCGGTCATCCATGCGACCCTGCGGCAGGCCCGAACCCGGCTGGCCGGGGTGAGCATCGACGATTACCCCGCCTGGCTGGCGAAATTCCGCCGATCCCGCCCGACCTGCCACATGACCCTGGCCGGCCTGGAGGTGGCGCTGTTTCGGGCCAGCCTGGCCGTGCGCAGCGAGGGGGAATGGCGGCACTGGGGCGGGCGGCGCGATCGCATCGAGACCGATATCACCATTCCGTTCCTGACCGACCGGCGGATGCTGGAAGAGTGGCTTGCCCGAATCGCGAAAACCGGCTTTCGCACGTACAAGGTAAAGGTCAGCGGGAAGATCGAAGACGACATGGCGCTGGTTCGGGCGGTGCGCGAGTCGCTCAAGCGCGGCGGCCGGCCATTCACCATCCGCCTGGACGGCAACCAGGGCTACACCGACCGCTCGTACCTGGCCATGCTGGATCGCCTTGGGCGCGAGGGCATCGAGGTGGAGCTGTTCGAGCAGCCGCTCCCGCAGGACGATTTTGCCGGGCTGAAGCGCATCGCCCGCCGCAGCCGCCTGCCGGTGATCCTGGACGAGACGGTGTGCGACGAGGCCGCCTGCCGGCGCGTGGCCGATGAGGGCCTGGGCCAGGGCGTCAACATCAAGATCGCCAAGAGCGGCATCGCCGGGTCGGCCGCCATTATCAAGACGGCCCGCCGGGCCGGGCTGAAACTGATGATCGGCTGCATGACCGAGACGATGGTGGGCCTGTCGGCGGGCATCAACCTGGCGGCCGGCACGGGCGCGTTCGATTACGTCGATTTGGACTCGGTGCACCTGCTTTCGGGCCGGCGAAGCTGCCAGGGCATCACCGCCAGCGGCCCGCAGTACCTGCTGGAGGAGGGCTGATGTTCAACGACCCCATGGCCGTCCTGACGGTGCTGCTGGTGATCGAGGGGGGCATTCTCCTGCTGGCCGAGCAGCGCGCGACCAAGGCCCTGTTCAAGTACCTGCCGTCGATGTTCTGGATTTACTTTCTGCCGATGGTGGCCAACAGCGTGGGGCTCATCCCCGCCCAGAGCGAGGTGTACGGGGTGCTCTCGAAGTACCTGCTGCCGGCCTGCCTGGTGTTGATGCTGCTTTCGGTTGACCTGCGGGCCATCCTGAAGCTGGGGCCCATCGCCCTGGGCGTGATGCTGGCGGGCAGCCTGGGCACGCTGGTGGGCGGGCCGGTGGTGCTGGCCATGTTCCAGCACTGGCTGCCGCCCGACATGTGGATGGGCTTTGGGGCGTTGTCGGCCTCGTGGATCGGCGGCAGCGCCAACATGATCGCCGTGAAGCAGGGCATCAACGCCCCCGACCGCGTTTTCCTGCCGATGGTGGTGGTCGATACCATCGTGCCCTACGTCTGGATGGGCGTGCTTGTCCTGCTGTCGGGCTACCAGAAATGGTACGACCGGTGGAACCGCTCCCGGGCCGGGCTGATCGACGAGTTGGCCCGCCGCTCGCAGGCCAACCACGTCCAGCCCCAGCCCATCAGCCTGAGACACATCGTGCTGATGTTCACGCTGGCGGGCTCGGCCACGCTGCTGAGCCTTCGCCTGGCCGACAGGCTGACGGCGGCGGAGAGCATGAAAACGGCCTGGACGATCATCCTGGCCTCGGCCATCGGCCTGTGCGTCTCGTTCACGCCCGTGCGGCGGCTGGAGGCCTACGGGGCATCGAAGCTGGGCTACGGCATGCTGTACCTGATCCTGGCGTCGATCGGGGCCAAGACCAGCCTGGAGCATATCGCCGCCGCCCCCATCCTGCTGGTGGCGGGGGCCGTGTGGATACTCATTCATGCCGGCTTTATCGTGCTGGCCGGCAGATTGCTCAGGGCCCCGATGGGGCTGATGGCCGCCGCCAGCCAGGCCAACATCGGCGGCCCGGCCTCGGCGCCCGTGGTGGGGGGGATATACCATCCGGCCCTGGCGCCGGTGGGGCTGCTGCTGGCCATTCTGGGCAACATCATCGGGACGTATCTTGGCTTTGTCTGCTGTGAGATGTGCAAGTTCGTTTCGACAACGTGAACTCCCCGCGACCCAGCGGCCCGAAGGATCTCGCATGTCAAAGGAAACGACTGGAGGCCCGCCCGTGAAAAGGACGCAGCAGCTCCTCAAATCCCAGAGGTTCTCGCTCATCCTGATAGGTTCGATCCTGCTGGGCTCGCTGGCGGGGGTGCTGCTTAAGGAGAAGGCGGCCGTCGTCAAGCCGCTGGGGGTTATCTTTCTCAACGCCCTGTTCACCACGGTGGTGCCGCTGGTGTTTTTCTCGATATCCTCGGCCGTGGCGGGCATGGCCAGTTCCGCCCGCCTGTTCAAGATCCTGGGTTGGATGCTGCTGATCTTCGCCGCCACCGGCGTGGTGGCCGCGGTCATCATGCTGGCGGGGGTGGAGTTGTATCCACCGGCCAAGGGCGTGGTGCTGCCGGTGACCCAGGTCGCACCCGCCCGCCCGGGCGGGGTGGGCGAGCAGATCGTAGGCACCCTGACCGTGCCGGACTTTGTCCAACTGCTCTCCAAGCAGAACATGCTACCCCTGATCATCTTCGCCGTGCTGGTGGGCCTGGCGACCTCGGCCACCGGCGAAAAGGGCCGGGCCTTCGCCGCCCTGCTGACCTCCGGCAACGAAGTGTTCATGAAGATCATTTCCTACATCATGCTGTACGCGCCGGTGGGGCTGGCGGCGTACTTCGCCTACCTGGTGGGGGTGTTCGGGCCGGGTCTGCTGGGTTCGTACCTGCGGGCGATGATCCTGTACTACCCCGTCTGCATCCTGTACTTCTTCATCGCCTTCACGGCCTACGCCTACCTGGCCGGCAGGGCCAGGGGCGTCAGGGCCTTCTGGACCAACATTCCCGCCGCGGCGCTGACGGCGACGGCCACCGGCAGCAGCTTCGCCGCCATTCCGCTGAACCTGGAGGCAGCCAATCGGGTGGGCGTGCCCAAGGACATCAGCGAGGTGGTCATCCCCATCGGCGCCACCATCCACATGGACGGTTCGGTGCTGGCGGCCCTGCTCAAGATCGCCTTCCTGTTTGGCCTGTACAACATGCCCTTCTCGGGATTCGAGACGCTGGCCCTGGCGGTCGGCATTTCGCTCCTGAGCGGGGTAGTCATGAGCGGCATACCGGGCGGCGGCTTCACCGGCGAAATACTCATCGTCACCCTGTACGGCTTNNACCGCCGTCAATTCCGTGGGCGACAACGTGGCCAGCATGATGGTCGCCCGCGTCCTGCACGGGCCAAAGTGGATGGACCGGCCGGCCCCGGCCCAGGAGAGAGCATGATTATGCGACCAGTGGCGATGGCGGCGTGGGTAGCGGCGCTGGCGGCGATTCCAATCTGGCAGGGCGGCTGCTGGGGCAATCAACCTGCCCAAGAGCTTTCGGCTTTGCGGCCCTCGTCTCTGGGCTATTCGCGGCAGCTTGTGCTGGTGGTGTCGGACAGTTGGCAGGCCGACAGCGCCCATTTGCAGTGTTATGCCCGCACCACGGCTGGGCAGCCCTGGCGGGGCGTGGGCCAGGGCGTGCCGGTGAGCATCGGCCGGTCGGGGCTGGCGTGGGGGCGCGGCCTGCATGGCGATCCGCCACTGGCCGGGCCGGTCAAGCGGGAGGGGGACGGCAAGGCCCCAGCCGGCGTCTTTGAACTGTCGCGGGCATTCGGGTATGCCGCGCCGCAACAGGAAATCCAGGGAGTAAAACTTCCCTACCTCCATTTGACCGCCGACCTCGTCGGCGTCGATGACGCAAAATCAAAGTACTACAACCAGATCGTGCGCCCCGACGAAGTTCCGTCCAAGGACTGGGACAGCGCCGAAACCATGCGCCGCGATGACGGCCTGTACGAATGGGGCGTGGCCGTAAACCACAACACTTCGCCGGCCCTGCCGGGGGCGGGATCGTGCATTTTTCTGCACGTCTGGCGCGGGCCGGGCAAGCCGACCGCCGGCTGCACCGCCATGAGCAAAGAAGATATGGTGCGGCTCCTGGGTTGGCTGGACCCGCAAAGCAAACCCCTGCTGGTGCAACTGCCCCAAGAGGCGTATCGCCGGTTGGCGGGGCCTTGGGGCCTGCCGCCTGGCTGAATTATGACCAGCGGCGAACGTGCCAACCATTGCCCGAGCAACCATTGGGTTGCCGGGTCCGCCCGGCTTTTTCTTGCATGTTTTCGGCCGCGACAGTACGTTTCTGGCGGCGAGTCGTCTCTTTCTAAAGGGGCATGACGTGAGACATGGCGTCTTGATCGCAGTGGCGCTCAGTATCTGCTGGGCCGTCGGCCTGCCGGCGCTGCTGGGGCAGGGCGCCTCCACCAAAGCGACCACGTTCACGGCCAGCAGTCCGGCCGAGCGGGCCAAGGCCGAGGCCGAGGAATGCGGGCGGCGGATCATCGATCTGTACCTGGCCTCCAAGTGGGCGCCGCTGGAGGCGGAGCTGAAGAACTCCGTCCGGCACTTCAACAACATGTCGCAGACGATGCGGCAGGACGTGACGTACATCCGCCAGATGTTCGCCGAGTGCCGCCCGGCCTGGTGGCGGCAGTGCCGCAGCAGCTCCAACGTCAGCTTCGAGGCCGAGATGTGGGGGCGGAAGTTCATGGCCAACTACACGCCGGCCGACATGCTGGGCATGAGCGGGCCGGTGGGAATCAAGAACGGCAAGATCCTCTGCGTGGTCAGTTGGGACCCCACCAAGGTGGACAATCCCGATCCCCTGGAGGGCGAACTGGCCAAGAAATTCGGCCTGACGCGGGCGGACCTGGCCGAGATGATCGTCTGGCATGAACTGGGGCACAACTACGTCACCACCTTCCTGCCCGTGGACACGGTGCTGCAGTTGTACAGCGACCACGAGATGCTTTTCCATCACCTGCAGGAGTTCTACGCCGACCTGACCAGCATCTACCACTGCGGCCCAAAGGCCCGGCGGGGGATCCTGTTGTCGCGCATAGATGAACTGACTTATTACCGCGACGCCGAGGAGCACACCCGCGCCAGCCACGCCATCGGGGCCTTGCTGCTGGCCGAGGTGCTCAACGACCCCGCGCGCTTTCCGGCCTTCCACCTGCCCGGCAAGGTGCCCGAGCAGAAACCCGAGTTGAACACCATCATCTACATGTACGAGCACATGGACCTCAACTGGACGCTGGCCCAGGACCGAGCCATGAAAGACATCGTCCGCAACTTCCTCACCAAGTACGGCGAGCAGGTTCTGCGCCGTCGCGGCGAGGTGCCCCTGGCCAGCAAGCTGACCTTCATGCTGCCGGCCGGCGACGACCGGGACATCCAACCCAAGCGCGACCAGTGGGTCACCCAGCAGCTCACGAAGGCTATCCAGGCCGGCAAGGCCGATAAGCCCGAGGAAGCAACCACCCGCACCCGCATACACATCATCCTCGAATAGGGGTGATGAAGCGCCCCGGGGCCTGGCGCGATGGGCAGCATGGCGGGCGCTGCTCGCCGCCATGTCTGGCGGCCAACCATTCCAGGCCGGGACCGGTGCCACGGCAAGGGCGCCTCCGGAGAATCACACCATCGGCCGGCAGGCCGGGCCAAACCCATTGGCCAATCACGGCACTGCCTCTGGTTCGCTAGCCAGTCCGTCACCGGGGGTTGCGCGTCCCTCTCGACGTTGCTCGGGACTTCGCCCTCGACTGCGCTCGGGCCGCTACACCCCGGCTAGAATCTTTCGGCCCTTCGGGCCTCGACCAGTCGTGAACGATGAATTGGTCCGCTATACCGCCGGCTAAATTCTTCCGGCCCTTCGGGCCTGGGCCATCCCCGGACAGGCCAAGCCAGTATCCTGCAGGAACCGGAAGTTCAGTGGAGTGACCGGACATGCCCTTCCGCACAAAACGCGTAAAGGCATGGCACCCGGCCTTGGACCTGCCCCGGAAGCTCACGCCACCGGCAGTTACGTAGGTCGGGCAGGCATGCCCGACTTTTGGCGTTCCCGCAATCGATGTCGGGCAGGCATGTGTATAGACCGGACACA
>PMYM01000158.1:9392-9848 GCA_003171235.1 Phycisphaerales bacterium | reverse complement strand
AGCCTCACCGCGTCATGGCCTGGACATCATCGGCCGGGAATAATCCCCACTCTATCGTTCCCTCTGCCCACTCCAGACGCCCACACCGCGCGATAGTCAATCATCTTGTGCCAAGCGTCTTGTGCGGAAGTGCCCAGCGCGTAGCGCGAAAGTGCGGAGGTCCGGAATGTGGCCCCCGGACGTGAGTCGGAGGTTCCTTGCCCGTTCCGGCCGGTGTCACGGCAGCCCCGGCTACTGACTACTGGGTACTGACTACTGGGAACTGGGTACCACTTACCTGAGGTACTCCAGGATGCCGGCGGCGATGTCGTCGGCCAAGAGTTGCACGTGGCTATCGGAGCTGATCAGGCGGGCTTCGGCGCGGTTGGACAGGTAACCCACCTCGACAAGCATGGCCGGGCGCGCGTTCTTCACCAGCACGCGCAGGCCGCGCACGTCGCGCATCACGCCGCGCCC
>PMYM01000158.1:0-9332 GCA_003171235.1 Phycisphaerales bacterium | reverse complement strand
CGGTTGGCGATCTCGGCCCGCTCGGTCAGGTCGATCAGCACGTCGCTGTCGCGGGTCATGATGGCCTTGACGCCGCGCCGCGCCAGCCGGTCGCGGACGGCTTGGGCGATCTTGAGGTTGAGTTCCTTTTCCATCATGCCCTTGTAGGCCATGGTGCCCGGGTCGGATCCGCCGTGGCCGGCGTCCAGCACCACCACGCCCTTGACCGGCGTCTCGCGCAGCGGCTCGGGCGAGAGAGGTTCTATCGTCAGGATGCGGGTGTCGTCGGGGGCGGGCGGCGGGGCGCCGACGCTCAGGCGGATTGACCGCAGGCGCGAGCGGACGGCGGAGACGGCCTCGGCCGGCACGTACACGGTATCTTCGGCGGCGATGACCCTCTGGCGCGAGCAGACCTGCTTGCCGTTGACGTAAATGGCCCCGCCCGGGTCGCAAATCATCACCACGGAGTTGGGGCCGCCTTCCAGCACGGCGCAGGTGGGCGTGCAGCGGACCAGCTTGAGGCCTGTCTGCCCGGCCAGTTGGCCCGCGCTGACGAAGCCTTCGGGAACCTGCGGCTGAGGGGCAATTGTGTTGTTGGTGCAGCCGGCCGCCACCGCGATCAGCACGCACATCGCCAAACCGATCCATCGTCTCAACGCACGACCTCCTCCGTAAGGTCCACCCATAGCATACCCGGCTTGGCCTGTCGCGTCCAATAAGTTTCAGGGCGCCGAACTGGCAAAAACGGCCGCCGCACCTGAACCATCGCACGGGCGGACCGGCCAGGGATCGCCGGGCCTGACCGAATTGGTCCGCCATAACCGTCACTTGAGCATCGGCTCTTCCGAAGCCGGCAGTATGCCTTTTCGGATAAGCACCGGCCGGGCGGCCAGTCGAATCTGGGGCAGTTTCTGCACGAAGAGGATGCCGGCGACGATGCAGGCCATGCCGCCGACCTTCAGGGCGGTGGGCACGCTGGTGCGGTCGGCCAAAAAGCCCATGATCAGCCCGCCGATGGGGGTCATGCTGATGAAGGATAGGGCAAAGAGGCTCATGACGCGCCCGCGCTTGTCGTCGTCCACCAGGGTCTGCAAGATCGTGTTGCAACCGGCGATGCAGAGCATCATGCCCACCCCGACGATCACCAGCGCCAGGGCCGCCAGGTAAAGCTGGCTGGTCAGCGAGAAGAGGATCAGCCCCAGGCCGAAGATGCACGCCGCCCCCGGCACCACCTTGTCCAGCCCGCGCACACTGGAGCGGCTGGCCAGGAAAATGGCCCCGATGATCGCCCCCACGGCCGGCGCGCCCTGGAGGTATCCGAAATCCTTGACGTTGCCCCGCAAGACCACGCTGACGTATTGGGGCATCAGCACGTTGTACGGCGTGCCCATCAGGCTGACCATCATCAGCAGCGTCAGTATCCAGCGGATGGGGGTAAAGCCATAGGCATAGACAATGCCCTCCTTCAGCCCGTGCCAGATAGGCGGGTGGCGAGCGGGGTGGGCCTGGCGGGGCTTGGTCCGCATGGCCGCCAGCGCCCACAGCACCGCCAGGAAACTGACGGCGTTAATGATGAAGCACCAGCCGGCGCTGCGCGTCTCGCTATTGGTGATGCCGGCCAGACCGGCCAGCAACAACCCGCCCATGGCCGGGCCGATCAGCTTGGTAAGGTTCATCAGGAATGAGTTCAGCGGGATGGCGTTGGCCAGGTCCTCCTGGCGGTCGACCATCTCGATGAGGAAAGACTGCCGCGTGGGGATCTCCACCGCCGTGGCCAGGCCGCTGATCAGGTACAAGGGCAGGATAGCCTGGAAGCTCAGGCGGTCCAGCAGGCCCAGCATCCCCAGTGCCGCCGCCTGCAGCATCAGCAGCGTCTGGGCGGCCATGAGAATCCGCCGCCGATCCAGGCGGTCGGCCAGCACGCCGGCCACCGGCGAAATGATGAACGCCGGGCTCTGGGCGATAAATCCCAGGATGCCCAGCCGCAGCGGCTCGTGCACCAACCACCCGATCGCCGTGGCCTGCATCCACGTGCCGATCATGCTGACGAACTGCCCGGAGAAGAACAGGGAGTAGTTCCGGCTGCGCAGGGCGCGGGTCATGCCCCGCAGCCCCCCGTTGCCGCTTTTGCCCTGCTCGCCGCCGCTCATGCCACGACCTTACACATGAATCGCTAATATAGCAGGAACGCAACCGTGTGGTGAGAACTTGCCGGGACCATGGGGAAAACGCTTGAGAAATGCTCAAAGCAATAGAACATCAACCGTAGGGCGTGCAACTTTGTTGGACGCGAATTCCGGGAATCGGCACGCAGATTTCTCGCCTCCGCGAGTAATCAGCGTGCCCTACTTCTTCTTCCAGTCGGCCACTTCGGCGTCGGGCGGGAAGAGGGGCATCATGCTGGGCAGGTTGGGGATGGCCAGCAGTTTGCCGATGCGCCTGACGCAATTCCGCAGCGACCTTTTGGCCGCCGGGCCGTAATGCGGCACGCCGTGGCCGGGGAGAATCAGCCCGGGCGGGTCGCCCGCCACTTTTTGCAGCGTCCGCTGGTAGACCCTCACGTCCGACAGCCACAGCCCGTCCAGCCAGCCGATGCTGCCGCGCACCGCCCCCTGGTCGCCGATGATGGCGTCGCCGGTGAACATCGCGTCCACCCCCGCTATCAGGCCGCGAAAGCCCACGCAGTCAGGCGTGTGGCCGGGCAGCTCCACCGCGCGGAACCGATACGGCGGGCATTCCAGCACGTTGCCCGTGCGCACCGCGCTTAGCCGCCGGGGGATTTGGTATTTCAACCCCGGGAACATCGCCATGCCTGTCAGCCGTAGATCCCGCCGCCGGAAGAACTCTGCCGCCGTGGCCGACATGACGCACCGGGCGCGGGGGTACTTGGCCAGCCACCTAGCCGCGTTGCAGGTATGGTCGTAGTGCGAGTGCGTCAGCCATATCTCCCTGACGCGCCTGGGGTCGCCGCCGGCCTGGCGAATCCGCCCTTCCAGCGGCGCCAGCGACGGCCCGCCCCCGACGTCCACCAGCACGTCGAACTTCTCGCCCCGGATCAGCCAGATGTTGGCGTCGCCGACCGACGTCAGCGCCGGCAACATGCCCCACGGCCCGCGCCCCACCCACCACAGGCCCTCGACCACCTGCGTGGGATCGCGTTCGGCCGTAACGTTTACCTGCGGTTTGGATTTCGCTGCCACGTCTATGACCTCTTATCGAACCTGCACGAATTGCGCGAGCAACCCAACAGTCGCTCGCCCTTCCGGCTCCCACCCTACGGTACTAATGCGTCTAGTAGTCTGTAACAGAAAATTCCACGGGTGGCACAGCCTTTCTAGGCTGTGCGCGCACAGGCTGGAAAGCCTGTGCCACCAAAGAACCTACCCATCGTTTTTGCTGTGACAGACTACTAGGGCTGATTTTGTCCGGGAGAGGAAGAAGATTGCTGCTGCTGGAGCTTGTCGCGGTATTCCAGCATGAGGCGGGCGGTGCGATTTTCCGGCTGGTAGATAATGGCGTCGCGGATGGCCTTGAAGCCCAGGATGACGCAGGCCCCGCCGACGGCCCCGGCCACCACGCCGGCCAAGGTCGCCCGCGACACCGCGTCCTGGGCCTCGGGCAGGCGCCAGCGGGCAATGTAATAAATGGCCAGCGGCGTGGCCAGCCCCGCCAGCACCAGCAAGTGGCCGAAGATCGCCACCGTCCACCGCGACAGCCGGCTGCGGGATAGGTTCTTCCGCACCGCCTCGACGAACTCATCCTCGCCGCCACGCCTGGCCAGGACAATCATCCGCACCGTGCCGCCCATAGGATTCTCCAGTCGCCGTAGGGCGTGCAACTTCGTTGCACGCGGAATTCCTGAATCAGCACCCCAAGCTTCGCTGGGGGGCACAAGGTAGGGCAGGCTGATTCATCGCCGAGGGCGAGAAATCTGCGTGCCGTTTGGCCTAACGGGCCTTGCCTTGCAGTGACCGGTCTTTGGCCAGGACCTTTTCGCCCTGGCGGAGGCGATACTCTTCCAATTTCTTTGCCAGCGCGGGGTCCGACAGGGCCAGTATTCTGGCGGCAAGGAGGGCGGCATTGGTCGCGCCCGCCGCAGCCATGCCCGTGCAGGCCACCGGCACGCCGGGGGGCATCTGCACGGTGGAGAGCAAGGCGTCCACCCCGGCCAGCGGACCCGACGCCATGGCCACCCCAATCACCGGCAGGGACGTCCGGGCCGACAGCACCCCGCCCAGGGCCGCGCTCATGCCCGCGGCGGCGATGATAACCCCCAGCCCACGACCGGCCGCCCCGGCGGCGTAGGCGTCCACCTCCACGGGCGTGCGATGGGCGCTGAGAATCCGCACCTCGCAGGCGATGCCCAACTCCTTGAGCAGGTCGATGCAACCCTGCATCACCGGCAGATCGCTGTCGCTGCCCATTATCACGCCGACCTGTGCGCCTGTCTTGGTCATGGATTCTATCCTTCCTATCCGGTGCCACCTTCAAGCGAAGCACAGCGGAGCTTGGGGGTGCATAACCTTATCTACGGTCTTTCATGGCCGCCGCAACCTACTTCGCCAAGGCTTCGTAGGTCAGGAACAACGCGGCTGCCATGCCACCCGCTAGTATGCCCGCATCGGCAAAAAAAGCAACCACGCGCCTTGCGATGCCCGCTAGTCGGGCTGGCGGAAATCGAAGGCCACCCGGACGGAGCGGCTGGCCGCCTTGTCACAGGCGGTCAGCATAGCCCGGCGGTAGTGCTCGATAGGAAAGGTGTGGGTCAGCAGCCCGTCGGCCCGGAGGTTGGTCTGGAGCATCAGTTGATGGGCCAGGCGATAGGTGGTAAGGCTCTGGCCGGCGAAGGTTTCTTCCGCCCGGCCATAGGCGCCGATAACGTTCAGTTCGGTGAACCACAGGGGCGTCAGGTCGCTGCCCCGGCCGTCGCCGGTGGCCAGCAGCACCACCTGCCCGCCGGCGCGGGTGAATTTCATCGCCTCCTCGATGCCGGCGGGCGAACCGGCGGCCTCGAACGTCGCGTCGTACCCGCCCGAGAGCATGCAGTTGCCGAATCTGGCCGCAGTGACGCGGGCGCCCACCCGGGCGGCCACGGCCTGGAACCGCCGGGCTTTTTCGGCCGGCAGGCGCAGCACGTCGCTTGCCCCAAGGCTGCGGGCCAGTTGTTCCTGGTGGTCGTGGCGGGCGATGACGTCGATGGCGCCGGCGTAGCCTATCGCCCGCAGGGCCCACACCACTCCCAACCCCAGGATGCCCGCGCCGTACACCAGCACGCGGGCGGCGCCGGACAGGTCCGCCCGCAGCACCGCGTGCAGGCTGCAGGCCACCGGGTCGGTCAGCACGGCCAGCTCGTCGGAGAAATTCTCCGGCGGCTCGATTAATTGCGAGACGTGGGCGGCGAAGAACTCGCCCCAGGCCCCGCCAACCCGCCCGCAATAGCCGATGCTGGTGCCGGGGGGCAGGCGGCTAGAGCCTAGCCCGTCGGCGCTGAAGTTCTCGCACACGCCGAAACGCCCTTCCCGGCAGGGCAAACACGGCGGGTCGATGCCGCGCGCCCGGCAGCACAGCGTGGGCTCGACGCAGACGCGCTTTTCCAACCAGGCGCGATCCACCCCCGGGCCGACCTGGCAAACCCGGGCCACGTTCTCATGGCCCAAGACCGCCGGCAGGGTGGAGAAGCCTTGCAGGATGGAATCGGGCCGCTGCCGCTGGCGCAGGATGGATAAATCGGTGCCGCACAGGCCGCCCAGGATAGTGCGGCAAAGCACCCAGTCGGGCGCCGGCAACTCCGGCGGCGGCAGTTGGCGCAGGGCCAGGCCGCCCAGCCGGCTCGACCAGCAGTCAGGCCAGAGCGGCCGGAGCAGCTTGCAGGCCACCCAGCCGGCCGGCGAGGGGTCAAATACGAGGGCTCGCATAGGCATACTGATACTCGCGGTAATGACCAATGAGAAGCGGGAAATTGCCCTGGCGGCCTGGCAACTGTAGACTTCGTGCGGTCTGGATCCTGGCCGCCGCGGCCCAACCGGCATGTGTCGGCCCGCGCGGGCGGACTGGCGAAACGAGGTGAATATCGCATGGTCAATCTCTCAGGCGCACGGCGGCGAGCGGGGAAATTGGCGGCGGCCCTGGTCCTGGGGGCGATGGCGGTGGGCCTGGCCGCCGGTTGCGGGGCCGACCAGGTGAAGTTCCCCGCCCAGCCGGCCAGCGCCGACGCCAACCAGGCGGCCTACGACGTTGGCGGCAGCGGCAAGAGCGACTTCTTCATGCTGGCCGACTCGGCCGGGCGGTTCGACCGCATCGGCTACGACGACGACGGCGACGGCCGGCCCGACCGCATAGTCCGCCTCGACGCCATCGACCCCGCCCGCTGCCGCCACCTGCTGATCGTGCTGGACGGCATGCCCTTCGACGCCGTGGCGGAATTCTACCGCCAGGGCCACCTGCGCCTGTTTCACCCCCCGCAGGTGCTCATCGCCTCCTACCCGTCGCTGACCGACGTGTGCCTGGAGGACGCCTTCGGCTACCTGCCCACCCGCGGCTTGGAGGCCAAGTACTACGACCGCGCGGGCGGCCAGGAGGTCGGCGGCAAGTGGGCCTATGTCGCCGGCCGGGGCGAGCCCTTCTCCGGCATCATCGACTACCGCGCCGGCTTCATCGACGACGCCCTGTCCTACCTCTACCCCAAGGGAATGTTCAACAAGGAGATCAACGACTCCAAGCAGGACTGGGACCGCAATCCGCGGATGGATTCGATCTACTACTACGTTTCCTCCGCCGCCGTAGGCACCCGCCTGGGGCACGAGGGCCACCTGCTGGTGCTGCGCCGCGTCGAGCAACTGGTCAACCGGCTGTATTACGAAACCGGCGGGCTGGTGAAGGTGACCATGATGGCCGACCACGGCCAGACGGGCATCGCCTGCACCGAGGCCGGCCTGGACGTACTGCTCACGAGCAAGGGTTGGAAGCTGACGGACAAGGTCCGCGCGGACAACGAGGTCTGCCTGACCAAGTTCGGCATCGTGACCTGCGCCTCGCTGGTGGCCCGCCAGCCCGCCCGCCTGGCCGACGACCTGCTGACCAGCCCGGCGGTGGAATTGCTCAGCTATCCCCAGGGCGACCGCGTGGTCGTCCGCACCCGCGACGGTTGCGCCACCATTTACACCGCCGACGGCAAGACCTTCGAGTACGCCTGCATCCGGGGCGACCCCCTGCAACTCAAGCCCCTGCTGGGCGCCGCGGTCATGCCCGCAAGTTCGCCGGCCGCTGCGAGCCAGGCGACATCAGCCTCTTGGGCGACCTCTCAGCCGGCCCAGGTGTATCGCGTCAACGAGCGCGACCTGCTCAACCGCTCGGTGGCCCAGCGGGCGTATTATCCCGACGCCCTGATTCGCCTCTGGCGGGCGCATTTCGCCCAGGTGGAAAACCCGCCCTCCATCATTGTCAGCCTGGATGACAAGTACTTCAACGGCCAGAGTTTCTTCGCCAAGTCGGTCAGCATCCAATCCACCCACGGCGCACTCAACTGGCGCAATAGCGCCACCTTCATCATGTCCACTATCGCTCCCATCGACGCCCCGCTGCGCAGCACCGACGTGCCGGCGGCCATGCGAAAACTCACCGGAAGGCCTTTCCCCCCAAAGGCGAGGTAGACGGAAAGCTATTACGACAGAGACATGCTGGGTGCCATGGCGGCCGCTGTCTGCCGCCATGTCATCGTCGGGCGGCATTTGACCTTCTCCGATTACTCCGAACGTCCAGATGCCTTGGCAAGATCTTCAAGGAATGTCGGATCAGGTTTGCCCCCGTGTTTCCTGCACATCGCCACGTCGGCCCACGCTTTGTCGTATTGCTTCAGAGCGGAGTACGCCATCGCACGGTTGGCATAGGCGGTGGCATCAGTAGAGTCAAGTTCGATTGCCTTAGTGCAGTCCTTGATGGCTTCATCGGACTGTCCTTTGTGATAATAGGCAAGGCCACGATTGGCATAGGGAAAGGCAAATGTGGGATTCAATTCGATGGCCTTGGTGCAATCCTTGATTGCTTCGTCGTATTGACCCTTCTCGCAATAGACGAAGCCACGATTGTTGTAGGCTTTGGCAAAATTAGGGTCAAGTTCGATGGCCTTGGTGTAGTCTTTGATGGCATCGTCGTACTCTTTTTTGTGATCATAGGCGACGCCACGATTGTGGTAGGCTGTGAGGTCCTTGGCGTTAAGTTCGATTGCTCTATTGAAATCCCAAATAGCCTCGTCGTATTGCTCCTTTTGGTAATAGGCCAGGCCACGATAGGTGTTTATTTCAGCAAGACTCGGCTTCAATTCGATTGCCTTGCTGTAATCCTTGATGGCATCGTCGTACTGCTTCTTCCGATAATAGGCCAAGCCACGAATGGCGTAAGTGTTGGCATGGTTAGGGTCAAGTTCGATGGCCTTGGTGCAATCCTTGATTGCTTCGTCGTATTGACCCTTCTTGCAATAGGCTTGGCCACGATTGTTGTAGGCTGCGGCTTGGCTAAGACCAAGTTCGATTGCCTTGGTAAACCACCGTATCTTCTCCTCCGGGCTTGAAGCCTTGTAACCCTTGTCGAAAGCATCCCGTGCGGATGTTTTTTGTTTGCATCCCCAAGGCAACAAGGCAAAAAGTAAAATGCACATTGCCACAAGCAATCGATTGGTCTTCATTATGACATCATCCTCCACCGCCCGAAGATGGCAAACTCTCGAATAGCGGAATGCGCCCCAGGCTCACGTCAAATTCCACATGCAACGTTGCAGGCCCTATGGCTCTTGCGCGGCGCAGTTATTCCCGGCTGATTATGTCCAGGCCGTGGCGGGGGGAGGCCTGGCCGTCCCAGCGGTGGCTCTTGATGGCCTCGACGATGCGCTCGGCGCAGCGCAGCGCCTCCAGCCCTTCCTGGCCGGAGACGGGCGGCTTTTGCCCGCCGGTGACGCACTCGACAAAAGCCATGGCCTGCTGGCGGAGGGGCTCTTGGGTCTCTTCCACCTGGAGTTGCTCGACCTTGAGCAGCTTGGCGTAATCGACGGTGCCGGCCAGTTCGGCCAGGTCGCGGGCCTGCTTCTGCCGGGCCATCTGGATGAGGTCCAGATTGTCCCCCTTCTTGATGACGATGCCGACCTTCTTGCCGTAATCCACTGACAGGTAGGCCTGCTCGGAGAAGATGCGCATCTTCCGCTCGCTCTTGATGGCCAGGCGCGAGGCGGTGAGGTTGGCCACGCAGCCGTTGGCGAAAGTCAGGCGGGCGTTGGCGATGTCCTCGGGGCCGCCGATGACGTTGACGCCGACGGCTTGCACGTCGGAAAGTTGCGATCGCACCATCATCAGCACCAGGTCGAT
>PMYM01000167.1 GCA_003171235.1 Phycisphaerales bacterium | reverse complement strand
GTTATTAGGATAGGCTCTAAGAGGCGCCCCCATCGATTATGGCCTCTGGCAAAGCGGGAGAACCTTTGCCTTCCGGGCACCAAGGCCCGCAGGGCCGAAAGAGTTTAGCCGGGGGTGGAGCGGCGACGTCTTTTGTCGCCGCGCAACCCCCGGATCCCGGACCAGGAAAGACAGAGCGAGTGGCTGGGTTGGCCTTGGGTAATCAATCTAACTCGCGATGCCGTGATGAACTGCCTTGTTGGCGCGATCTCGCCGGCGTGTTGCTCCGCCGGCAGGAGAGAACCAACCACCCAACCGGTCACGGCACGGCCTTTGGAATATGAGGAGACCGTCACCGGGGGCTTCGGGTGGCGCAGGCAAGCGCGGAAGCCAGGCAGGCATTGCGCGTGCGACAAGTTGCACGCCCTGCGGCGTGCAGGCTATTCTCCAGGCACGTGCGGGCAGGCGGGCTCGGGGCCCATGTAGTCGCCGGTGGCGGCCAGGGCGCGGGCCCGGCAGCCGCCGCAGGTTTGGCGATACTCGCAGGCGCCGCACCGGCCGGTGAGCCCCGACGCATCCCGCAGCCGGGCCAGCACCGGAGAGGTTCGCCAGATCTCGCCAAGGGTGTGTCGCCGGATATTGCCGCAGGAAACCGGGAAATACCCGCAGGGGAAAACTTCGCCGATGGAGGAAACGAAAACCACGCCCGTCCCGGCCAGGCACCCCCGGCCGCGGAGCATCGACGCCACCCGCTGCGCGCCCGGCTCGTTGGGTCCACCGGACCCGTGTCGCTCAAGAAACTGCCGGGCCACGCGGGCGTAGTGCGGGGCGCAGGTCACCTTGATGTCCAGCGGCCCCTGCGCCTGCCGCCGGCAAACCCACCCGAGCACTTCCTCGCACTGCTGGGCGGAAAGCTGCTCGCTCTGGCCCAGTTCCAACCCGCAGCCGACGGGCACCAGCACGAACAAGTGCCAGGCCGCCGCTCCCAGCCGCAGGGCCAGGTCATAGAAGGCGTCCAACTCGTCGGCGTTGCCGGCGGTGAGGGTGGAATTGATCTGCACCGGCAGACCCGCCACCCGCAGGTGCTCGATGCCGCGCAGGGCGGCGTCGAATGCGCCCGCCTGGCCGCGGAAGGCGTCATGTCGGGCGGCGTCGGGGGCATCCAGGCTGACGGCCACGCGGGAGAAGCCCGCCGTAGCGATCCTGCCCGCGAGGTCGGAGTCGATGAGCGTGCCGTTAGTGGCCAGGGCGATCGGCAGGCCCAGCGAGCGGGCGTGCTGGGTGAGTTCCTGCCAATCCGGCCGCAGCAGCGGCTCGCCGCCGGAGAAAACCACCACCGGCCGGCCCAACTCCGCCAGACCCTCCAGCACGCCGCGAACTTCCTGCGTGGTCAATTCGTCAGGCTGGGCCGAGCTCGCCAACCGGCGGCAATGCCGGCAGGAGAGATTGCACCGGGCGGTGGTCTCCCAGAAGAGCAGCTTCAGCTCGGGCGAGCCCGGCGCTGCGGGTTGACTGGATGGTAGGATCATTGGTTAATCGGTTAATCAGTGAATCGGTTAATCGGCGAATCGATTATTGGTAAACCGGCCACTGATTAACCGATCAACCGATTCACCGATCAACTCTCATGCCTCTGGCGAACGACAAAACACAAAAGCCACAGTCATCCGCGCGGGGCAATTTCCTCGTCCGTCAGGTAGCAAGCCGGGTCGTCGCCCCAGATGTCGCCGGTGGCCTGCTCGGCCCGGGCGCGGAAGTTGCCGTTGCAGATGTCCAGGAAGCGGCAGCAGCGGCAGCGGCCCGTCAGCGGTCGGGGACGCCGGCGAAGGCTCGCCAGCAGCGGGTTAGCCGCGTCGGTCCAGATGCTGGAGAAAGGTCTCTGACGGACATTGCCCAGCGGCTGGCTCTGCCAGAACTGGTCGGGCAGCACCGTGCCGTCGGGGCGCACGCAGCCGATGCGCTCACCCGAGGCGTTGCCGCCGGATATGCGCAGCAGGTCCATGGCCGCCTGGGCCCGCGCCGGGTCGCTCTTCTGAAGCTGCAGGTATAGGTACGGGCCGTCGGCGTGGTTGTCCACCGTCAGCAGCTCCAATTCGTCGCCGTCGGCGGAGGCCTCTGCCGCCCGGGCGATCATCAGGTCCATCATGGAGCGGCGCTGGGGGGCGGTGAGGTCCGCTTCCCGCAGGTTGCCTCCCCTGCCGGTGTACACCAGGTGATACAGGCACAGCCGCGGGATGCGCCGCTGGCGGGCCAGGTCAAGCAGCCCCGGCAGGTCGCTCAGGTTTTGCCGCGTGAGGGTGACGCGCAAGCCCACCTTGAGGCCGGCGGCGCGGCAGTGCTCCAGCCCGGCCAGGGCCTGGCGAAAGGCCGACTTCCGGCCGCGAAGGCGGTCGTGCGTTGCCTCCATGCCGTCCAGGCTGATGCCCACGTAAGAGACGCCCGCGCGGGCCAGCGCCTCGGCCTGGGCCGGCGTGATCAATGTGCCGTTGGATGACACCACCGCCCGCATCCCCAGCCCAACCGCATGGGCGGCCAGTTCGCTCAGGTCCTCGCGCAGCAACGGCTCGCCCCCGGAAAACAGCACCACCGGGCAGCCCATGGCCGCCAGGTCGCCCAGCATGGCCTTTGCCTGGTCGGTCGAAAGCGACTCCGCCGGCCAGCCCTGGGCGTAGCAATGCGAGCAATCCAGGTTGCAGGCGCTGGTGCAGTTGTAGACGACCACCGGGCCGGGCGGGCGATCCGCCGGGCGGCCATAGCGCAGGCGGTGCGCCCCGAACTGCCGCCCGCTCACCAGCGTGGAGATGGAAATCATCGCACTTCCGTTATACCAAAAACCTACCCCCGGGCGTTGCAGGGCGCCGGCCCGCCGGCCGGAGAATTACAGTGCCGCGGCCACCTCTTCCAGCACGGCCAGGCCTTCGTTCAGGGCTTCTTCCTCGATCACCAGCGGCGGGTTGATCTTGATCGAGCTGCCGTTTATGCCCACCGGGGCGAACAGCATGACGCCCTTCTTGATTGCCTCCCAGGTGAACGTCCAGGCGACTTCGGGGTTGGGAATGGTCGTGCCTGGCTTGGTGAATTGCAGCGCCGCCACCAGGCCGGTGGAGGCCATGTGCGTGATCTTGCCCTTGGCGGCGGTCTGAATCTTGCGCGCGCCCTCTTCCAGCACCGGCGCCAGCCGGGCCGCCCGCTCGATGAGGCCTTCTTGCTCGATGACCTCCAGGTTGGCCAGGGCGGCGGCCGAACAAATGGTGTTGGCCGAGTGCGTGCTGGTCATCTCGCCCGGGCCGTACAGGTTCATCAACTCTTCCGTGCCCAGGACGGCCGAAAGCGGCATGCCGCCCGAGATGCCCTTGCCGCAGGCCACCAGGTCCGGCACGATGCCCAAATGCTGGAAGCCGAAGAGCTTGCCCGTCCGGCCAAAGCCGGCCTGTATCTCGTCCAAGGCCAGGGCCACCTTGTGCTGATCGCACCACTTGCGCAGCTCCTGGGCGTATTGTGCCGGGAAGAGGGCGGCGTTAGCGCCCTGGTATGTCTCGCCGATGACACCGCAGACGTCGTCGGCCTTGACGCCCTTCTTGGCCAGGGTGTCGGTGAAGACCTTGAAGGAGATGTCCTTCTGGCGGAAGCCGTCGGGGAACGGCACCTGGATGAAGCGGCCCTCGCCCTCGCCTTCGAGCCAGCCTTTGAGCCCGGCCGAGCCGCCCATGAGCTGGGCGCCCATGGTCCGGCCGTGGAAGCCGTTGTCAAAGCTGACCATGATGTTCTTGGTCTTGCTGATTTTGGCGCCGTGGGTGCGGGCGAGTTTGAGGCAGCATTCGGTGGCCTCGCTGCCGGTGGTCAGAAGGAACACCCGCGACAGCGGCGGCGGCAGCAGACCCTTGAGCTTCTTGACCAGGGCCGCTCGCACGTCGGTGGGGAAGCAGTAGGCGTGGTACAGCCCGCGGTTGGCCATGTCGGCGATGGCCTTGACAATGTGCGGATGGCCGTGGCCGCTGGCGGTCACCAGCACGCCGGCCGAGAAGTCCAAAAAGATGTTGCCGTAGGGGTCGAATATCTGGGCGCCCTGGCCGTGGTGCCAGAGGATGGGCGGCTGGCCGCCCATGGAGCGGGGTTCGCCGCTGCGCATGTCCTGCAGGATGGGCAGGCTCTGGGGCACCGGGATCTGGGTGATGACGGTGCGCCACTTGGTCTGGACGGGGCTGACGCGCTGGGGGATGAGGGGAAACTCCTTGGTGGCCATGTTCTTCTCTGAACTCCTATTGCATGTTGCGAGGTTAAGGATTTTCGATTTGCGATTTTCGATTTACGATTTAACAAAGGCAGCCGAAAGACAAATCCTCACGTCCGGCTTGCCCTGACAGTTTTCCTTGTTGCCACAATTATGGATAAGATTTCGTTTCCTTCTTTCATGAGTTTAACAAGCTTGGCAGGCTCAAGTATTCCCGCTTCAACTAACAATTCCTGCCAGAAGAGAGACTCGTCCGTTTCCTCTTCCACAATTCCCAGTTTCGACAAGAAGTCGGCACGGGATCTGGCGCGACAGGCGGCACGGTAGTTGGCCGCGACCGAGGTTCCAGCCCGCAACAACTGCCCACCAATGTTTCGCCCGACAACGTTATTCTGCAGCGACGATACCACGCGAATAACGCGCAGCGCGTAGCTTTTCGTCCTTTGCTTCATCACTTGCTGGGTTATCGCTTGCTCGGTCATCGCACTGCTCGTGATAGGTCTTCTTGTATTTAAATCGAAAATCGCAAATCGAAAATCTAAGCCAGATGAACAGACGGCTTCTGCCCATACTCAATCACGGCTTCCCGCCCGTTGTTGGCGATGGAAAGCCTGCCGGCCTCGATGACCAGTTCGTTGTAGCTGCTGTTGGCGGGGGTGGCCATGATGCCGGCCTGGTCCATCTCGCGCAGCATTCGCTGGCGGGCGGCCAGGTCGCCGCCGGCCTGGGATTCGATCCGCCGGGCGGCGTTGATGATGTACTCCACCGAGCGATGGCCATATCCCACCGGCGTCAGGCAGCCCTCGCCCATGTCCAGCATGCGGAAATAGTCGGGGTTGGGCTGGGCGTAGACGGTGTCGCCCGGTTCGCCGCCGGCGGCCCTGTAGCTGTGCTCGACGCCGCGGAACTGGTCGCTGTGGCGGATGAGGCAGCCGTCTTTGTCGCCCTCGCAGTGCATGGTCAGGCCCTGGGTATTGCCGCCGGGGGCGGCGTCGGGATAGCCCAGCCCGGTCAGCACCGAGAGGAAGGCCCCGTTGTTCCACTTGACCCGGCCGTCGGTCCAGAGGTAGCCCTTCCGGCCGTTGGGGTAATCCTCCACCACGCCGTAGAGCGAAACGCTCACCGGCAAGAGGCCCGTGATGAACGCCACCAGGTCGACGTAATGGCAGCCGATGTAGGTGAACATGTCGGAGTTTTCGACGGTGCACCAGTTCTGGAAGTTGCTGTGGCGGTAGTACCAGCATTCGACCAGGTGCGCCTGGCCGGCGCGGAACTGGCCGAAGCGCCCGGCGCGGTATTCCCGGCGGGCCATGAGCGAGCGGTAATCGAATCGCTTGTGGTACTCTGCCCCGACCATCAGGCCGCGGCGGAAGGCCTCCTGCTCGATCTCCAGAGCCTGGGCGTATTTGAGCACCAGGGGCTTGACCGAGAGCACGTGCTGGTCGTGCTCCAAGGCAGAGCGAATGACCTGGTAATGCAGGTGGTCGGGCACGGCCGCCACCACGATCTGGCGCGGCGGCAGGTCGGCGATCATCTCCCGGTAAAGCTCGCTCATGTCCTGCGAGGGTCCGTCAGGCTTGGGATAGGCGTTGAAACTCTGGCTGGGGAAGCCCGCCTTGAGCGTCGGATCGTCCATCAGCTTTCGGATGGCGGCGGCGTTGAGGGCGGCAACGCTGATCGGCCCCACCAGGCCCATCCGCTGGAGATAGTAGATCGTCGGCAGCAGTTGGATGGCGGTGATCATCCCGCCGCCCACGATGGCCACCTGGGGCTTGACTGTCTGGCCTGGCATGTCGGCTCCTTTCGTCCCTCGCCAAAGGAGCTAATGATAGCCAATGCCCAGCTTGGGATGGGTGAAATTCCGCCGCGCAGAGTCGGCGCCTGCGGCTACAGTTGGGCCGCCTGCCCGCAGCGCCGGCGGATCATCTCGATATAGCGGTATGTCTCGTTGCGCCACTGGTTAAAGATGGGCGGCCCCAGGCGGGCGTGCCGCCACAGTTGCCCCACCCGGCGGCTCACAGAGCCGCTCTGCCCCAGCACTTTGCGCAATCTCTGCCAGGCCGGCCCCAGCGACCGGTAGAACTGCAGGTGCGCCGCCAGCACCGCCCGCTGGAGACTCTCTATCGACATGCGGCGATGGGGGTAGACGCAATGGGTGCCGTCGTAGAAGTCCCAGTCTTCCGGGAAATTCTTCAGCAGCAGCTTGTCTTGCATCTGTTGAAAAAGCGGCGTGCCCGGCAGCGGCGTCAGCACCGACAACTGCATTGTCTCGAGCCTGGCCCGGCGGGAAAAATCCACCACCCGGTCGATGTACGCCTGGTCGTGATCCGGCCCCAGGATGAACATGGCGTGAATCCAGATGCCATGCTCGTGGAGGATGCGGCTGTCCTCCATCAGCCGGTTGTCCAGCCTGTCCTGGCCGCGGTAGCCTTTGTTCCAGAGGCGGGCGGTGGCTTCGTCGACGGTCTCGTAGCCGATGTACAGCAGGTCGCACCCGCTGCGGCGCATGGCCGCCAACAGTTGGTGGTCGCATTGGCTTCGCTGGGGGTCCATCCAGTGCAGGTCCACGCGGGCCTGGGCGTGCCAGCGGATGTGCAACGGCTCGATGCGGGCCAGCAGGTTGCGGGTCCACTCCCGGTCGGCCACCAGGTTGTCGTCATAGAAAAACACCCGGCGAAAACCGCGCTTGACGTACAGTTCCAGGTCGGCCTGGATTCTTTCGTGCGATTGCCGGCGGACCGTCCGCCCGTACATCTGCGTGACCGAGCAATATACGCACCCGTGCGGGCAGCCCCGGCTGGCCATGACGGGCAGTTCGTAGTTCTGGCGGCCGCCGGCCAGGGCCAGCAGTTTCTCGAAGTCTATCATCAGCTCGTGCCGCGGGGGCGGCAGGCTGTCCAGATCTTGCGGCGGGTGGGGGTGATGGATACCGCCGCGGATGTCGCCGGCGGCCAGGGCGGAAATGATGCCTTCGCCCTCTCCGCAGACCACCACGTCGCCGAATTGAATCGCCTCCTCCGGGCAGAACGTGGCGTGCACCCCGCCGAAGGCGATCGTCCCGCCAAAGCCCGACAAGCGCAGCAGCCGCGCCAACCCATACCCGCGCGTGGCCGTGGCCGTCATGATGGTCAGCCCGACCAGGTCGGCTGAACAAATATCCTCCAGGCAGGCGGGGTTGTCCTGCAGCGGGCCCGAGACGTTCTCGTTGTACACGGCGACGTCGTAGCCCTGGCGTTCCAGGATTGAGGCCAGCAGGATCGGCCCCAGCAGGGGCCAGCGGCGGATCCAGCCGTTGAAAGGCCTGCCGGGGCGGCTGAGCGGTTCGATAAAGCGGACTTTGCGGGCCATGGCTTCTGTGATTTCTCGTTCGCGCAACAATAAGCCCAGCGGGTTGGGCACGACAGAATTCTAGGCCGCCCCAGTTGCCTGGGCAACCGTCCCCGCCATTGGACAGCCGGCCAAGCTACCTGCCGCTGCCCATGAAGCGCGTCTCGACCTGGGGCGAGACGGCCTGCACGATCTTCTGGGAGGGGGCCTGCAGGATCAGGACCATGTCCACGGCATCCAGGTTGATCACGGCCGTCGTCTGGTCAGCCTGCTCCAGCACCAGGGGAATGACCTTGAGCACTTTTCCCGTGACCGACACCCCAGACAAATAGATCGTAACAAGCTTGCCTTCGTTGCCGGCCCACATCAGCGCCTCGCGGATACCTGTACCGATGATGCTGGCCATTGGACTTCCTTTAGCTATGACAGGCATATTATATGCACAGATCGCTGGCGGTGGCAGGAGTATATGCTGAAATCCGGTCAGGGAAGGGATCCGCCGCCAAGTCGAGTGGCCTGGCGGGATGAGTCCCGAATTCAAAATCGCCAGCCCAAAAACCGCGGAGGGGGCCTATAATCCCGGCCATGCCGTCGGCGGATGAAGTATTCATGGCGCGGGCCCTGGAGCTGGCCCGAAACGGCCGGGGAAGCGTCGAGCCCAACCCCATGGTCGGAGCGGTGATCGTGCGCGGCGGGCAAGTCGTCGCCGAGGGCTGCCACGCCCGGTTCGGCGGCCCCCACGCCGAAGTAGAAGCCATCGCCCAGGCCCAGGCACGCGGGCAGGACCTGAGCGGGTCCACCCTGTATGTCACGCTGGAACCCTGCTGCCACCAGGGCAAGACGCCCCCCTGCACCGACGCCATCATCCGCTGCGGGTTTGCCCGCGTGGTGGCGGCCATGGAAGACCCCGACCAGAAGGTTTCGGGCCGGGGCCTGGCCATCTTACGCCGAGCGGGCATGGAACTGGCCCTGGGCGTGCTGGAAGGGCCGGCGCGGGAGCTGCTGGGCGCGTACATCAAGACCCGGCGGCTGGGGCGGCCCTGGGTCATCTGCAAGTGGGCCCAAAGCCTGGACGGCCGGATCGCCACCCACACCGGCCAGAGCCGCTGGATCACCGGCCCGCAGGCCCGCGCGGAAGTCCACCGCGTGCGGTCCTGGTGTGACGGCGTGTGCGTGGGCGTGGGCACCGTGCTGGCCGACGACCCCCTGCTGACCAACCGCAGCGGCTCGGGCAAACAGCCGGCGCGGGTGGTGCTGGACGCTCACCTGCGCATCCCGCTAGAGAGCCGGCTGGTGCAGTCGGCCAGGCAGTCGCCGCTTTTGATCGTGACGGCGGCCGACCCGGGCCAGAGGCTCCAGGCGCTAGAGCAGGCCGGGGCCCAGGTGCTGCGCCTGCCGGCATCGCCGACGGGCGGGGCCGACTTGCCTTCCCTGCTGGAGGAGCTTGGCCGCCGCGGCTGGACGTACCTGCTGGTCGAGGGCGGGCGGAACGTGCTGGGGCAGTTCCTCTCAGCCGGGCTGGCCGACGAGGCCATGGTCTTCGTCGCCCCGCGCCTGTTGGGCGGGCGCCAGGCCCTGGGCCCGGTGGACTGGCCGGAACCCGACCGCATCGACCAGGGTTTGAAGCTCCCGCCTCCGCGCGTGGCGCAACTGGGCGAAGACCTGCTGCTGAACTTTGTCATCAGCCATTACTAAGAGCCTATCCTAATAAC
>PMYM01000078.1 GCA_003171235.1 Phycisphaerales bacterium | reverse complement strand
GCCTGCTCGATGCCCTCGGCCACGGCCAGGCCGCAGGCCAGGGTCAGGGCCTCCAGGTTGAGCGGGGAGGGCTGGTCGGGCGGGTCGTCCAGCAGCACGCTGGCCAGCAGGTTGGCACCCGGCGGGCTGGACCATTTGCGGCCCAGGCGGCCACGACCGGCCCGCTGGAATTCGGCCGTCACCACCAGGCTTTCGCGCCGCGCAGGCCCGCGGGAGCGGGCGGCGGCGTCAAAGCACACGTCGTTGGTCGAGCCCACCTGCTCAAAGCAGATCACGTGCCGCCCCAGGCTGCGCACCGGCAACAGGCGCTCCGCCAGGTGGGCGTCCAGCACCGTGGGCCGCAGCAGGCGCAGGCCCTGGGCCGAGCGCTCCAGCCGGTGCCCGCGCCGGCCCAACTCCTCCGCCGCCGACCACAGAGGCGCCTGCCCGCCGGCCAGCGCGCTCAATTCGTCCAGCCAGACGAACTGGCCCGGGCGGTCGTACAGAACCTCCAAAATCCTAGAAGTAGTATGCATGCCAGGACTCAACGCAGAGGCGCAGAGAGCGCAGAGAAAAACACAGAGCAGAAGAATCAGAAGTTTTCAAACAAAGCATGAAAGAATCATTCCAAACATGCCGAACCATTCCTGGCTATGCAAAGCCAATCAAATAATCTTCTCTGTGTTTCTCTGCGCCCTCTGCGCCTCTGCGTAAATTCCTGGAACTCCCAACTCGTCTACTTGATGTTCAGATCCAGGGCGATGTCCACCGCCGGGGCCGAGTGGGTCAAGGCCCCCACGCTGATGCGTTCCACGCCCGCCTGGGCCACCGCCCGCACCGTCGCCAGGGTGATGCCGCCGGAGGCCTCCAATTCGACCTTGCCTTTCAGGTCCGCCTGGTCGCGCAAGGCGACGGCCTGGCGGAGCTGATCGGGCGACATGTTGTCCAGCAGGATCATGTCCACGTCCAGTTTCAGCGCCCGGGCAAGCTGCTCCAGGTCGTCCACCTCCAGCTCGATGAACCCACCCGCCGGCAGGCTAGAGCGCAACTGCCGCAGGTGGGGCCTGAGGGCCTCCAGCGGCTCCTGGCCGGTGGCCAGGGCCAGGCCGGCCAGGTGGTTGTCCTTGATGAGTGCCGCGTCGTAGAGGCCCTGGCGATGGTTTCGCCCGCCGCCGGCGCGAACGGCGTACTTGTCCAGTTCCCGCCAGCCGGGGATGGTCTTGCGCGTGTCGTATATGCCCGCGGCGGTTCCGGCGACGGCCTGGACGTAGCCCCGCGTGGCGGTGGCCACCCCGCTGAGCCGCTGGAGGAAATTCAGGGCCACCCGCTCGGTCGACAGGATCGACCGCAGCGGCCCGGACCACTCCGCCAGCACCGCGTTGAGGCCGACGGGCTCGCCCTCGGCCGCCTTGAGGCGCGTGGCGATGGCGGTGTCGTAGGCGGCGGCGATGGCCTGCAAGAAGCACCCGCCGCAGAAGACCAGTTCCTGCCGGCTGACGAATTGGGCCCTCGCCCTCAGCTCGCCCGGCAGGATGGCGCTGGTCAGGTCGCCCCCGCCCAGGTCTTCTGAGCGAGCCTGCTCCAGCAGCCGGCGGAGATTGTCACGTTCCTGTTGTGTGGGGGTCGGGGCCATGGGCAAAGCATACCAAACTACTCAACGCGGCGGGAGAGCGGAGCCGGCACGCCACCCGCCCCGAGCAGGCACTTTTCCCGCCGGCGCGGCGGGCGTACACTGATGGAGGCGATGATTTGCCTTGGGAGCCGGCCATGGCCATTCAGTTCAAGTGCGGCGATTGCGGCGCGGACATTGCGGTGCGCGACGGTTCGGGGGGCAGGAGCGTCCGCTGCCCCAAGTGCCAGAAGGTGCAGGTGATTCCGGGCGATGCCGCCGGGGCGGCTGCGGCAGCATCGGACTTCGCCACCGCCCAGGGCCAGGGCGACGATAAAGGCCCGCGCAAGCCGCCATGCCCGATCTGCGGCACGCCCACCAAGCCAGGCAAGAGCTGCCCCAAGTGCGGCCGCGCCGGCGCCGGCAGGGTCCGCCCGCCCAGCGAGGCTGGAAGGAACGCCTGGAAGTTCATAACCGTGGGAATCGTGCTGGCCCTGGCGGGCGGGCTTATCTACGCCGTGATGTGGACGCTCAAGCAGGCGGGCCAGGCCGGCGGCGACTACGCCCAGACCCTCGTCGACGCCCGCACCTACGCCCAGGAGGTGACCTGCAAGGAAAACCTGGCCAACCTGCAAAAGACGCTGGCGATTTTCCGCCAGGCGGAGCAGCGCAGCCCCACGACGCTGCACGAACTGATCGAGAGGAATTACGCCGGACCCGAAAACCTGCGCTGCCCCAAGACCAAGACCGACTTTATCTACATCCCCGGGCAGACCGAAAAAGACGATCCCCAGAACGTGGTGGTGTATGAGCCCGACGCCCCGCACGCGGGCAAGGCATTCCTGCTTCGCCTGAGCGGCCAGATCGACTGCCTGACCGCCGATCAATTAAAGGCGGAGGTGGAGGCCACGCAGAAACGCCTGCGCCAATAGTAAGGGGGGAACAGGGGGACAGAAAGAACCCCCCGGCTCGCGCCGGGGGGTAAATACGGGACAAAATGGTCTTTGCCGCTACTGCTTGATCTGGCCGGCGCCGGTGACGATCCACTTATAGGTGGTCAGGTCTTGGGCCCCCATGGGGCCGCGGGCGTGGAGCTTGTCGGTGCTTATGCCCACCTCGGCGCCCAGGCCGTATTCCTCGCCGTCGCTGAAGCGCGTGGAGGCGTTGACCATGACCGACGAGCTGTCCACCCCGGCGACGAACCGCTCTGCCGCCAAGAGCGAACCGGTGACGATGGCGTCGGTGTGGTGGCTGCCGTAGGTGTTGATGTGCTCGATGGCCTGCTCCAGGCCGTCCACCACCCGCACCGCCAACACCAGGTCGAGATACTCCGTCAGCCAGTCCTGCTCGGTGGCGGCCTTCATGGAGGGGACGAGCTTTCGGCTGCGCTGGCAGCCACGGAGTTCCACGCCGGCCTCTTGGAGTTTGAGCGACACCGCCGGGAGGAACCGCTCAGCCACGGCGGCATCGACCAGCAGGGTCTCGGCGGCGTTGCAGACCGCCGGCCTCTGGCACTTGGCGTTAAGAGCGATCGCTTCGGCCATGGCCAGATCGGCATCGGCGTGGACGTACACGTGGCAGTTGCCCGCGTAATGCTTGATGACCGGAATGGTGGCGGCCTCGACCACGGCGCGGATCAGGCCCTCGCCGCCGCGCGGGATGATCAGGTCCACCAGCCCCTCGGCTGTGGCCAGGGCGCCCACCACTTCGTGGTCGGTGCGGTCGATGACGGTGACGGCAGCCTCCGGCAGGCCGGCCTTTTGCAGGCCCTCGCGCAGGCAGGCGCCGATGGCCAGGTTTGACTGCAGGGCCTCCTTGCCGCCGCGCAGGATGCTGGCGTTGCCGCTCTTTAGGCACAGGGCGGCGGCCTCGGCCGTGACGTTGGGGCGGCTCTCGAAGATGATGGCGATCACGCCCAGGGGCACGCGCCGCTTTTCGATGCGCAGTCCGTTAGGCCGGTTGTAGGCGGCGATGGCCTGCCCGACCGGGTCGGTCTGGGCGGCGATCTGCTCCAGGGCCAGGGCCATGCCCTCAATGCGCTTGGGCGAGAGGGTCAGCCGGTCGATCATGGCCGCGGAGAGCTTGCTTTTCTTGGCGGCGGCCAGGTCGCGCTCGTTTGCCTGGGCCAGTTCGGCCGAACGGGCGCGCAGGGCCTTGGCCGCCTCCAGCAGGGCCCCGTCGCGCTGGGCCCCGCCGGCGACCGCCAGCTTTCCCGACGCCGCCTTGGCCGAGCGGGCCAGATCGATGACGTACGCTTTGGCATCCATGGCAACATTGTACAGGCAGAAGCGGCGTTGGCAAATCCGGATAACAGGTCGGCCCGTCGCAGGTGTATCCATGAGATCTCCCCATAATACAGAGAATGCAGATCAAGTCCTGGCGCGACGCCATTAATCCAACTGAAAGCGGAGCGCCTGACGCATTGGAATAGCAAGGCCCGGATGGGGCGGTGAGATTTTAGCCGGAGGCGGAGCAGGCCACGGCGCAGCCGGGCGCAGCGCAGCCCCCGGTATCGGCCCCGACAAGGCCAGAGGCAGTGCCGTGACCACCTAAGTGAGAGTTTCTTGTCTGCCGTTGACCTGATCGCCCGGGAAGGCGCGGTTGGATCACGGCATCGCGAGTCAGGTTGATCAGTCGGTTTGGATCACGACACTCGCTTTGTCTTGCTGAGGGCCCCTCACCGGGGGCTCCGCCCCTCGCTATGCTCGGGGCTGCGCCCCCGGCTAAATTCTTGCCGGCCCGCCGGGCCTGGGCGTTTTTTTCCCATCGCCGCGCCAGTCTCTCAGAAGATTTCCTGGTGCGGAAAAAGATGGCCAGGTAGGGCGTGCAACTGTTGGGTTGCACGCGCAATTCTGTGCCGATCCGGATTGCGCGTGCGGCCAAGAAGCCGCACGCCCTACCCGACTTGCGCCTGCTTGAACCCAAGGCGCCCCTACGGGGCTTGATTCGCGACGCCTTTCGTTCTCAGGGCTGCCGCCCTGGGCTTAGAGAGACGCCGTCCCGCGGCTTAAAGGGACTGAGAATTGCTTTTGCAGGGGCTTAATGGCCTAGTATACGCATAAACATTATAATGGCCTCTATGTCAACGTCACCAATTGCTGCTTCCCCAGCAGTCCAACGCCAACTTAGCATGATTCTGTCAAGAGTGAGTTTCGAGGGCATAATGGCATGTGACGTCGTGCAGTTTTGCCGGGACGTTTCCTTCGCGAATATTGTCGCCATAGGAATAGATGGGCAGGTCCCCATAAACCTATCAGGAACCAGGATTCCGCTGCGCCGCGTGCTGGAGGAGGTGGCGGGTTCGGCTTCGGGGACAGAAGAACCTACTTTAGAGGTCACGGGCGTCGGCAACGTGATACTCCTGGCGCGGCCTGAGATCCTGAAGGAATACGTCCAGTACTTGCAGAAGTCCCATGACGGGGAAAGTCCCCAAGACAGTCAGGCACGCCAGAGACTTAAGGGTACTGTGCCAAAAATGCACCTTAACGGGATAGAGCTCTCCGATATTCTAGGATTCCTCGAGAAAAGCAGCAGGCAGGAATTGAAGATCTACTGGGACGAATTGTCGAAGGCAGGGATAAAAAGAAGAACTTATGTCCACATTCAGGGTAAGGGCATCACCCTGGAGGAGGCCATCGGACTCATATTCTTGGAGTCAACCGGCAAGGCCATCGATTACAACATTGTCGATGGGGCAGTGGCCATTCCTGCAAAAGAGCCAACCAGCGCCCCGGCTCGATAAGTCAGATTTCAATAGCCGGCACCCTGTCAGTTGGCGGGCACCTCCGGTCGTTTGACCAGCTTGTAGTCCAGGGGCGGCAAGGGCTCGGCCAGGCGGACGTCCAGGCCGGGCGGGAAGCTCACCTGCACCTGACCGGGCAGCCAGCTTTCCACCTTGCTCTTGTCGTCCTCTTTGAGCAGGATGAAGGCGTTGATGTCCTGCGGGCGCAGTTTGTCCAGGTCGCTCCGCGGGCCGACCACCGTAACGGCACGGTTACTCCACTCCAGCGGGTTCTTGATCTCCAGTTTGTAGCGGCTCCAGGTGTCGTCTTCCTCCCAGCCGCGCGGGGCCTGGACCTGGACGTTGATGGTGAAGTCCCGGCGGGCCGGGGCCTCCTTCTGCAGCCGGAAGGTGACCTTGACGGTGCGGTCGGAGAGTTGGGAACCGGGGATTTCGAGCGGCTGGAGGGCCAGTTCGCGGGTGACTTCCTTATCGGCTGGCTCGTGGCGCAGATCGAGGTTCTCGGTGTAGAGAGCGGCCTTGGCCGGATCCATGTCTTTCAGCAGCGAGCCCGGCGCCGTCACCACGACCTTCTCGGGCACGATGGAGACCTTGTCGGCCAGGTCGCCGCCGGTGACGTTGCCCAGCCGGACCGGCAGGGTCAGGCTCTTGAGCTGGTCGATCTTGATCGAGATCCCCTCCGGCTGGGCCAGCAGTATCTGCAAACCCGAGCCGCGGAATTCGCCCAGTCCCTCCAGCAGTTCGAGGGTGCGCTTGGTGTGGGCGCCGATGCCCAGGGCGCCGGCGTCGTAAACTGAGAACCCATTTCGGGCCAGGCGGTCGGCGAAGCGGTCGACGGCGTAGCGGTTGCCCTTGACCCGGAAGCTGAGGGGAATGGTCTGGGGGCTGAGCAGCACGAGCTTTTCGCCGTCGGCCCGGATGCGGAGCACGCCCGTCAGGTCGCGCGTGTCGGTGAAGTACAGGTCGGCGTAAATCCACACCAGCACCGTCACCGCCGCCACCCACAGCAGGGTCTTGAAGTTCTCGTAGAACCAGCGGCGGGAGAAGCGCTGGGCCAGTCGCTGTCGGGGCGAGGCGCTCATCGGCGGTCGATCACCTCCTGCTCCTGCCGCACGCGGCGCAGCAGGTCAGTGAAACTTCGCTTGCGCTTGGGCAGGAGCATGGAGCGGAGCAGCTCGCGCAGGGCCTCGCTGCTCAGGCCGACGTAAAGCTGGCCTTCGCAGGCGATGGAGATGCGCCCGGTCTCCTCGCTGACCACCAGCACGACGGCGTCGGTTTCCTGGGCCAATCCCAGGGCGGCGCGGTGGCGGCTGCCCAGCGAGGCGTCCACGTCGTCGCTTTCGGCCAGGGGGAACTGGCAGCCGGCGGCGGCGATCCGCCCGTTCTGGACGATCATGCCCATGTCGTGCAGCGGGGTGCCGGGGAAGAAGACGGTGTTTATCAGGTTGCTGGACATTTCCGCGTCCAGGGGCGTGCCGCTGCGCATCTGGGCCCCCAGGCCATCGCGCCGCTCGATGGCCACGATGGCCCCGATCTTGTTGCGGGAGAAAAAGGCGGCCGACTCCGCCAGGGCGTCGATCTCCTCCTGGCGGAAGGGGCGCGGGCCGCCGAAGACCCTGGCCCGCCCGATCTGGCCCAGGGCCCGCCGCAGCTCCGGCTGAAAAGCCACCACCAGCGCCACAAAGGCAAACAGCAGGAACCTGCCGTAGAGGTACTCGATGCGCTCCCAGCCGCGGTCCTTGGGCAGCAGGCGGATGCACAGGTACACCGCCGCCAGCGCCAACGCCGCACCCTTGACCAGGCTGGCCCCGCGCGTGCCGCGCAGAAAACTGGCGGCCCACCACACCACCAGCCCGATCAGCAGCATCTCCACCATGACCACGGAGGGGTCGTAGGTGCTTACCCGCTGAAAGTAGCTCAGGATGGAACGGAGTAAATCGTCCATGGCCCACTACCGATAATGCAAGTTGGCTCGCCAGACAACCCCAAAAAAGAAAGAAAACCAGTAGACGGTAGCCAGTAGCCCGTAACCAAGAGGCGGCGCCGCCGTCCCTGGCCACTGGCCACTGGCTATCAGGTACTCTGTCTTGCCAGGGCCTCGGCCAATCGCAGGGCCTGGACGACAGGTCCCACGTCATGCACGCGGAAGATGCTGGCGCCCCGCCGGTAGCTCTCCAGGCAGGCGGCGATGCTGCCGCCCAGGCGGCTTGCCGGCTCGGCGCCGCCGGGGCCCAACTGGGCGATGAACCTCTTCCGCGAGGCTCCCACCATCACCGGCACGCCCAGTTCCGTCAACTTATCTACGCCCGCCAGCAAAGCGAGGTTGTGCTCGAGCAGCTTACCAAAGCCGATCCCCGGGTCAATTATGCATTTCTCCCGGGGAATTCCCGCCTGCCGGGCCGCCGCCAGGCGCTCCTGCAGGAACGCCCGCACCTCCCCGACGACGTTCTGGTAGCGCGGCTGAAGCTGCATGGTCCGAGGACTGCCTAGCATGTGCATCAGCACGACGGGGCAGCCGCGCCGCCCGGCCAGCGGCAGCATGTCGGGGTCGTCGCGCCCGGCCGAAATGTCGTTGATTATGGCCGAACCGGCATCCAGGGCGTATTGGGCCACGGCCGAACTGGTGGTGTCGATGCTGACCAGAATCCCCAGGCCCGCCGCCGCCGGCAAGACCGCTTCCAGCCGGCGAATCTGCTCCTGGGGGGCGACGCCTGCCGAGCCCGGCCGGGTGGATTCGGCCCCAATGTCGATGATGTCGGCCCCTTCGTCCGTCATGCGCCGGGCCTGGGCGATGGCCGCGCGGGGATCGAGGAATTGCCCGCCGTCGGAGAAGCTGTCGGGCGTGACGTTGAGAATGCCCATGACCGCCGGCCGGTGGGTGCGGTGGGAGTTCAGGATTTCGTCAAGACTGGCAGGCATGGAGGGATTTTCAATTTTCAATTTTCAAT
>PMYM01000173.1 GCA_003171235.1 Phycisphaerales bacterium | reverse complement strand
CCCAACCCGCCCAGGCGGAGCAAGAACCCCCGCCCCCGCCCCCGCCCTCCCTGGCGGAGATGACGCGCAAGGGCATCGAACTGCTGGACCAGCCCGCCGGCTTCTTCATGATGATAGAAGGCGGAGAGATCGACGGCTATTGCCACCAGCACGACCTGCACGGCGCAATTCGCGAGACCCTTGAATTCGACAAGGCCGTGGCCGAGGCCCTGGAATTCTACAAGAAACACCCCCAGGAAACGCTCATCGTGGTGCTGGCCGATCACGAGACCGGCGGGCTGGGCCTGGGCAATACCGGCCGGGACGCGCTGGTGAACCTCTACAAGGTGGTCAGCGGCCAGCCGGAACAGAGTTCGGCTTTCAACAAGAAGGTTCTGGAATTCCGCAAGAACAAGACCACCTTCGAGGCGGCTCTGCCCGCCATAACGGAGTTCTTCGGGCTGGAGAATGTCTCCGGGCAACAGGCCAAGCTTCTGGCGGCGGCCTACGGCGAAAGCATGAAGGACCCCAAGGATCGGCTCAAGGACGAGGCCTTCAAAGACCTTTACGGCAGTTTCGATCCGCTGACCACGGCCTGCAGCAACCTGGTCAGCCGAAAGGCGGGCGTGAGCTGGACCACCTACAGTCACACCGGCGTGTCAGTGCCTGTCACCGCCATCGGCGCCGGCAGCGAACGTTTTGCCGGCTATTACGAGAATACAGAGGTGTTTGAGAAGTTGTTGGCGGCAATGTCGCTCAGCCCGCGGGCAAAATGAGTGCGGCCGCCGGGCTTTGGCTGAGAAGAATTGCGCGGTCTAACTGAGGATTCTTTGCGCCTGGTAATGGCTTTGCCGGCGCCTCAGGCAAGCCCAGGCCAGTCCGCCCAAGGACAGCAGGCTAAGCGCGGCCGGTTCGGGGATCTGCTGCTGGCCGAAGTGGGCTTCGAGGATCTGGTAATCGTCAAACAGCACCTCGCCGTCGCCATCGAAGTCGCCGTCGGTCCATACGGCGCCGGAGAGCATGCCGAAGTGGGCCTCCAGCGCCTGGTAATCGGCGAAGTTGACCTTGCCGTCTTCGTTTGCGTCGCCGGCGATTAAGGGGTGGGGCACGCTGATGGCTGTCACCCAGTTGGCCCAGACGCTGCTGCTGCCCCCGCCGGCCTTGGCGTATTCCTGTATCACCCAGAAGGTAAAGGGATCGGTGGGGTCCACGGACACGGCGCTGAAGTCGCCCCAGCGCTCGCCGGCCCCGCCGAAGAGGTGGTAGTTGCCGGCCAGGCCCTGCTGCATCATGACCGCGTCGGTGCGGGGGCTGCCGAATGTGGTGGTTGTGCCCGAGGTCGCGCCGGCCAGCGCCATGGCCGAGGCGTTGCCGCCCGGGGCCGTGCCGGCGACGCCCGAGCGGGTGTACCCGATCACCACGTCGCCGTGAGCGTTGGCGGCGATGGCCGCGTTGAAGAAGTCGTAGCTTGGGTCGGCGATCAGGCCGCTGGCGACCAGGGCGTTGGTCGTGTAGTTGATGTGATACCAGCGCAGGCCCGCACGGTGGTTGTCGGCCGAGCCGGCGTCCACCGAGTTGACCAGCCAGACGTCGTTGCCAATCTGGTAGCCGGCGGATTGGAATCGCCCGTCCAGGTTGTCCAACTGGAAGGTGCCGTCGGGCTGGGGGGCGTAATTGGGGCTGGTCGACCAGGTGGGGACGGTGGCGGATCCCAGCGGCGCGAGGCTCGCCCCGGCCGCCCCCGAACCGCTAAGCCTGCCCGTCACAAGGGACGTTGACCCGGCGGAGTTAGGAACGGCGCTGTAGAAGGGCGCCGCGCCCTTGGCGTTGGCGTAATCAACCACCGGCTGAAGGGCGAACGCCCCGGAAAGATCGTTGAAGCGGGACAACCGCGCGGTGGAGGGAGTGGCCGCCAGCAGGTCGGCCTTGGGGATCGAATACACCGACACGCCGGTGAAGGACCCAAAAGAGTTGAAGTTATTGGAGGTGAGATAGACGCCGTTGGCATCCAGGCCAAGCTGGGTGTAGTCGGCAAAGCGGCCGGTAGCGGCGTTTAAACTCACGGCCTTCCAGGCGCCGGTGGGGTCGGAGGTGTCCGACCGCGCCAGCAGCAGGTGGTTGTTGATCCGCTCGGCCGTGGTCAACTCGGCGGCGAACCAGCGCTGGCTGACGGTGTCGTACAGGATGCGGGTGTCGGACAACCCCGAGACGCTCAGCCCGGCGTTAGTCCAGAATGTCTGGTCGGAGATGCGGGGGGCGGCCAGCGTGCCATCGCGGTTGTACACGGAGAACGCGCCGTTGATGAACTCGACGTAGTGATTGAGCCCGATGGCCCCGTCGGTGTCGGGCGGGGCGAAGGCCGAGCCGGTCAAGGCCTCGGCGGTCGTCAGGTCGGTGCCGGCAAAACTGCTGGCGATGGTTGCAGCCCCGTCGGCCATCCCGGCAGAGGGCCCCAACAACAACCCCACAATGCCCACCAATGTGCAGGCCACCAGAGCGGGAGATCGCATGATTTCCTTCCTTTGCCAGGGGTGCCTGTTACACAACTCCGTTTGGATTATAGGCCTGCAAGAAGTCAATTGCCCTTGGCGGGGCTGGCGCCAGGCAAGAATAGCGCGCCGGGGGGCGTTTAGCGGCCGGCAGCGGGGAGGGTGGAAGCGGCTATCGTTTCCGGCGCATCAGGCCTAGCGCGCCCAGGGCTTGGCCGTCAGCCATGCCTTCGCCGCAAGCCGGCAAGGTCTAATCTCGCCAGGCGCACCGTGGCTCAGCCGGCGCGGCGATCTTCTGCGGGGCGATTACTTGATCAGGCGCAAGGCGAACGGATAGCGGTAATGCTCGCCGTTGTTGGTCTTGATGGCGGCCATGATCACCAGGATCAGGTCGACGATGCCCAGCGGGATCAGGATAATCAGTCCGAGCATGAAGCAGAAAAGCAGCAGGCCGCCGACGGCGGCGATGATTGCCACGGTGATCTGGAAATTCAAGGACTCCTTGCCCTGCTCGTTGACCAGCGGGTACTGCTCGCGCTTGATCAGCCAGACCACCAGGGGGCCGATGACGTTGCCCAGAGGAATGCCGATGAAAGCGGCTAACGCGGCCAGGTGGCAGAACATGCCCCACATCCGCTCGTCCTTGGCGCCCGGAGCGATAGGCGGCGGGGCGGCTGGCACTTCGGGTTGGGGCGGGGGAACGCTGCCGGCGGGGGGAGTGCTGTTG
>PMYM01000141.1 GCA_003171235.1 Phycisphaerales bacterium | reverse complement strand
ATTGAATCCTTCGTCGCTACGAACATTGAAGAACTCTTCGATTTTACCGGGTCGGGCGTACGAAGCGGCCTTCGGCGACTTTTGGAGGCATATAACCGCCGAGTTTCGGAGGTGGAGACCGATCTTTCGCTGTTGATAGAAATGCCGTCCAACCTGACGTAGCCTATGACCGACACTTTCTCACGTTCGTTTCGTAGCGCCATCATGCGAGCCGTCAAATCTCGTGACACCACTCCGGAAATGGCGATCAGGAAGGTAGTACACGGACTGGGATACCGATACAGACTTCACGACCCTTCGCTCCCCGGAACTCCCGATCTGGTTTTTCGGAAACGCAAGAAGGTAATCTTTGTTCATGGTTGCTTTTGGCACCGCCACACTTGTCGCCAAGGCCGATCGTTGCCTGCTTCTAGGCAGGCGTACTGGAAAGCCAAGTTTTTGCGGAATCAGGCCCGCGATTTAAGAACTCGCCGAGAACTGATGCGAATTGGTTACCGCTGCCTCATAGTTTGGGAATGCCAAACGCGGGATTTGGTACGGGTTGCCCGAGAAATTCGTGCATTTCTCGGCCCGTAACTGGTGCAGGTCAAGGGCGGGCACGTGAAGGTTGGCGACGTGCGCGACCTGGTGGGCACGCTTTCGCGAGAATCGGCCGAGATGGGCGTCTTTCTCACGCTGGAAGAGCCAACCGCCCCGATGAAGGCCGAGGCGGCCACGGCCGGCATGTACCAATCCCCCGGCTGGAACAAGGCCTTTCCCAAGGTGCAGATATTGACAATCGCCGAGCTTCTGGGCGATCCGCACCGCCCGCATCCGCGCTGCCTGCAGATGCCCGACCGCACTGCCCAGCACACCCTGCCCGATGCCCCGCGCCACGCCCCCCAACCCAAGCGCCAAGGCCGGTTGGAATTTGAGTAGGGCGGGCACTGCCCGCCATCCCTCATTTGGAACCGTAAAACGTCGGGCTGTGCCCGCCCTGCGCCTCATCGGCCTTGGCCGATGTCCAACCAGGATCGCCCAGGCCCAAAGTTCGCAGTCGAGCCTCTGCCTTGGATCATTCCAGGCCCGTAGGGCCGAAAGATGTTAGCCGGGGGTGAAGCGTTCCGAGCGAAAGCGAGGAACGCGCAACCCCCGGTGACGGGTCCGCTAAACGATCAAAGGCAGTGCCATGATCGGCCAGGGGGCATTGTCTCAACTGCCGATAGCGTGACTCCCTGATACAGGCCCGGCCCTACTGGCTCGTCACGTCATCGCGAGCAAGATTGATTCCGCGCGCAGGTCCGGCCGTTCGCTCTGTCACGTCATGGCACGTTTACCGGGGGCTGCGCTGCGCACGGCTGCGCCGTGCTTGCTCCACCCCCGGCTAAATTCTTGCCGGCCCGTCGGGCCTGGGTTCCCCAATGGGTCGATCCCTCCCTTGTGGTGACTGAACCTTCCTTCTCCTCAAGTAAACGAGCAGACCGGCGGGTGGCATGGTCACGCTTCCTTTCGCGTGACCATGTTTAGCCTTGCAGTTACGGCGGGATCATACTGTTTTGGGCAAACGCCAGGGTTGCCAAGGTCTTTCATGGCCGCCGCAGCCTACTTCGCCAAGGCTTCGTAGCCCATGACCGGCTTCGCCAAGGCTACGCCGGTCAAGAACGACGCGGCTGCCATGCCACCTCTGACAATGTGATGCGGCCCGGGTCCAGACCAGTGAGGCAGTGCCTTGATCTGCCGAATGGTTTCATCTCGACTGCCGGTGGTGTGGTTCGCTTGTGGGATGCCAGAACATGGTCACGCGAAAGAAAGCGTGACCATGCCACCCACCGATTCACCGATCAACCGATTCATCATTCCGCCTGGTCTGGCGCCGGCGGCGGTAGAGCGAGATGACTTGGTGGGTCAGGGCGGCCAGCAGGCCCGCGACCAGGATGCCGATCATCAGTGGCCGTTCGTAACGCTTCAGCCGGCCCAGGGCCAACTCCAGGGCGGCGCCGAAGAAGTAGCCCGCCAGGGGTATAACGATGGACCAGATGGCCGCCCCGATGGCGTTGAGCACCGCAAAACGCAGCCGGCCGATCCGCCCCGTCGCCAGCACCAAGGGCACGACCGTCCGCATGCCGTAAATGAAGCGGAAGCTCAGCACCAGCAGGGTGTGGAACCGCCCCAGCAGTTCATCCACCCGCTGGGCCTTGCGGGCCAGCCAGGGGAGGCGCTGGAGGATGGCCCGGCCCTTGAAGCGGCCCACGGCAAACCAGAACTGGTCGCCCGCCAGGCTGCCGGCGAAGGCGATGGGAATGACGTACCGCAGGTCGAGATAACCCTGGTGGGCGGCAAAGCCCGCCAGCAGGACGACGGTCTCGCCCTCCAGCAGCGCCCCGCCCAGCAGGCCCCAGTAGCCGTAGGTCCGGATTATCTCCTCGGGAGACATTCCTATAGGAACCTCTGATTAACCCAGGACTATACGCAGAGGCGCAGAGAACGCAGAGAGAAGAAAGAGAGAACTTTTCTGCCAGAGGCAAATCTGACGAACTTGCTTCATTCCAATGACATTGTCCGGTCTTTGTACCTATTTGTCTTTGTACCTACTTGCTTTTGTGCCTCTTTGTGCTCTTTGTGGCTGAATTCTTTCCCGTTCTTTGCAGTCCGCGTCTTTCTGTTCTTGTTTATAAATCTCTTCTCTTCTCGTTCTTCCTCTGCGTTCTCTGCGCCTCTGCGTAGACTTTTTGGAGACCCAATTCCTACGTCGCCTGGCGGATGATCTCGGGTACGCAGTGGTCCCAGCCCAGGGTCATCAGGTGGGCCCCCTGGCAGAAGGGCTTCATCGCCCGCACCAGCTCGGCGCAGATCTCGATGGACACCTTCTGGCGGTCGTCCTTGGCGGCCTTGGCCAGCCGGTCGAGGGTCGCCTCGGGCACCTTCACCCCCGGCACCGAACTGTTCATGTACCTGCCCATGGCGACGGTCTTGAGCATGACGATGCCCACCATCACCGGGGCGTTTATGCCGCGGCGGCGGACCTCGCCCATGAATTTATCGAAGGCCTCCGGCTCGTACACCGCCTGGGTCTGCACGAACTGGGCACCGGCGGCTACTTTCTTTTCCAGCTTGATGATCTGCGGGGCGACCTCCTCGGTGCAGGGCGTCACGCAGCAGCCCTTGAAGAACTTGGGCGAGCCCTCCAGCACGTTGGGGGCGCCCTTACTGTCGAGCCCCAGGTCGTGGCCGCTCTCCAGCATGGTCATGGCCGACAGCAGCCCCACGCTGTCCAGGTCGTACACGCACTTGGCCTGGGGGTGGTCGCCCATGCTCACGTGGTCGCCCGTCAGGGCCAGCACGTTGCGGATGCCCAGCACGTAGGCCCCCAGCAGGTCGCTCTGCAGGGCCAGGCGGTTGCGGTCGCGCGTGACCATCTGGAAGACCGGCTCCATGCCGCGCTCGGCCAGCAGGTGCGAGAGGGCCAGCGAACCCAGGCGCATGACCGCCGTCTGGATGTCGGTGACGTTGACGGCCGCCACGCGGCCCTTGAGGTATTGCTCGGCCTGGTGCAGGCACTTCTCGACGGAGACGCCCTTGGGCGGGCCGATCTCGCCCGTGAAAACAAACTGCCCCCCCGCCAGCGCGGCCTGGAGACTGCTGACATAACGGTCTGAGGCTTGATTAGTCATATTCTTTGAGAACTAGGCACAAAATATAGCCGCGAACAGCGCGAACTACGCGAACAGATTTCTTTTTACAAATTAAGCCTCTTGTTCGTGTTGTTCGCGCTGTTCGTGGCTCTCTTTCCTGTTCGCGTTGTTCGCGATGTTCGTGGCTATTCTTTCCCCAGGTCGGCCAGTTCCTCGACGCTCATGCGCCGCAGGCCGCCGCTGCGGTCCTTGGCCCAGTCGGGCGGCGGGCGGATGGCGAGCAGTTCGTCCAGCCGGCCGGCGGCCTTGAGCTTCTGGTAGATCAGATACCACCCGCAGTCCATCTCGGGGCTGACCTCGCACTTGCCGTCCTTGGTGCCGCCGCAGGTGCCGTTGACCAGGCTCTTGGCGCAGCGGGCGATGGGGCAGATGCCCCCCGTCCAGGCCAGCATGCACTGCCCGCAGCCGTGGCAGTATTCCTGCCACTGCCCCGGCCCGACGTTGGCGCCGTAGAAGGTGGTGTCCAGCCCGGGCAGCACGCGCACGGCCGGGTACAGCTCGCTCATGTACCCCACGCCCACGCCGCAGGCGATGGACAGCACGGCGTCGAAGCCGGCTGGGTCGGCCTTGAGGTCGGCGAAAAACTCCCGGTCGCACTGGCGGGTGATGCAGTCCGACTGCGCGTCCATCTCCTGGCCGCGGGCCTTTGCCGCCAGGCGAAGCTGGCTGGCCAGGATGTCGGCCTGCTTCTCGCCCCCGGTCAGGCAGACGCTGACGCACCCGCCGCAGGCCAGCACCAGCACCCGCCGGCAGCCCGCCAGCATGGCCAGTATTTCGTCGATAGGTTTTCTTTGTGCGACGATCATTCAGGCACCCGCAAAAGAAGTGGCCGCAGAGGCCTTGAGTTAATCAGTGAATCAGTTAATCGGTAAATCAGTAGAGTATTCCAATTCTGAAGCAACTCCTGATTAACCGATTTACTGATCAACCGATTCACGTTGTTCTTCCTCTCTGCGTTCTCTGCGGCCTCTGCGTTGAAATCTTTTCTTAGGCCAGTTCCACCAGGCGGACGATTTGGGCGCTCAGGCCGATCTCGGCCAGCAGGCCCCGCGCCTGGCGCACGCGCGAGCGCAGGCGATGGGCCACCTTGGGGTAGCGCTCGGTGTCGGGCCGGGCCGCCACCACCAGCACCCGCCGGGCGCCCTCCTCGATGGCCTGCATGATGTCCCGCACGTCCAGCCCGGCCAGGCTGGGCAGGTATATCTCCCGCACGTCATCGATGCCGTTTTCGGCCCGCCAATCCGTCGCCGAGGCGTGGTGCCCACAGATGAAGGCCACGGCCCTGGCCCCGTTGCCCAGGGCGGCGCCGGCCAGTTGGCGGTACAGGTCCACCGGCCGGCCGCGATACACGATGGCGTTGGCCGGACACTCCGCGATGCACATGCCGCAGGCCTGGCACAGGGCCGAGTCGATGCGGGCCGTCTCGCCCACCTTGGGAATGTCGAAGGGGCAGACGCGCAGGCAGCTCAGGCAGGCGGCGCACTTGTCGGCCAGCACCTCGGCCCCCGCCCCGCAGGACATGCAGCGGCGGCTCTCGGCCAGGGCGGCCGGCTCGGCATAACAGTGGTCCATCTCGGCGAAGTCGCACCGGCGGGCCTCGCCCGGTTCGGTGGGCACGGCCTGGCGATCAACCTTGGTCACCTTGCCCGCCGTGGGCGGGTCGATCTTGCCGATGGCCGGCGGCAGCGAATCGTCCAGCACGATGGCCGCGCCGGAGAGGTACAGGTCCATGGCCCGGGCGGCCCGCTGCCCGTGGGCGCAGGCCTCCACCACCGAGCCGGGGGCGGTGACGATCTCGCCACAGGCAAAGACGTTGGCCCGGCTGGTCTGGTGGGTGCGCGGGTCGAACACCAAGCGCCCGCGGGCGTCGCAGGCCAGGTCGCTCCCGGCCAGAAAACCCATGTCGGCCTGCTGGCCGATGGCCAGGATAACCGTGTCGCAGTCCAGCACGGCCCTGTCGGCGTCGTCGTACTGCGGGTCAAACCGCTTGTCCTGATCGAAGACGCGCGTCACGCCCCGCAGCCTCAGGCCGGTCAATCGCCCGCCGACCACGATCACTTCCACCGGCCCGCGGCGGTGGACGAATTCCACGCCCTCCTCGCGCGCCTCGGTCTGCTCCCACGACCAGGCCGGCATCTCCTGGGCGTTTTCCAGCATCACCGCCCGCACGCGCCGCGCCCCAAGGCGAACGGCTGATCGGGCCGCGTCCAGGGCCACGTTGCCCCCGCCGATGACCACCACGTCGGCCCCCACGTCGGGGGGCTTGTCAAAGTGCAGGGCGGTCAGGAAGTCCATCACCAGGTGGACACGTGGGTGGTCGGCCCCGGCCAGCGGCAAGGTTCGGCTCTTGGCCAGGCCGGCGGCGATCAGCACCGCGGCGAAGCCCTCCGCCAGCAGGCCCTCGATGGTCTTGTTTTTGCCGACCTGGCAGCCGGTGACCAGTTCCACGCCGTGGGCGCAGATCCAGTCGATGTCGATTTGCGTGACCTCCGCCGGCAGGCGGTACTTGGGCACGGCCGTGGCGCAGATGCCCCCGGCCACGGGAAACTTCTCAAAGACGCTGGGGCGATAGCCCTTCTTTGCCAGTTCCAGTGCGGCCGACATGCCCGAGGGCCCCCCGCCCACGATGGCCACGCGGGCCTTGTCCTGCCGCGGGGCCTTGTGTACGCTCGAGCCGGCGACCCCCTGCCGCTCAGCCACAAACCGCTTGACCTCGCGAATGGCCACAGCCGCGTCCACGTCGTTGCGGCGGCAGTTCTGCTCGCAGGGGTGGTGGCATATCCGCCCGCACACCGCCGCGAACGGCAGGTTGGCCCGGATGACGTCGACGGCCAGGCCGAAGCGCCCGGCGGCGGCGTGCTCCAGGTACAGCCGCACGTCGGCGTGCACCGGGCAGTTATAGCGGCAGGGCGCCCACTCGCGCGACATCAACTCGGTGACGTCCCCGAGTGCGGCCAACTGCACGCTGGTAAGTTGTGCTTCCGGCATAATAATAACGGCCTTGTTCAAAACACCCCCGCGGCCCATCGCCGCGGCGCCTCTATTTTAACGCCATCCACGGGGTGATTGGAAGCCGCCCGGGCAGATAAGGAACCGGGAAAGCGCTTGCAGGGTGCCATGCCCTTACGCGTCTTGCGTGCCCGGCGTAGCCTTGGCGAAGCCGGGTGCGGAAGGGCATGTCCGGTCACTCCACTGAACTTCCGGTTCCTGCAGGATACTGGCTTGGCCTGTCCGGGGATGGCCCAGGCCCGAAGGGCCGGAAGA
>PMYM01000147.1 GCA_003171235.1 Phycisphaerales bacterium | reverse complement strand
TGATTTTCGGGGCCGCCCCGCCCCTGAAAACCCACGGGCAAGATGCCCGTGCTACAAAGGTGCGCTGTAGTGTTTGTCAGCGCCGGTCTGAAATGTCTTGAATCAGCCGGTTTGAAAAGTCGCGAATCGGCCGGAATGAAAGTGCGTGCCTGAGTCAGCTGACATGGCGGCGGGCAATCCAGTGGCGGGGGTGGCGGGTCCGGCTACGGCTCGATGCGGTCCTTCATGCGGAAGCTTTTGCCCTCGATGACGATGGTCTGGGAGTGGTGGACGATGCGGTCGAGGATGGCGCTGGTCAGCGTGGCGTCGTTGCAGAAGATGGTGGACCAGTGTTTGAAGACCTTGTTGGTGGTAAAGAGCATCGAGCCGCGTTCGTAGCGGCCGCTGATGACCTGGAACAGCAGGTTGGCCCCGTGCTGGTCGATGGGCAGATAGCCAAGCTCGTCGATTATCAGCAGGTCCGGGCGGGTGTATTTCTTGAGTTCGGCATGGAGTAGGCCGGTCCGGTCGGCGGCGGACAGGGTGTTTACGATGTCGATGGCGGTGGCAAAGCGGACGCGGAATCCGTCCAGGCAGGCGGCGTAGCCCAGGGCGATGGCCAAGTGACTTTTTCCAAGGCCGACTCCCCCGATGATCACAACGTTAGCCCGGTCCTGGATGAATTTGAGGCGGAAGAGATCCTGGACAGCCAGGCGGTTGATCTTGGCGGGCCAAGTGAAGTCGAACTGGTCGAAGGTCTTGAGCACGGGGAATCGGGCATGGTGGATGCGTCGGACGCGAGCACGATCCTGGCGCAAGGCAGCCTCGCCCTCGACCAGTCGGCCGAGGAAGCCCATGTGCGACCACTGCTTGTCGGCGGCTTGGCGAGCCAGTTCCTCGACCTGTTGGCGCATGAACGACAGGTTGAGATAGGCCAGTTGCTGGTGCAGTTCATCCGGGGCCGCCAGGGCCTTGGGGTCCTTGTTCTGGCTCATGTGATTCTCCAGGATTGGCCCCGCCGGAATCAGGGGCGGGACTCTGGTCGGGGGCCGGGGCGGGATCGCCGTCGGTCCGGTATAGACTGAGGTTTGGTTCAGGCAACTCCAACTCCAGCAGGTCCTGGTGACGGGTCAGGTGCAGGGCCCCGGGCTCGGGCAGCAGCCGTTGCCGTTGCTCCAGCAGGTTGGCGATGTATTCGCAACTGAACGCCTGGAATTCAAGGGCATCCTCAATCGCCCGAGCCGTTCTGTCTGTGCCATAAATCTCACTGAGAGCGACGATCTTGCGGACATGGTGCAGGACGTTCAGCCGCCGCTCCTGCAAGCCCAGGTAGAACGGCTCGGCCTTGGGCGTCAGGCTCAACAGCCGCTGGAGCAACCTCTGCTCCGAGGCCCTCCGACGCTGGGCCAGTAACGCCCGCGGGTGATCGTGGTCTTCAAAGTCCTGGTGGCGGTCGTAACAACGGACGTGGCGGGCGATCAACTTGTCCTGATGGTAGAAGCACAGCACTTCGGGGTAGAGCTTCAGTGTCAATGCCGCTCCGGCATATTCGGCGGGCACCGAGTAGGTGTTGGTGTCCACCGTGACCCGGAACTGGCTGTTGGCCCGGGCCGGGCGAATCAAGCCGACATCATAGGGCTGCGACGGCAGAGGTTTGAGTTGGGGCTTTTCGGCGGCGAACAGTTCAACCGGCTGTCGCCGGGTGCTGCCGTGGGTGCGGACGTTGGCTACGCCGTCCAGCCATTGGCGGGCCGCCGGGTTGACCAGCCGCAAGTCGCTCAGTTCCAGTCCGGCCAGGAAGTTCTTCTTGATGTAGCCGACGGCATTCTCGACGCGACCTTTTTCATGCGCCTGGCCGACGCCGCAGGGGGCGATGGCAAAGCCATAGTGATCGGCGAAGTCCTTGTAGCGGGGATTGAACACCGGGGCCTCGCCGACGATCCGCTGCAACACCGCGGATCGCAGATTGTCCACCATCAGCTTGCCCGGCACCCCGCCGAAGAAGGCGAAGGCGTTGGCGTGGCAACCGAGGAAGTGCTCCATCGTCTCGGAGACGGTGAACTCGACATACAGCATGCGGCTGTAGCACAGCACCATGACGAAGAAGCTGAGTCGGCGGCGGGTGTTGCCCACGCAGATTGAGCCGAACTGGCCCCAGTCCACCTGGGCACATTCGCCCGGAGCGAAGGAGAGCGTCAGGAAGGCAGGCGTCCGCGTCGGGCGTACCTGCTGGACGAAGTCTTTGACGATCGTGATCCCGCCGGTGTAGCCAGCTTCGCGCAGCCGGAGGAATACCTGCGTGGCCGTGTAGGGATGACCCTGGAGCCAGCCAACGATCTGCCCCTTGTAAGCATCCAGCTTGCTCGGCCGCGAGGGTGCCGCACGCTGGCGGAACTTGTCGGCGGCTAACCACCGCCCGACGGTGCGGTCGCTCAGGTGCAACTCGCGGGCAATCTGGACGATGGTCAGGCGGTCGGTGTCGTGGCGGGCTTTGATCTTGCAGTAGAGTTCGTAGTCGATCATGGCTTTGGCTCCATCGCCTGTTGAAGGATCTGGCCGAGCGTCAATGCCTGGCCGACCCGCGGGCTGGCCGGTGGGCCCAACGAAAGCACCTGGTAGAGCGGCCGCTGGTAGGCGATCAGCCGGGCGGCGATCAGCTCCTGGCGGGCGTGGGCCAGACCGCTAGCGTCCAGCGGCAGCAGCCGACCGATCGCCGGATCGGAGTAGTAGCTCAAGCCCTGGCCGTCGGCGACGGTGACCAGGAACAGATACAACGCCAACGCCGAGGCCGAGCGGCCGTGGATGTGTCTATCCCGGACCAGCCGGTGGTCGATCCAACTGAACTGGTCGGGCACTCGCCGCAACCGTTCCGGGCAGAGCACTCGTTTGATGACCGCCATCGGCTCGCCTCCTGCTGTTGGGGCCTTGAATCTGCTGGCCCAACTGTATCAGCCGGTGGGTGGCCGAGGCGATGTCCTCTTGTAACGCGCCTCCGGTTAAGTTGGCGATAAGCCCTTGCAGCAGAAGGCCATGCGTCACGCAGACATCTTGTAACGTACGCACGGTTAAGGTGGCCTTATCTGCTTGCGGGACAAGGGTTTGCACGGGTGAGTGATCTTGTAACGTACCGCCCCTCTTTCGCCGTCTCCGCCAGTAGCCCGGATGGGCCTGCCGCCAAGTCTTGACGTGATGCACGTTGGCCGGGCCGAGGAAGTAGTCCCACCCCTTGTTCGACGCCCGCCAGCGGGCCTGGCTGGCGGCCTTGCTCCCCTGGCGGCAGGCGGGCTGCGAGCAATACCGCTGGTGGTAACGATTCCGCGGGTCCGGCTCGTATAGCTGTCCACAGTGGCGGCACTTACGGCGTCGGCATCGACTCATCGGGTGCTCCAAGAAAGAAGCACCCATCGTCCGTCGCCACCGCCCCGGCGGCGCGAAGAAAACCCACGACGAAGAAGACCAACAACAGCAGAAGAAGACAAGTTATTTGGAGGGGGGAAGAAGACCCAGTCGAAGAAGACCGCACTTTCATCCCGGCTGATTCACGGTACTTTCAGAACGGCGGTGACAAGCCGGGTCTTGCGCCCCAGGCGGGCAACGTC
>PMYM01000128.1 GCA_003171235.1 Phycisphaerales bacterium | reverse complement strand
TGATTTGTGAAAACTGCTCTAATGCACCCCTGTGCCCGCCTTTGCCTCCGGCGCGCCGCGGACGGGGAGTAAGCCTCCGGGGCGAGAACCTGCGCAGAGAGAAATACTCCTCTGACGCCGAGGGCTACAGCCCACGGTCTTTCCGGCTTCGCCTTCGCCATATCTTCTTCCGGCGTTGCGGATTGGCCGGGCCGGTGCGTCTTACAACACCCGTCTCCTGGGCGGAACCGGGTGCATCGCCGCCCAGGCCGGCGGCCTCCAATTCGTCCAGCGCCATCAGCCGGCGATCGGCGTTGAAGGCCGGCGGGGGCAGTTGGGCGGCCAGGTCCCGGGCGGCTGACGGATCGATGTCGGTGCGTGCCCGGCCGGCGCCGCGGAAGATGGGCAGGCCCTGCCTGCGGGCCATGATCTCGCGCCGCGAGCGGCCCTCGGGGGCGTCCTCCCACGGTCCGGGATGCTCCTGGAAATCGAAGAACGCCGGGGCCACCTGGCGGATGTACTGCCAGTAGGCTGGGTTGTCGGTCTGGATGACCAGCAGGCCCCCCGGCGCCAGCAGGCGATGGACGGCCAGCAGGAACTCCGGCGTGATCAGCCGGCGATTGGCCTGGCGGGGTTCATAGTAGGGCTGGGGGTGGTAGATGTGCACTTGCGAAACCGTGCCGGCCGGCAGGTGCAGGCCCAGGGCGGTGCGGGCGTCGGCCACGGCGAAGCGGACGTTGCCCAGCCCGCGCTGGCGGGCGCGCTTGCGGGCGTAGCGGATGACCAGGGGCAGGTTGTCCAGGCCCAAAAAGTCCTGCTCGGGATGAGTGATCGCCCCCAGCAGCACGCTCCGCCCGTTGCCGCAGCCCACGTCCACCACCACCGGGGCGCGCCGCCCGAAAAGCCCCTCCCAGTCGACCACGCCGCCGGGGGGCCAGTCCCGCAGGGCCGAGACGGTCCACTTCTCCGGCGGCAGGATCGCCCCCGGCAGGGGCAGGCCCAGTTCGTGCTCGATCGTGCCGGGCGGCAGCGGCTTGTCAGGATTCTCCTTGGCCATGCAGCGATTTCACCACACCCGCGGCGGAGCACACAGAGGAAAATGGATGGGATTAAGAGATCGCCTTCGCCAGGTCGGCTGGTTGAGCGAACACAACCGGATTGCGCGTGCGGCCAAACAGCCGCACGCCCTACCTGACTGGAGAGTCTTGACCGGCGATATCGTTGCCTGCGTTGATGTTTCAGGTCTTATGCTACTGCAACGCAGTTCTCCATTGATACATACATAATCTGAACCACTGAATGCACGCACATAAGACCACACTTCTACCCTAATGACTGTTCCGCTCTCTAGTGTAAAGGGCAGTCCGCATTTATTGAATGCGATCCTTCCCCGAATACTACTAACGGGCCTTGTTAGGTCCCCACCGATGCTGTCCGGAACTACGGTGTCCCCAATCCTTGGATACAGCAGTACCAGTTCATCACCTCCCTTGGGATGTTCACCACCCCCCTCCCCAGCGGGGCTCGCAACTTCGCAAGTTACATAAGGAGCCTCCTCCATCACAACGCTTCTCGTCCCGCAGTTGATTAAAGCGTACTCGATTTCAAGATACCCTCCTTTATCGGCTGCATCAACGTAACATAGGATATGCGCCCCTGCGATATCGATGGCCGTTTCACCGATCTTCGGTGGCAATTCAGGCGAGTGCCGGGCACCTACAGTAGTGGGCATTGAAGGAACCGGCATCTTCTTCTTTGGGCTACACCTTGCGCCACTTATACACAGAGCCGCAACACACACGCTAAACAAGGCTTTCGCATTGAATAGTCCCACGCCATCGTCTCCTTCAAAGCGTAAATAGGCGACGCTTCCCTATTGATTCTTACGAGTTTCGTAGGGCGTGCGGCTTCTTGGCCGCACGCGCAATCCGGATCGCAACAACATTGCGCGTGCAACCAAACAGTTGCACGCCCTACGGAACTTCGCGATTACTCCTGCGACCCTGCAACCTTACGAACTATGTGGCTGGCCTCATTAGTCCGCTTCATCGCCATTTTCGTCCGGACAATATCCACGCCGCCACAAGCAGCATCGCGCAGATCACCGTTGACATCCAATTCTTCGGATCCAACACAATGAGTGCCCCTACTGTGGCCGCAAGTGATGCACACGCCCCAATCAATAGGGCGTACTTCACCGCGTCCCTTCCTCTCATGCCAACCACCCTGATCCTAGCATCATTTCATTGTCCTTACGAGGCTTCTCTTGGTATGCTGCATCAATGGTGGATTATCGCATACGCTTGCGATAGCCAAGTAGGGCGCGCGACTGCTGGGCCACTCGCGCAATCCGGATTTTGACGTTGCTCGACCCACATGCACTCTGCCCATGCGGCAGGCCCGTTTGCCAGTGCCAATCGGCTCAAAGAAAGCTTCCCGCCCACCGCATCGGCCAACACCCCGGCCAGGTCGGGCTAGAACTGATCCATATCCGGGTTGCGGGTGACGGAAAAGAGCAGCACGTACTGCCGGCCGCGGTAGGTCTTGATCTCGCCGGAAATGTGGAAGACGTTGCCGGCGCGGCGGGCCTTGCCCAGTTCCTCCAACTGCTCCAGTTGGGTGTTGGGCAGCACGCGCAGGGGCGGTTCGCGCTGGGTGTTGTCGGACTCGAAGGCGACCATGAACCACCCGTTTTCGTCCGGCCCGGTCAATCGCACCAGGCGGTCGACGACCATGCGCCCCGGGCCGTGAGGCAGGGGCTGGTCCAGGGCGGGGGCGACCGAAGGCCCCTGCTGGTTGGGCATGGGCTGGATGACCGGCACCACGGGCCTGCCCACCGGGTGGCTGAGCAGCCGGTGGAGGATGTCCTCAGCCGAGGCCGCGTCCGGGGCGGTGGACGGGGCCGACGTTGCGGCCGGCGGGGAGGCCGGCGCGGGATCGGCCGGCATGGTGGCGGCGTCCGTGGGCGGCTCCACCGCCAGCAGCGCCCGGTTGAGCATGAGGTAATAGGCGCCGCGGTAAACGCACACCCTGCCGGAAAGGCGAAACTGCGTCTCGGGCCGGGCGGCCTGGATCGTCTCCACCTCTTCGAGCAACTGGCAGGGCAGCAGGTATAGCCGCTGGGCCTGGGGGTCGTCGATGACCGGCAAGGGGAAGCCCGGCAGGTGCTCCAGGCGGGTCTGGCGGTCGGTTATCTGGGTGTTCTCCGGGTAAATGGGCTTGGGGCGACGGGGATTGATCGTCAATCGCGGGAAGACGACGGGCGATTCCTTGGCCGCCTGGTCCAGCAGGCTTGGCTGGCCGGCGGAGGCGGGCGCGCCGCCCTGGCCGACATCGGCCCCGACCGCCGCCGCCAGCATCGCCAGCAGAATGACCCAGATGAACAATCTCATATTTCTCTCAGGCCACAGGCAGGCCGCCACCGCCGGCCGACGCCCCTCCCGCTGGCCTAGGGTACAGCGGAGGGCGGGCATTAGGCAACACCGACTTTCATACTAGGCCACTCGCCAGGCCCACGGGGGCGGGGCTCTGCTACTTGCCGCCTTGGCGGGTGTAGGCCAGCAGGCCGCCGGCGGCGAGGATCCGCCGCTGCCGGGGCGACAGCGCCACCCGCACCACGAAATCGAAGCCCTTGTCCACGGCCTGCACGTTCAATTCCTCGGCGCCGGCCAGTTTGTCCAACAGGCCGGGGATGCGGAGCCGGTCGCCCTCGGCCAGGCGGTCGTAATCGCCCGGGTTGGCGAAGACCAGCGGCAGGATGGCGAAGTTTACCAGGTTGGCCTGGTGAATCCGCTCGATGCCGCGGGCGATGACCGCCCGCACGCCCAGGTACATGGGGCAGAGGGCGGCGTGCTCGCGCGAGGACCCCTGGCCGTAGGATTCGCCCGCCACGATGACGCCGAAGCGCCCCTGGGCCTGCGCCGCCTGGGCCCGCTGGGCGAAGCTCGGCTGGCCGGGGACGTTCAACGGGGCGAAAACGTGCTGGGCGTACTCAGGCACGTTGGAGCGGTATTTCAGCAGGCCACCGGCGGGCATGATGTGGTCGGTGGTGATCTTGTCGCCGACCTTGATGAGCACCTGGGCCGACAGTTCGGCCGGCAGGGGCTGGCCCGAGGGCGGCTTGACGATAGTGGCCCCGCGGACGATCTCCACCTTGACGCCGGGGGCGGGCGGGGGCGTCAGCATGGAGTCGTCGGCCAGGAAGACCGGCTTGGCGATCTTGGGGTAGTCCATGCCCGTCGCCCGCGGATCGACCACCTGTCCGGCCAGCGCCGCCGCCACGGCGGTCTCGGGGCTGACCAGGTAAACCTGGTCGTCGGCCGTGCCGCTCCGCCCGGTGAAATTGCGGTTGAAGGTTCGCAGCGAGACTTGGCCGTTGCCGGGCGAGAATCCCTGGCCGATGCACGGCCCGCAGGCGCATTCCAGTATCCGCGCCCCGGCCGAAACCAGATCGGCCAGCGCACCGTTTTTGGACAGCATGGCCAGCACCTGCCGGCTGCCCGGCGCGATGCCCAGTTCCACGCCCGGATGAACCGTCTTGCCCTTGAGCGCTTTGGCCACCAGCATCAGGTCGTGAAAACTCGAGTTGGTGCACGAGCCGATGAGCACCTGGCCAACCTTCTTGCCGGTCAGGTCGGCCACCGCCACGATATTCTCGGGCGAGCCCGGCGCCGCCGCCAGCGGCTCAAGCTCCGAGAGGTTGATCTTCACGTAATCGAACGACACCGCCGCCATGCCGGCCGCGTCGGCCGGGCCGACCTTCACCTTGGCGCAGTGCTTCCTGATGTTCTCGATGACGGCCGCATCCTTCTCGACGTGCAGCTTCTTGGTGATGCGGTCGTACTTGGCGTCCTTATCGGCCGAGAGCGGCACGAACGCCCCGCCTCGCCCCTGGGCCTTCAAAAACGCCTCGGTGACGGCGTCGGAGGGGAACAGGCTGGTGGTCACGCCCAGCTCCGCCCCCATGTTGGTGCAGGTCGCCCTTCCGGGGACCGACAGGTTCTTGACCCCCGGGCCGAAATACTCCACCACCCTGCCCACGTTGCCGCGCGTGGTCAGGACCGACAGCAGCCGCAGGATCACGTCCTTGGCTGAAACCCAGGGTTTAAGCCGCCCGGTGAGCTTGACGCCGATGACGGCTGGACAGTTCAGGTAGAACGACCCGCCGCCCATGGCCACGGCCACGTCCAGCCCGCCCGCGCCCATGGCGAAAGAGCCCATGCCGCCGGAGGTCGGGGTGTGGCTGTCGCTGCCCAGGAGCGTCTTGCCCGGGGCGGCGAACCGCTCCAGGTGGACCTGGTGGCAGATGCCGTTGCCCGGGCGGCTGTGCCAGGCCCCCGCCGCCGCCGCCACCGTCTGCAGGTACAGGTGGTCGTTGTGGTTCTCCGGCCCGAACTGGGCCATGTTGTGGTCCACGTAGCTGACCGAAAGTTCGGTGCGGACCTTCTCCAGGTTCATCGCCTCAAAGAGCAGGAAGGCGGTGGTGCCGGTGGCGTCCTGGGTGAGGGTCTGGTCGATGCGGATGCCGATTTCCTCTCCGGGCAGCAACTGCCCGCTGGTCAGGTGGGCCTGCAGGATTTTCTCGGTCAGCGTTCCGTTCATGATCGCTCCAAGGGCCCTGCCGACAGGCCGGTTGCGCCGCCCGTCCGGGCCGGTAAACAGTTCATTGTACTGGAGGGAGGACACCATACAAAAGGCCCTGCCGGGCCTAATTCATGCCGCAGGCCTTAAGCAGCAGGCGGACCAGCGCCCCGGCCGCGATGCAGACGGGGAAGGTGACGATCCAGGCGAAGACGATCTTCTTGCCNNACGCCCATGATCGCCCCGGTGATCGAGTGGGTGGTGCTGATAGGCACCCCGCCCAGGGTGTTCACCAGGATGGTGGTGGCGGCGGCCGTCTCGGCCGAGAAGCCCTGGTAGGTCCGCAGGTGGGCCAGGCGGCTGCCCAGAGTCCGCATCACGTGCCAGCCCCCCAGCGAGGTGCCCAAGGCCATGGCCGCGGCGCACATCAGTCGAACCCACCACGGAATCGCAAAACGCCCCTGGAGGACTCCCGCGGTCATCAATGCCCCGGTGATGATGCCCATGGCCTTCTGGGCGTCGCCGGTGCCGTGGGCGAAGGCCATGGCCGCGGCCGAAACCAACTGCAGCTTGCCGAATATGACGGCGGAGATTCTTGGCCGGGTGTTGCGGGTCATCACCGTCACGATGCGCGCCAGGACATACCCGGCGGTGAAACCGGCGATGGGGCAGATGGCAACGCCAAAGAAGATCTTGCGAATGCCTTCGCCCCTGAGCCCCGCCGCCCCGGCCGTGGCCAGCACCGATCCGATCAGCGCCCCCAGCAGGGCGTGCGAACAACTGTTGGGCAACCCGCGCCTGGAGCAGAAGGTTATCCAGAAGGGGGCCGTCATTACTGCCGCCAGAAACGTCGCCCCGGTCAGGAAACTGGCGTTGGCGATGTCATGTCCGACGGTCTTGGCCACTTCCGAACTGAACAAGGCCCCGATAAAATTCAGCACCGCCCCAAAGACGATGGCCTTGGCCGGCGTCAGCACCCGCGTGGAGATGACCGTCGCCACGGCATTGGCGGCGTCGTTCCAGCCGTTGGTCAGGTCGAACAGCACGGCGAAGACAATCGTCAGGATCAGCGTAATCAGGGCTAGTGTCGTCATGGTGTCAGGTCAACCGGGGAGAAAAGCCGCCTACGCACTCAGGCATGCTTGACCACGATCGTCTGCAGCACGTCGGCCACCTCTTCGCAACGGTCGGTGGCGCTTTCCAGGATCTGGTAGATGTCCTTCCACTTGATGATGTCGGTACCCGTCCTGTCGCCATCGAACAGTTCGGCGACGGCGTCGCGGTAGAGCCGGTCGCCTTCGTTTTCGAGCCGGTTGACCTCGATCCAGTGGTCGTCGAGCCCCTTGCGCTTCTCGAGGCCGTCGATGGCCACGCGCAGCACGGCCGTCTGTCTTGCGATCACCGCGGCCTGCTCGACAGCCTGCTTGGTGGGCGTCTCGATGTGATAGAGGAGCATCATGTCGGCGGCCGCTTCGATGCTGTCGAGGATCTCGTCGAGGGTCGAGGCGAGATCGTAGATGTCCTCGCGGTCGAGCGGCGTGATGAAGGTTTTGTTCAGGCGCCTGACGATGTCGTGCACGATCTTGTCGCCGACGTGCTCGAGCTCGAGCATCTCGCGTGCCGTGCCCTTGGGGTCGTGGAACTCGTTCATGAGCGCGGCCAGCAGTTGCGCGGCCTTGTCGAGGTTGGCGGCGAACTCCGAGAAGAGGCGGAAGTACTCCCGCTCCTGCGGTATCAGGTTGAGTTTCACGCGGTCCCCTCCTGACCGGTCAAGCCGCTCTTCACAGGCAGGCGAGGGCGAGACCCTCGCGGGGCTCTATGGTAGCGGAGCGGTGCGCCGGGTCAAACGATGGGCCGATGCCCACCGCACCTCCCGGCAAAGACCGGCGACAATGGTTGCGGAGCGCACATCACTCAGTGCTGAACACCAGTCCAGTGATCCTCGCCGCCGCCTCCTCCTGCATCNNTAGATGTCCTTCCACTTGATGATTTCCTTGGCGTCCAGGTCGGCCTCGTCGAACAGCCCGGCCAGGGCGTGCTGCATCAGCCGGTCGCCCTCGTTCTCCTGGGTGTGAATCTCCACGCACAGCGACTGGATGACGTCGTTCTTGCGCAGGTCGCGCAGTTGGATGAAGGCCTCGCGCAGCAGGGCGGTGGCCTTGACCAGCACCTGCCCGAAGGTCTTGGCGTCTTCGGTGGTCGCCTGGATCTTGTACAGCATCATGCGCGTGGCCACGGCGTCCATGTGGTCGCAGATGTCGTCCAGCTTGGCGGCGGCGTGCTGGATGTCCTCGCGGTCCAGGGGGGTGATGAAGGTCTTGGCCAGCCGCTCCAGGATGCAGTGGGTAAAGTCGTCGCCGGCCTGTTCGAGGATCTTGATCCGCCGGACCTTGTTGGGCACGTCCTCGTAGTGCTCCAGCAGGTCCAGCAGGGCGGCGGCGGCCTCGCAGGCGTTCTGCGCCGCCTTGTCGAACAGGTCGAAGAACACGTCTTTTCGAGTGCCAAGGGAGAACATTTCTCGATCTCCTCCCGGCAGGGTTTTGCCCCCTGCCAGGCTGGTTAACCACATCCCCAATCCGCAGGAAAGGGGTGGCACAACCTTAACCAACTCCAGGCAGTTCCACAAGAGGCCGTCAGGATAGGGCGGGGGCGGCAAGGCCGGGCGTCGCGCGTGCAACGAAGTTGCACGGATCCTACTTCTCCAGCTCCCGGGCCACTTTCAGCAGGGCCTCGATCTTGGGCAGGTCCGCCAGGTGCTCCAGGTGGAACATGATGTAAGTGGGTTTGAAGCCGGCCAGGTGGCGGTAGAAGGCCACCAACTCATCGGCCGTCTGTCGGCGCACCCTCGAGGGCCAGATCCGCAGGCAGTAGGGCACGGGGCAGGCGCGGGCGACGACCTCGGCCGGCAGGAATTGGTCCACGCTGGGGTCGAACTCGTCGATCTTGATCTGGGCCAGCAGCGGCAGGTGCCCCTCGCGCAGCAGTTCGCTGTGCAGGATACGCCGCGTCGCCCCCGCCCCACAGTACAGCTTGTCCCAGTACGGCGAGACGAACTGGCCAAACAGCGGCGGCGGGAACATGCCGCCAAAGTCGTCGGGCACCATTTCCGTCTGGCCGCCGAAGGCCCTTCCCTGATGCCGGCGCAGCGTTCGAGTGTAGTTCAGAATGCTGCGGAGGCAGAAGTCCAGCAGCCGGTGGGCGCGGCCGGGGTCGTCGTAGGGCAGCATGAAGAACGTCTCGCCGCCCAGCATCAATCCGGCGGTGGTTACCGGGCCTTCCAGGTCGTGGCCGATGTGGGCGGAGGCGTCGGGCCGGCGGGCCTTGAGCCGGCGGACCACCTCCAGCCGCTGGGGCACGACGCCGCAGGCCAGGTAGTCGTCGGGCTCGCGCAGGTTGTCGATGTCGGCAGGGCTCTTCAGGCAGGGCTTGGCGGAGGGTTCCTTCAGTTCCGGGCCGTTGACGACCTGGCAGCCCAGGGTGGAAACGTGGCAGTAAGCCATCTGGTAAAGGTGCGGCGGCGGAGGCGGCACGCCCAGGCGCCCGGCGAGGGGCACGATGGCGTCGGCGGCCTTGATTATGGCGTTGACGTCGGTGTGCATCTCGTAGGGCAAAATGCCCGCCTGCTCGCAAATCAGGCAGTCGAAGAAACCGAACTCAAAACGCTGTCCCATTACAGCCTCCAAGCGAATTGCAAAACCCCGGCGGCGGGTATTGTAGCCAGCAGAAAGCGGATTTGCAGGCGAGGATCAAGCGCCGCGGGCCCCTGCCCTGCCCAGGCTCTGCTGATGAACGGCCTGGGCGTTGTAGCTGCTGCGGACTAGGGGCCCGGCGGCAACGGCGGCAAAGCCCATGGCCAGGGCCTCTTTGCGGTAGGCGTCGAATTGGGCAGGCGGGATGAATTCCGCCACCGGCAGCTTGTCCCTGCACGGCTGTAGGTACTGGCCGATAGTCAGCACGTCGCACCCGGCCTGGCGCAGGTCGGCCATGACGGCGGCGACCTCGGCCGGCGTTTCGCCAAGACCGACCATTAGTCCGCTCTTGACCAGCGGTGACGCGCTGGTAGCACAGGCGTCCCGCCTGTGGAAGTCTTTTGGTCCACGGCCAACAACACACAGGAGAGACGCCTGTGCTACCGAAAGCGCGGCGGCGCGGGAGAGCACCTCCAGGCTGCGGCGATAATCGGCCTGCGGCCTGACAGCCGGATACAGGCGGGCAACGGTCTCGATGTTGTGATTGAACACGTCCGGGCCGGCGGCCAGCACCGCGTCGATGGCGCCGGCCTGGCCGGCGAAGTCCGGCGCCAGCACCTCGATGACCGCCTGCGGCAGGCGATGGCGAATCGCCTGGATGGTGCGGGCGAAGTGGGCGGCGCCCCCGTCGGCCATGTCGTCGCGCGTGACGGAGGTAACGACCACGTGCCGCAGGTCCAGCTTCGCCGCCGCCTCGGCCACGGCGGCGGGTTCGTCCGCTCGAACCGGCTGGGGGGCGCCCTGCCCCACCGCGCAAAACCGGCAGCGGCGGGTGCAGACTTCGCCCAGGATCATGAACGTGGCGGTGCCGCGCGAGAAGCATTCGGCGCGGTTGGGGCAGCGGGCGGAGGTGCAGACCGTCGCCAGCCCAAGTTGCGCCAGCACCCGCCGAACCTGCCCCGCCTGGTTCACCGGCTGGGGCTTGATCACCAGCCACTGGGGCAATCGCCGGGAAAATAGGGAAAATAGGGACGCACCCCATTTTTCGCTTTTGCCCCCAGTGAAACTCCCAGCCTCAACAGCGGAAAAATGGGGTCCGTCCCTATTTTCCCCCAGGACGGCCATAAGTTCCTCGACCAGCATGGCCTTGACCTGGTCCATCTCCACCGGCCGGGCAAGCAGGCGTTCCAGGCTGGTCACGGGCCGGTGCAGCCCGCAGGGGACGATCAGGTCGAAGCCCGACAGGTCGGCCTTCACGTTGAGCGCCAGCCCGTGCCAGGCCACCCATCGCCGAACCGCCACGCCCACGGCAGCGAGCTTGGCCTGGCCGACCCACACGCCGGTGGCCCCGTTTTCCCGCCCGGCGGCGATGCCCAGCCGCCCGGCCAGGCGAATGACCGCCTCTTCCAGGTCGTGGACATATCGTCGCACGCCGCGACCGGCCAGGGGCACAATCGGATACGCCACCAACTGCCCCGGGCCATGCCAAGTGACGTCGCCGCCGCGCGGAACCTCTCGCACCTGCACGCCCCGGCTGGCCAGGTCGTCCCGCCCGGGCAGGATGTTCTGGGGGCGGGCCCGCCGGCCCAGGGTGATCACCGGCGGGTCGTGCTCGACCAGCAGCAGGTGGGCCGGCCCGGATGCATCGGCGATCAGCCCCTCCAGCAGTTCAATCTGCAATTGGAAGGCCCGGTCGTATGAACACCGGCCCAGGTCGTGGATGATTAGTCTGTTGGACATCTTGAAGATTCTGGCCGCTAGTGGAATCGCAGGCGCCCCTACCGGGGCTTGAGTTCTAATCTTGTCGCTTTCCCAGGGCTTCCGCCCTGGGCTAAGAAAGGAGAAGGAACACCGTTCATCAAGAACCTTGTTGATTATCTCTTGTTCTGTTCGCGGAGTTCGCGTTGTTCGCGGCTAATCCTTCTCCCACTTCGCACTCCGCACTATCGCACTTGTTTCTTGTTCGCGTTGTTCGCGTTGTTCGCGGCTAATCTTTCTCCCAACCTCGCACTTCGCACTATCTAGAGCGTGTGCAGCGGCAGGCCCAGCCAGGCCTCAGCCGCCTCGCCGATGGCCTCGGCAAATGTCGGGTGGGCGTGGATCAGTTCGGCGATCTGGCCCACCTTCAGGCCGCAGCGCATGGCCAGGGCGATCTCGTGGATGGAATCGGTGGCGTGCTGGCCGATGATCATCGCCCCCAGCAGCGTGCCGTCAGGCCGGGCCAGCAGTCTCACCAGACCCTCGGTTGCGGCGTAGGCCCGGGCCATGCCGCTGGCCTGGTAGGGGAAACTGGCGATCTTGAGGTCGGGGCAGTCTGCCTGTGCCTGCGATGCGGACAACCCCACCGCCGCCACCTCCGGGTGGGTGTACACGCCCACGGGCACGACGCTGCGGTCGTCGCGGGCGTCGATGCCGGCAGCGTTGTCGGCGGCGACCAGACCCATTCGCGTGGCCAGGTGGGCGTACTGGCGGCGCTCAGCCAGGTCGCCGATGGCGTACAGGCCGGGCACGTTGGTGCGGCAGCGGTCGTCGACTTTGACCACCAGCCCGTCCATCGCCACGCCCAGCGCCTCCAGGCCGATGTCCTCGACGTTTGGCGGCCGGCCCACCGCCGCCAGCACGTGGCTGGCGGACAGTTCGCGCTGGCCGGCGCGGAGGGCGATGCCGTCGGGGCGCTCGCTGGCCGAATCGATGCGGGCGCCGGTGACGATGGCGACGTTTCGCCGGGCCAGGCTGGCGGCGACGGCCTTGGCGGCGTCGGCGTCCAGGTTTGGCAGGAGCGAATCGGTCATCTCCACCACCGTGACGGGCACGCCCATCTCGCTGTAGAAGGTGGCGAACTCGCAGCCGATGACCCCGCCACCGACGATCAGCACGCTCTTGGGCAGTGCGCTGGCGGTGGTGGCCTGGTCGGTGGTGAAGACGCGGCCGGAGTCCCACGGCAGAAACGCCGGCCGGGCGGGACGCGAACCCGTGGCCAGGATCACGCTACGGGCGAAGATTTTCTTGCCGTCGGCGTCGATGGTGGCGGCGTCGATCAGCCGCCCGCGGGCCCCCACCACCTCCACTCCGCGCTTCTTGAGCAGGAATTCCACACCCCGGCTGGACATCGTCACCGCCTTGGCCACGTGGGCGGCCAGGGCGGCGTAATCCAGCGTCGGCTGGGCCTGGATGCCCAGGCCCGCCCCGTGAGCGGCCAGGTGAAATAGCTCACTGGCGTGAAGCATGGCCTTGGTGGGGATGCAGCCGACGTTAAGGCAGGTTCCGCCGATCTTGCCGGTTTCCACCAGGCAGACCTTCAGCCCGCGCTGGGCGGCGCGCAGGGCGGCGGCATATCCGCCCGGCCCGGCTCCCAGGATTGCTATGTCATAATCCGGCATAAGAAGAAGCCTTTAACGCAGAGGAGACACAACAAAGATCTTCAACACAGAGAAACAAGAACAACAAAGACTTTTTAACGCAGAGGACGCAGAGGATCGCAGAGTAATAGCGAAGAAGAAGGAAAAATGTCCTTTTCTTCTTATCCTGTTTGTTCTTCTCTTCTTAACCTCTGCGTTCCTCTGCGTCCTCTGCGTTAAAAATCCTTCCCGTCTTTCCCTACCGCATGGCCAGGTCGGGTTGCCGGGCCGCCCGGGTTTCGTCCAGCCGGCCGACGGGTGTGCTCGTCGGGCAGCGGCGGACGGCTTCCGGATCGGTCTTTGCCAGTTCGGCGATCTCTTTCATGTAGCCGATGAAGGCGTCGAGTGTTTCCCGGCTCTCGGTCTCGGTGGGCTCGATCATCAGGGCCTCGGGCACGATCATGGGAAAGTACATGGTCGGCGGGTGCATGCCGCGGTCGATGAGGGCCTTGGCGATGTCCAGGGCCCGCACGCCAACGGCCGCTTGCCGGCTGGCCGATAGAACTACCTCGTGTTTGCACAGTTGGCCGTATGGCAGGTCGTAGAAGGGGCGGAGCTTCTCCCGCACGTAGTTGGCGTTGAGCACGGCGTTCTGGGCAACGCGCGGCAGGCCGTCGCGCCCCAGCATGCGGATGTAGGCGTAGGCCCGCAGGATGACCCCGAAGTTGCCGTAGAAGGGTGCGATGTAGCCGATGGACTTGGGGCAGTCGTAGTCCAGGTAGAACGAGCCGTCCTGGCGCTTGCGCACCACCGAGACCGGCAGGAATGGAACCAGCTTTTCGGCCACGCCCACCGGGCCGGCGCCCGGCCCGCCGCCGCCGTGCGGGGTGGCGAAGGTTTTATGCAGGTTGACGTGCATGACGTCGAAGCCGATGTCCCCCGGCCGGCAGACGCCCAGCAGGGCGTTGAGATTGGCCCCGTCGCAGTACACCAGGCCGTCAACCTGGTGGAGCATGCGGCAGACCTCGGCCACGCGCGGCTCGAACAACCCCAGGGTGTTAGGGCAGGTGAGCATCAGCCCGGCCACGTCGTCGCCCAGGGCCTTGCCCAGGGCGTCAACGTCCAGGTAACCGTCGTGGTCGGAGGGGATGGTCTGGACGGCAAAGCCCGCTATGGCGGCCGATGCGGGGTTGGTGCCGTGGGCCGAGTCGGGAATCAGCATCCGCTTCTTGTGCTTGCTGCCGCGGTCGCGGTGATACGCGGCCATGATCATCGCCCCGGTCAACTCGCCGTGGGCCCCCGCCAAGGGCTGCAGGGTGAACGCGGCCATGCCGCAGATCTCCGACAGCAGCCGCTCGGTCTCGTACAGCACCTCCAGAGCGCCTTGCACCAGGGTTTCGCCCTTGGGCAACTGCGGCAGCAGCGGGTGCAGGTAGGAGAAGCCCGGGTAGTGGGCGACCTGCTCGGCGGCCTTGGGGTTATACTTCATGGTGCAGGAGCCCAGCGGGTAGAAGGCGCCGTCCACCCCCACGTTGCGCTGCGACAGCTCGGTGAAATGCCGCACCACGTCCAGCTCCGACAGTTCGGGCATGCCGGCGGGCTGGTCGCGCAGCAGGGCGGCGGGGAAATCGGCCTGCACCGGCACCTCGCTATCGACCACGTCCAGGCCTCGTCGGCCGGGCACGCTCTTCTCAAAGATCACTTTCACAGCGACACCTCCAGGCAGTGGACCAGGAAGTCCAACTCGTCCTTGGTGCGTTTCTCCGTCACCGCCACCAGCAGCGACTTTTCCATGTTCTCGTAGTATCGCGCCAGCGGGAAGCCGGCCGATATGCCCCGCTCCAGCAGGCGGCAGATGACCGCGTCGGCCCGCTCGGGCAGGTCGATGACGAACTCGTTGAAGTACCAGTTGCCCGGGTAGCGCAGGCTAACGCCCGGCAGCTTCAGCAGCCGCTGTTGCAGGTAGAAGGCCCGGTCGGCGCACACCTGGGCCAACTGCCGCAGGCCTTCCTTGCCCATCACCGACAGGTAAGCCAGGGCCGTCAGGGCGCAGAGGCCCTCGTTGGTGCAGATGTTGCTGGTGGCCTTTTCGCGGCGGATGTGCTGCTCGCGGGCCTGCAGGGTGAGCACGAAACCCTGGCGCCCCTGGCCGTCCACCGTCCGGCCGACGATCCGCCCGGGCATCTGCCGCACGTGCCGCATCAGCGTGGACATGTAGCCCAGGTACGGCCCGCCGAAACAGACGCGCATGCCCAGGCTCTGGCCCTCGCCGGTGACGATGTCGGCCCCCATCGCGCCGGGGGTCTTCAAGAGCCCCAGCGAAATGGGATAGGTCGAAACCACCAGCAGCGCCCCCCGCTGGTGGGCCATTTCGCCCACGTCGGTGTAGTCGTCGATGCAGCCGAAGAAGTTGGGGTTCTGCACCATGATGGCCGCCGTCTGGTCGTCCAGGCAGCGGGCGATCTGCTCGCGGTCGGCCTTGCCGTTGCGGAAAGGCAATTCCATGATCTCCACGCCCAGGTTGGAGCTGTAGCTGCGGATCATGGTGCGGTAGATGGGGTTGACCGTCTGGTCGATCAGCACCTTCCGCCGGCCGGTGATGCGCAGCGACATCATCATCGCCTCGTACAGGGCGGTGCCGCCGTCGTACAGGCTGGCGTTGGCGACCTCCATGCCGGTCAGGCGGCAGATGGCCGTCTGGAACTCGTAGATGGCCTGGAGGGTGCCCTGGCTGGCCTCGGGCTGATACGGCGTGTAGGCGGTGTAGAACTCGCTGCGCGAGACGATGGCGTCCACGGCGGCGGGGATGAAGTGGTCGTAGAACCCCCCGCCCAAGAAGCTCATCAGGCCGGTGGCGTTGCGGTCGGCCAACTTGGCCATGTGCCGGCGGATCTTCTGCTCGGGCATGCCCTCGGGCAGGTTGAGCGCCCCGCAGTGCAGCTCGGGCGGGATGTCGGCAAAGAGACCCGCCTCGGTCAGGCCGATCTGAGCCAGCATGTCGGCCTTTTGCGCGTCTGTATTGGCAATGAAAGGCATTGTGTTTCTTTTCCTCGCGTCATGACGCTTAGTCTTATGATTTTCGATTTGCGATTTTCGATTTGCGATTTAACAGCCGGCCACGACGCCAGCCTTGGCTCCCTAAATCGACAATCGTAAATCGTAAATCGAAAATTCCGCTACTAGTGTTTCTTGGCCTCGTCACTCTCCAAATAGGCTTGGTATTCCTGGGGGCTCATCAGGCCCGACAGGGAATTGGCGCCGGCGGGTTTGACCTTGAGCATCCAGCCGGCGTTGTAGGGGTCGGCGGCCAGCACATCCAACTGGTCGGCGATGGCCTTGTTGGACTCGACCACCTGGCCGTCCAGCGGGGCGTACAACTCCACGGCGGCCTTGACCGACTCGATCACGCCAAACACCTTCTCCTGCTGGATCGCCTTCCCTGCGGCCGGCAACTCCAGGTACACGATGTCGCCCAACTGCTCCACCGCGTAATCGGTGATGCCGACGGTGACGATGCCGCTGGCGGCGTCAAGCCTGGCCCATTCATGCGTCTTGGTGCACACATAACCCTGAGGAACCATCCGTTTCTCCTTATTGATCTACGCTCCGCCTGGCGTCTTTGCTTCCTTTATAGCCCCCGACGTAAGTCGGGGGTTCTCTTTTTGTCTTTGATCCACCGACCTCGACTAACGCCGCAGGTTAAATCTGGCACAGGACCGGCCGGGCATAGGGCGGAGATTTGGCGCTCAGGTTCGGGCCGACAACCGCCGGGCAGAACTGCTGGCGCACCTGCACCTGCAGTTTGTCGCCGGCCTTCAGGCTGCTCTCGACCAGGCCCAGCGCCACCGGCCTCAGGGCCGACTGCTCCCCCGGCCGGGCGGAAGGCCCCTGCCCCTCGAATTTCCAGTACGGCGCCACCGTGCCGCTGGTGACGTAGCCGACCGACCGGCCATCTGGCGCGAGGATATCGCAGCCCGCCCGGGCCGGCAAGCGATCCAGCACCGCCAGCGGCATCACTCGCCGGGGCAGGGCCGAAAGGTCGCTGTAATCGCCCTTGCCGATCCGCTCCAGGACGGCGTGCTGACGGAGCAGCGCCTCCCGGCCAATGAAGTCGCCCTTGGCCGGGGCGAAGCTTACGGCAAAGCGCGCCGGGGCGATGGCCAAGATTGGGATTTCCTTGCCGTCGCGATCAATTCCAAGTTCATGGCCATAAAGTGGCAGACCGGCCTCCAGGCGCAGCGTATCGCGCGCCCCCAGGCCAACCGGCGCGGCGCCACGCGCCGCCAGCATATCCCACAGCATGCCCGCCTGCTGGCTGGCGATCATAAGTTCAAAGCAGAGCGGTTCGCCGGTGTAACCGGTGCGGGCAATCAGCACCTTGGCGCCGTGAACTTTGCCGATGCCCAGGCTGTTGCGGGCCGGCGCCGGTAGGGCCGGCTGGTCCAAAATGGCCGAAAGCATCTCCTGCGACGCGGGGCCTTGCAGCGAGATCATGGCCAGCTCGTCGGTCTGGTCGAGCATCTCGACCTGGCCGGTCAGGTTGGCGCGGAAGTGCGCCAGGTCGGCCAGGCGGTTGGAGGCGTTGACCACCAGCAGGTAGCGGCCCTCCTCGAAGCGGTAGAGGAAGGCGTCGTCGATGGCCCCGCCGGCGGCGTTGGGGATGACGGTGTACTGGGCCTGGCCCAGGGCCAGCTCGGCGGCGTTGTTGGTCAGCACCCGCTGGAGGAAGGCCGTGGCCCCCCGCCCGGCAAAGACGATCCGCCCCATGTGGCTGACGTCGAACAGCCCGGCGGCGCGGCGCGTGGCCAGGTGTTCGGCGACGATGCCGCGGGGATATTGTATCGGCATCTCCCAGCCGGCGAAGTCCACCATCTTGGCCCCGCCGGCTACGTGGCGGCCGTAAAGGACGGTGCGAGAAATATCGCTCATGTCATTTCCATTCGACCTGGCGAGAAAAGGGCTCCCTGCTGGGGCGATCCTCGCTGCGGACGTTGCCGGCGATCCATGCCTCCGTTATGGGACCCAAGAGGTTGGCCGGGGGCATTACCCCTTGGCTGTTCGCCAGACTTTCACAAGCCTTTCGACCAGTGCTTAGGGCATGCCGGGACATGATTATAGACAGCGCCGGCACGGCGTCAACCCGGCGGTAATTCCGTCCTCTGTCGGTTGCCTTGGGCAAGGTTGACTGGTGCCGGCAGACGGGCCGGAGAAGTAACCCTGGAGAGCATTGTCCGGGCATGTGTTCCCAGGTATGATTGACTGCGACCGAACAACAATGATGGCGGCGAAGGAAAGGGGTAAGGATGACGGCGATTCGGAAAGAGAAGAAAGAGAAGATCGAGCGGTACCTGCTGAACTTGGCCGGTGAGTATCGCGTGTGCAGCGAGCTTGCCAAACGGGGCTTACTCCCCTGCCTCAGCTTTGGCAACTACAAAGGCGCCGACATACACGTCGTCAACCCCCAAGGGCGAGGATCGCTTCGTATCGAGGTCAAGGCTTCGCAGAAGGGGCGGTTCGTGACTGCCATGTACAAGAAGTACCGCAAGAAGGGTTGCAAACAGCACCCGGACTTCTGGGTGCTTTGCGACATTAAAAAGTCGGGGAAGAACGACTTTGATGAGAAGTTCTTTGTGCTCTCGCATGAGGAAATAGCGAAGACGCAGGAAGAGCGGCATCGGCGGTACTGCAAGAAATACCGCAAGAAACACGGGCAACCATTCGACCCCGCCAAGGGAGTTGACCTAGTTGGTATCGAGGATGTGGAGCAGTATAAGGACGCCTGGGCCAAGATCAAGGCGGCGATGGACGGCACGCGAGTAGCTTGCAGGCCGATAAAGCGAGGGCTTGCCCACTAGTGGGCAAGCCCTGTCTTGAACGAGGCCGACGGGGTTCGAACCCGCAACCACCGGATCGACAGTCCGGTTCAACTCCAAGAAAATACAGCACTTGCGGCTGATGGCGCACACGAAGGCGCTCCGAGCGCCGATGCCCTGCCGCCCGACCCGGAACTTGTCCAAGTGACCGCCGCTTGGGCCGGGCTTCCAGACCACATTAGAGCCGCGATCCTCACGCTGGTCAACTCCACCAAGGGAGCCAAGCCATGACCAGCACCCACGCCAACCAACTTCCTCCGCGCTCTACCGTCCGTACCGTCCGAACCGTCCGCCCAGGCTTGCCTGCAAGGGCTGGCGTGGCGGTCGATGGAACGAGGGCAACCGTCCGAGCATCGTCCGGCGCACGGCCGTTGCCGGCGAGCCGCGGGGCTATGCGACCAGCCGCCCAAAGCCCCGGCGGCCTATCTGCGCGGCCCGCGGTTGAACGCGGACGGACCGGACGGTCCGCAAGGCGGGGCTTGAAAGGTACTACCGGCCGACCGACGGCGTGCGACCGTGGCGGGAACGGTACCGCGGCAGGTTTGTTTCGTTCGACGGCGCGCACACAAGGCAAGGAGGCATAAGCCATGAAGATCGAGATGTGGGAAATCGAGCGTGTGAAGCCCTACGACAAGAACCCCCGGCGTAACGACAAGGCGGTGGAAGTCGTGGCGAACTCCATCCGCGAGTTCGGCTGGCGGCAGCCGATCGTCGTGGACAAGGACGGCGTGATCGTTGTCGGCCACACCCGCTACAAGGCGGCGCTGAAGCTGGGCCTCAAGACGGTCCCCGTCCACGTCGCCGCGGACCTGTCGCCCCAGCAGGCGCGGGCCTACCGCCTGGCCGACAACCGGACCGCCGAAACCGCCGAGTGGGACGTGGACTTGCTGCCCATCGAACTGGGCGAACTTCGGGAAGGCGGCGCGGACCTGAAGCTCCTGGGCTTCACCGACAAGGAACTGGCCGAGTACCTCAAGGAGTTCGACACGGATCTTGAGGACGGCGCGGCCGACGCCGACGAAACCGCCGACACCATCCGCTGCCCCAAGTGTGGGCACGAATTCCCCTTGGAGTGACACCATGAGCGCAGAAGTCGCCGTCTACGTCCAGTCCAAGTACGCCAAGCCCGCCTACACGGTCGAGAGCTACAACGTCCGCGCCTGGCCCGGCCTGGAGATGATCTGCCACGCACTGCGGCAGGCGGGCATCGAGGTGGACTACTGCTCATCCGCCACGGCCGGGCGGTACAAGGTCGTGCTGGTGTCCATAACCTCCGGCTGCGACTGGTATCCCTTCATCGGCGAGCGGCTGGCCTGGCCCAAGACAGCAAAGCCAACGGTAATCGCCGGCGGGGCTGGCCTCTTGAACGTCCGGCCGTTCTTGCGATGGTGCGATACCTTCTGCCTGGGCCGTGCGGAAGAGTATATCGTACCGGTGGTCCAGGCGGCCCTGGCCGGCGGGCGGTATGAACACCCATCCGTCATCCATGCGGCCGATTTCGACGTAAACCGAACCTACACCATCGAAGCTGGCACGAAGCTCTATCCGCACGCGGTACCGCTGGCCAACGGCAAGACCTGGCGGGAATCGGCCTACGGCTGCCAGCGGAAGTGCCTGTTCTGCGCATACACCTGGCATCGCCGGCACGTCGGCGGCCTGCAAAACGAAGCAGGCGCCGGGGATGTCCTTTGGGGCGGCTCGGCAGAGAAGACAATCTTTGAACTGGACCTGGCCCGCCCGGAAACCTGGGGCCTGCCCAAGCTCCGCATCGTCGGCCTTGACGCCTTCTCCGAGCGGCTGCGGCGGATGGTCAACAAGCCCATCACCCGCCAGATGCTCCGGGGCTTCTTCGCCGGCCTGGCCGCGGCGAAGGTCCCGCCCAATCACATGAAGATCTACAACATCGTCGGCTATCCCACCGAAACCGAGGCCGACTGGTTCGAGTTCTTGGAAGACCTCACCGCCGCCGATGAAGGCTGGACGAAGATCGACCCTCAATGGGGCATCGAGGTCCATTCCACGCCCTTTCGGCCCATGCCGGCCACGCCCTGCGCCTGCTGGCCCATGAGCCCGGTCAACTACCGCGGCCGGATCGTCAAGGTCCTGCGGCAGGGCAAGCACGGCGAGTACACCGGCATCTTCTACCGAGGCAATCGGTTCTGGGCGGCCGAGTCGCGCGGCACAGAGAGCCTGCCGACGGTCATCCTCGATTCCCTGGTGCTACGCGGCGTTGAAGACGATTCCGAGACAATCGCCCGGCTGGCTTCATCCCCGAAGTTCCGATCCGCGTCAATGGCGCACAGGACGGCCATCCTGGAACGGCACGTCGATGTCGCCCGGCTCTTCGGTTCGTACACCTGGGAGACGCTGCCGACGCGGTATCTGGCGGCGCACACGCCTGCGGAAAAGCTGGCGACGATGGACAGCGTGGCCCGCCAGCGGGCCGGCAAGCCCTGGCCAGCCGAGCAGGTCGCGGGCAAGGCAAAGCCGCTGGCAGGTCAAGAGGTGGATTAGCCATGGGCATTTGCTCTGACTACAAGGCCGCACTCAAAGCACTTGAAAGCGATAGGCGTCCTTAGCACCTTGCCGCAACGAGGGCAGGGCGGACCATAGATGGAGATTCGATGATGCCGGATGGCGTTTGGATTCTCTTCACGCATACCGGTAAGTCGGTGGTAGGCATCCAACATCGGCTGACACCGCTTCATTATCGGCGGCACTTGGTCCAGCGGCACATTGAAACGTTTACGGTACTCCTTAATCGTCCCAAGGCAAGCTCGATGAAGCTCGCTGATCTCCGCATACTCGCCTTCATCGAGCATCGGTACATTCATCTTGCACCGCCAGCACCAGAGGACCTTTGCCATGGCGGGCATTATACCGTGGGCGGAGATAGGTTTCGGAGATTCCAGGACGGACTGGAAACCTACGGGAGGCGCGGCGCATGAGCGACGAACTGGACATCCGCTCGCTGACGGTCACGGCCGCGGCGAAGCTGCTGAAGGTTCAGCCCAAGACCGTCCGGGCGCATATTCGCCGCGGCCTGCCGCTGGTGGATGGTTATATCGACCTGATCGTGTACGGGGCCTGGCTGAATCAGCAGGAGGAACACAAGAAGGCCGATGGCGCTTGACCCCAACAAGCTGAGCCGCAACGAACTCGTCCAGCTTCTCAATTCGACAGCGCTGGGCGAATGCCTCACGCGCGGGCGGCTAAACAGCCAAATGAACCGTGCCGGCCGGCGCTGGCACGACGGGCGGAATATCCGGCTTCTGGACTACCTCCGCTGGCTGGTCCGTGAGGTCGAACGGCCGGCCAAGCCGCGGGCCGACGCCCGGGCTGCGGACCTGGCCCGCAAGAACACCGAAACCTGGCGCAGCCAGAACGTCGCCCCCATGCCGGATGTTGTTGATCCGGCCCGCCGGCAGCAGGCCGAGGCGAGTTTCCGCTTCTTCTGCGAAACCTACTTCGCCGCGGCTTGCAGCCGCCAGTGGTCCGAAGACCACCTCCGCGTCATCGAGAAGATCGAGCGGGCGGTGAAGGAGGGCGGCCTGTTCGCCTTCGCCATGCCGCGCGGTTCGGGCAAGACGACCTTGGCGCGGCTGTCGGCATTGTGGGCGGTCCTGGGTGGCTACCGGCCCTTTGTCTGCTTGATCGGCGGCTCGCAGGAGCGGGCGGTTGAACTGCTTACACCCATCCGCAAGGCCATCCTGGAGAACACGCTGCTCCTGGCCGACTTCCCCAAGGCCATCTACCCGCTGCGGCGGCTACAGAACAACGCCCGCCGGCAAATCGGCCAGCACATCGACGGCAAGCCCACCTATTGCACCTGGGCGGCCGACAAGCTGGTCTTTCCCACGGTGGAAGGCTCCGAATCGTCCGGGGCGATCATCGCCGTCACCAGCCTGGACGCCAATATGCGCGGCCAGCAGCACACCACGATGGACGGCCGGACCTTGCGGCCGTCGCTGGTTCTCTTGGATGACCCCCAGACGCGCCAGTCGGCCCGCTCGCCCTCACAAACACGCTACCGATTGCAGCTTCTCACCGGCGACGTGCTGGGCATGGCCGGGCCGGGCGAATCCATCGCCGCGGTGCTGACCTGCACGAAGATATACGCCGGCGACCTGGCCGACCAGGTGCTTGACCGCCAGAAGACTCCCGAATGGCAAGGTGAATGCACCAAGCTGGTCTACGCCTTCCCGATGGCAGAGAAGCTCTGGGACGAGTACGCCCGCATCCGGGCGGAAGGCCTGCGGACGGGCGAGGGCCTGGCGCCCGCGACTTACTTTTACGCCGCCCGCCGCGAGGCTATGGACGCTGGCGCAATTGTCGCCTGGGCCGAGAGATACGACCCCAAGACGGAGGTATCCGCCATGCAGCACGCCATGAACCTGAAACTGCGTGATGAAGAGGCCTTTGCCTCGGAATACCAGAACGAGCCGGGAGCCCCGCAGCTTACGGAGGACCTGCTTATGCCAGGGCAGGTCGCGGAGCGGTTCAACGGCCGCAACCGGGGCGAAGTGCCCTTGGCCTGCACCAGCCTGACCGCTTTCATAGACGTGCATAAGGAAGTGCTCTTCTGGTGCGCAGCGGCCTGGCAGGAGGACTTCACGGGGTTTGTCATCGACTACGGCACGCTGCCGGAGCAGCGAAGGAGCTTCTTCTCGCAAAGAGAGACGCCCTATCCGCTGGCCGGGGCCTTCCCAGGGGCCGGCGACGACGGGGCGATTCAGGCGGGGCTGGAGAGGCTGGTCGGCCAACTTCTGCAACGCGAATGGCCGCGAGCCGGCGGCGGCGTGATGCGGATCGAGCGGCTGCTGGCGGACATGGGCTACAAGCCCGGGATCGTCGGGGCCGTCAAGCACAAGGTCGGCGGCGCCACCATGATGCTCTCCAAAGGCATCGGCCTCCGCGCCGCCTCCAAGCCAATCAGCATGTACCAGCGCCGGCCAGGCTGGACGTTGGGACACAACTGGTACGTGCCCAACGTCGCCGGCACGCACGAGTTCCCCCATGTCTGCGTGGATGTAAACTACTGGAAGGGCTTCGTGCATGACGCCCTGTCTGCCGCCCCGGGCAACGCTGGGGCGATGACGCTGTTCGGCAAGTCCGCGACGGAACACGCGCTATTTGCCGAGCACATCGCCGGATCGGAGAGCTGGACGCTGACACACGGGCAGGGGCGCGATGTGAAGGAATGGAGGCAGCGGCCAGCCCATCCCGACAATCACTGGTTCGACTGCCTGGTCGGCTGCGCCGCCGCGGCCAACATGATCGGCGTGAAGGCTGCTGGCCAAGCGCTGCCACAGCGACCCCGCAAGCGGATGCTGACCCAGGCTGATTTTGTCAGGCGATGAAGCACTGGTCGCTGACGACGCTGCGCGAGAAGCTGGTCAAGATCGGGGCCAAAATAGTGTCCGGCGCTCGCTACGTGGTCTTTCAAATGGCGGAGGTAGCGATTCCCCGCAGGCTGTCCCGGGCAATCCTGGAGCGGATTGGTCGCCTGAAGCCACCACCCGTGGTGTTCAGATGACGCGGGTGGCCGAGAAAATCACCGGAGACGCGAGGGGTCAGCGGAGGCGGTCTTGTCCCGACCGGAAAGACGCCGCTTGGCAAGCTCGCGGACGCAGGTTCCGACGCTGTTCGGGGGGCTGCGCAAGGGTTTGCGGCCTTGTGAATTCGCTTGCAGAAGTGCGAGGGCGAGATAAAATCATGGAAACTGCTGATGACGGTCGTCAGAGAGACGTCATCCGGGAAATGTCGGATCAATGCCAATCAAGCTGCTCGTTGATCTTGGCAAGTGCCGGGGAGTTGGAATGAGAGCGAGCTTGTTAATCGCGCTACTGTGCGCCGCGGCGTCCCTGGCGGCGAGCGAAGACTTGAGACCCACCATCACCTCCCGCGACCCCAGAGTACCCCCCATTCCGGTAGCCTCCCGGCCGACGATGCCCATCGTCAAGGCTTCAGTGGCCATTGAGGCGTTCGGCAAAATTGCCTTGACCCGCACCACCTTAACCTTCTTCAACACGGAAAGCTGGCAGTTTGAGGCGGACGTGGACTTCCCGCTTCCCAAGGGAGCCCGCGTGTGCGGCTACGCCCTGGACGTAAACGGCGTCATGGTGGATGGGGTGGGCGTGGAACTCGAACGCGGACGCGTCGTCTTCGAGACTCTCGAACGGCGCCGCATCGACCCCGGGCTGGCGGAACTGGTCGATGGCAACCGCTTCCATACCCGCGTGTTTCCGGTCTTGGGCAGGTCCAGCCGGACGGTGATGATCCAGTACGTGCACGAGTTGCCTTCCAAGAACGAGCAGGCAATCCTGTCGCTACCGCTGGATTTCGGAGACAAACTCCGCGAACTGACGGTGCAGGTGGATGTGTACGGCCCGCCAGAGGCGCTGGCTGTCCAATCTACTTTGCCCGGCCTGAAGTTCTCGCCCGCCGCCAACGGAGTCCACGCCAGCCTGTCCACCGATAAACCGGCGGCGATTGCCCCGGCGGTTGTCTCCTATGCCTTGCCCCCGGAACCCTCAACGCTGATACAGAAAGCCCCCAACGGCCTGACTTACTTCTGCACGCAGGGAAAGAAGCCCTTGCCGCCGTCCCAGCCGCTGGCGCAACCAAAGACCGTGCTCCTATTGTGGGATGCTTCAGGTTCGGAGGCAAACGCGGACCACAAGAAGTGCATTGACCTTCTGAAAGCCTACTTCGGCAAATTCCCCGACCGCGACGTGGACGTGTACCTGGCGGTATTCCGCCACCAGCTCACATTCTGCGAGAGCTACAAAGGACAGGCGGGCAAGCTGGAGGCCTTGTACTCACAGCTATCGGAGATATCCTATGACGGCGCCACACGCATTGATTGCCTGGGCGACTACATCACCGGCGTGCGCCCCGACCTGACATTGCTGTTCTCCGACGGCAATGTGACAATGGGTAAACCGCTGGCTCAGAACATGCAACGACCGCTGTTTGCCATTTCCGCCGGTCCGGGCGCCAACAACCAGGTGTTGGAGGGCGTTTCCGGCATGACCGGCGGAAAGCACCTGCCGCTGGACAAGATGTCGGTTGCCGATGCCGCTGCCGCCATGGGGCAGTCATATACCCGCCTGCAGGCGAAGGCAACTCCGTGGAACGCCGCCGAGCTCATATCGGATTATCAAGCCGGCAGCGGCCTGTACATGGTGACCGGCCGATTGTCCGAGCCAGGTGTCACCTTGACATTACCTGCCAACCTCGCCGAATCAGCCGAAATCAAAGTGACGGTGAAGCAGGAACAGGCTCAGTCGGGCAGGCTGCTCGAGCGGTACTGGGCTGAAGGAAAGCTCAAAGAGGCGATAGCCGCCGGGGCCGATCATGACGAGCTGGTTGAATTGGGACGCGAGTACGGCCTGGTGACGCCTCGGTCCTCGCTGATAGTGCTGGAGAGCCTCGAGCAGTACCTCCAGTTCGACATCCTGCCCCCGGCCAGCCTGGAGGGAATGCGCCAGGAGTTCCTGGCCAAGCGTCGTGAGAACGATCAGGATCGCGTCCTGGGCGTGCCTGACCAAGTCATGTCCCTGTGGCAGAGCCGGGTAAGAGATTTGGCCTGCTACCTGCCGTTTTATTATGCGGAAACCGACAGCCCGGCGAGGTTGGCCAACAAGCAGCCTAAAGAGAGCATCTTCAAATACAGCAAGTACGACAATGGCAACGGCAGCAGCGGCGGCATTTTCGGTAACAACGCGGCTTCCGAGACCGGCGCGGGTACAGTATTCTCCTCCGGCCGCCCCCAGACCACTGATATTAGGGATCTGACGACAACGCTGAACCGCAATATCCCGCCATCCACTCCGCCGGCGCGCCTGGACCAACCGGCCACTGCTTCCCCCAGTCAGTTGACTTCTCCCGAATCGGCTGACACTTTAACGATGATCCTTCCCTGGCATCCCGCCGCCGGAGAGTCGATCTCGAAGCTCTCCGATGCGGGTCCTTCCCAGCGCCTGCAGGTTTACTACCGCCTGCGGCAACTGCACAAGGACACGCCGGCCTTCTATTTTGCCTGCGGCGATTTCTTCATGCAGCACCGCCAGCCGGAGACGGCCCTCCAGATTTACTGCAACATCCTGGAGCTGCAAGTGAACGACGCCCTGCTGCTGCAGGCCCTGGGACGACGCTTTGCCCAGGCCCAGGAGTGGGACCTGGCCGTATTGGCGTTTGAGAATGCACACAAGCTTAATCCTTCTTCCATGGTCCTGTGCCGAGATCTGGCAGGGGCCCTCTTCCATCGAATCGACTCCAGTCCCTGGAAGCGCGGTTCCCATGAAAGCGACTGCAGGCGAATCGTGGACCTGCTGAGCGGTGTGCTGGCTTCGCTCAGTTGGAAAGATGAGCAGATGCAGAAGATCGTGCTGACCGACCTGGCGAGAATCTGGCCGAAGATCAAGAGTGCAGTGCCCGCCTATGCTGCCAACCTGGATCGCCAGCTCTGTGACATCCGGGCGGAGCTGCGGGTGGTGCTAACGTGGGACAATGACAACGGCCTGACGACCGCCGCGCTGATCGTCGAACCCGATGAGCAGGCAATCAAGCAATCCAAGGAAACCTCTCCTTACAAGCCCGGTCCGTTTGAAACGCTTTGGAGCACGGGCATCGTGGAATGCATGGTCCCCGCCCGGTACAACCACCCGGTCGTCATCCAGGTGGAATGCCACGGGGCGGTGGAGGGAAGACTGCTGGGGCCCTCGGTGCTGCACGTGGAGGTCATTCGCAAATTCGGGGAAGCCGGGGAAACCCGTACTTCCCACATGTGCCCGATGCCAAAGGATGGCCGCATAACGATCGAGACTGTGGACCTGGCCGAGCGGCCAGCCAAACGAGAAAGGACCTAGATATGCTTGACCGGCAAGTGCGACGCTGGCCCAGGTCGGTTTTTTGTGCGATGGCAGTCTTGTTGGCGGGATGGTCGCTGTGGGCCCAAAATGCCTCCGTCGGCCCAGCGGCAACTTCTTCGGCCCCGGCGGTTGTGACTGTCGCCGCCGATCAGCATGACGACGTCAGGGTTCTGCGCGTCTACAACGTCAGCGACCTGATCGATCAGCCTGTCGAGATGCCCAAGAAGAGCGGCATTCCCCCCACTCGCCTGTACGAGCCACGCGAACAGCATCAGCGCGACCAGGAGCAGCGCGACCCGGGCATATTCACGCCCCTGGATATTTCCAACATGATCGGGCAATTATTCGAGCGTGGGACGCCGCTGCTGCGGGCGGAGACCGGCGGCGCGGTCCTGGTTGAGGCCACGCAGGCCCAGCAGGTCAAGATCGACGAATTCCTCAAGCTCCTCCGCAAGGCACGCGCGGCGAGGCGAAACGTGGTGCTGCAGGCCTGGTGGCTGATGCTGGACAACCAGAAGGCGGACAAACTCTTCGGCCCGACGCAGAGTCCACTAGCGGAAGTTGCTCCCGACCAGCTCGCTTCGCTGGACGCGGAGATCGCGTTCAGCGGCAGTGTCGCGGGGCTGGAGGACCGCCCGCTATACCTGTCCGGCGGCCCATGTCAGACCGTCGTCACCGACGGCAGCCCGATCGTCAGCGAGAACGTGTCGGCATATGACCCCATGATCCAGATCGTGCAATGGGGGCCGGTGCTGGAGTTGACGCCTGGCATTGCCGAGAACGGCGCGACGGCCAACATAAACGTCCGCAGCGTCATTAGCCAGCCTGACGAGAAGACGCTGCGGCGCGCCAAGCCCCCCTCGCCGCCGGCCTCAACGCGCCCCGCCGACGAGATGTTCCGGGAACTGGACCGGCTGGATTTCAACGCTTACGCGCTCAACACCAGCGTCCGCATCCCGGTGGGCAAGCCCGTGCTGCTCGGGAAGATGCAGGTTGCCTCCGCGCCGGCCAAGGGCCTTTTCCTGGTCGTTCAACTGAAAGTGCAGCCCTAGAGTCCCTAACAACATGCCGCGTGAGCCGCGTTGCGGNNTACCCAGGGCGGTATGGCCAGGAGGCCTGACGAGGCAGATGGCCGGTTTTCGCTGCAACCCGCAGGGACGGGCGGCTTTTGACAAAGGCCAAGGCACGAGGGCGAGGACGACCCTGCAATGGGTCGTCGAGTCCGAGCAACGCCGGCCTGCGGCAAAAGCCGCTCCGTCGCGGCCCGTGTAGGTTCTGTTAGAGCCCCTTAACCTCATCGACTTGTTCAACCGGCTGGGAGGGCAGGCCGCCAGGACCACTGTCGTAGATGGTGGTGGTGCCGTTGAGATTTCCCGTCACCAGAAATCCCCTGTCGTCGAACTCAATACTGTTGGGTATTTCCTCTGGTATGACCTGGCAGAGCAGCTTTATCTTTTCGCCGTCAATTCTGCCAAAGATGATACATCTGCTGAATAACTCTCCGCGCAGGGCGGCGAAATGCACTCCGTCGGGATGCACTGCCAGATTCCAAAACACCGGGCAGGGAGTCGTAACGGTAACCCCTATGCCGGGCAAGGTCACCTCCTTGCCCGTGCACGGCAAATGCACCGCGCTGCGCAAGGTGAAGTCGCAAACGGTCACCTGCTTCTCCACCTTAGCAATGCGGTCCTTGACTTCCATGTCGCTGCTGGTCACCTGCTTCAGGGCCGGCAGCACGGCTTCGCCGCCGGAAATCAGCAGGTTGGTTGCAGCCTCGCGCTTGGCAAACGAGGCATCGCCCAACTGGCCAATGGCTTTCTGTATCTCATCGCTAGAGAGCTTCCGCGGCTGAATCTTGCTGCCCTGCCCGGACCAGAAGTACAGGCCATGCTCGGTCGCCGCCAGCAGCTTCTGATCGCCGGGGAAAAAGGCGCAGTAGCGAACCGTGCCGCCGTCCATCTTCTCCGTTGGTAGTTCCTGAAGGACATGGCCGCCGAAATTCAGGATTTTTATCCGGTCATAGCAGATCATGGCTTCCCGCTGGCCCGTGCCATTGACCATGCCGGCGCCCCTGGAAACGCGCTCCTGGTAATCAATCAGATCCTCCGCCGGGTCATAGACCCTGAATTCCCCGCCGGCGAGAATTATGCATTTCTGCCCGTCAGGGCTCATGCAGCCGGGCGGGTACCAGTAATTCTGGTCCTGTTCCCGCATGTAGACCGCCACCTGCCGCCCGGTGGTCAGTTGGAGAATTGGAATGGTCTGGGCCTTGCGCACCATGATGAATCTGCCATCGGGCGAAACCGCCGAATTCACCACCGGCTGACCGACCAGGTACTCTGCCTTCACCAGGCCGCTATTGCGGTCGATCAGCCGGACGCCGCCACTGCGGTTTCCGCCCGATTCCACTAGCAGGTCCGTGCCCGGAACGACCGAGGTGTGCACCGCCCAGTTGCGCAAGGGTTTATCGAGTGGAGGGTAGAGTTGTCTGCCTGTCGCAGCGTCAAACCTGCATATGAGACTGTCGCTGCCGCAGTAGATCTCTGCCCCGTCAAGCGAGAAACCCAGCCCGCAGTGGCCACTTCCCGGGACCGCGGCTGACCATAGGAGTGTTCCGTTGGCTGAATCCAGCAGGTACAAATCCTTATCACCCACGGCGGCGATTCTCTTGCCGTCAGCCGAGAAGGCCCCGCGCCACGGTTCGGAAACCTTCCTGGCCGTCCAAAGCCGTTGGCCGTTGGCCAGGTCCATGAGCCAGGGACTTGCGCAGCAGACGAAGGCTTTGTCATGGGCCGGAGAGGATACCAAGGCGGTTATCGAGCTGGTGTGCAGGCTTTCCTGGGCAATTTCCTTGTCTTCGGGTTTGAGGACCTGGGGCGCCTGGCTGGCCCCGGCCAGCAGGTAGATTTTGGAATCGCTGCTGCCGACGATGAGGTCGCCCTGGGTGTTGAAGGCCAGGCCTGCGAGCATGCGTCCCGGAATCGGGAATTGGAAAAGTTCCTTGCGGCCGGGCAGGTCATGAACTGACACGCTGTCGTTCAAGTCAAAGGCCAGTCGTTGGTTCTTCGGATCGAAGGCCATGTGAGAGGAACCCTTGCCCTCCCTGAAGTCGTGCAGCGATTTTCCGGTCTTAAGGTCCCAGAGGAATGTGCCGCGCTCGCCCATGCCCAGCAGTTGCTCCTCGCCTGGCAGGACGATGACCTCTATCATCCCGCCATCGCCGAAAAACTGGGCAAGCTGCTTTCCATTCCGCATGTCCCACAGGCGGACCATGCCGTCGCTGCCGGCCGAGGCCAGCCGCTGGCCCGACATCGCCGCTATGCCGTTGACGATTCCGCCGTGACGCAGGAACGGGTCGCCAAACCGGGTGGTGCAGCGAAGGTGAGTGGGATCGAAATTGGCCCAGGTGGTCGGCCGGGGATGAGTGGTGATCGCCAGGCTGGAGGCCCCGCCCTTCGATGAACTGCCCGCAGCGCCGACTGCGCCCGTTCCAACACCAGCCGCCAGCGCCGCCGCAGCCAACAGGATCAAGAATCGCGACATGTTTCCTCCCAGGTTATTCATTCCGAGACTTCAGGGGTTTCGGATTCCCCCGAATCCTCGATTGGAACGTTTTGGTATTTCACCGCCTGGAGCTCCTGGCCGCCCGGGCCGGTATCGTAGATCGCCGTCGTGCCGTTGCGGCAGCCCGCAATAAGCATGCCTCGCTCGTCAAACTGAATGCTGTCGGCCATGTCTTCAGAGGGAACCAGGCCCAGCAGGCTTATCTTGTCGCCATCTATCCGGCCCAGGACTATGCGATAATGAAACTGCTCCCCCAGCAGGGCCGCAAAATGCCGGCCGTCGGGGTGAACCGCCAGTTCCCAGAAGATGTTGAACTGCTCGCTTGCCGGCTGCTCTTGCGAGGGATCCTCCGCCCCGACGTGGACACAGTCCCGAACAGTGTAATTGCAGGCGAGGATGCCGTTCTCGACCCTGAGCAGGCGGTTCTTTACTTCGGCGTCGCCGGCCTTGACTTCCTTAAGCGCCGGCAGCACATCTTCGCCGCCGGCGATCAGAAGCTCGGTCGCTTCCTCGCGAGTCTTGAAGGAACTGTCCCCAAGCTGCTTTACGGCTTGCTGGATCTCCGCCGGCGAGAGCTTGCGCGGCTGGAGCAGTTGCCCCTGTCCGCGATACAGGTAGATTTCTTTTGACGTCGAAATCAGCAGAGCCTGGGAAGGCGCCGGCAAGAAAGCGCAACACCGGAAATCACTGCCCGAGAAGCTCTGAAGGGTCTGGCCATTGAAGTTCAGGATACTCACAACCTTGGGGCTTATCATCGCCACCCGCTGGCCTGGGCCGGCTATCAGTCCCAGAGCTTTGGACGCCTCCTGGCGGTAGATCACCTGGCCGGTAACGACATTGGATACCTTCAGTTCCTTATCATCCAACAGCATCCAGTTCTGGCCGTCGGGACTGATGCAACTGGGCATGTAACGCGGGAACCAGCTGTAATCTCCTGCCGCGCCTGCGACTGTCAGCAGTTCCTTTCCGCCGGTGAGTTCGAACACGTGGTTGACGCCTTCCTTCCGCACCAGGAGAAACTTGCTGTCGGCGGAGACGGCCGAATAGACCCTGTAATTCTTCATCCGGTCGACGAGATACTCGGCCTTCACCGAACCGCTCTTTCGATCAACCAGACGGACGCGGCCGGTGGGATCCCCGCCGGATTCAACCAACAAGTCGGTGCCGGGCACGAAAACCGTCTGCAAGGCCACGTTACGTAGCGGCTGGTCGGGCGAGGGGAAGAGCTGCTTGCCGTCGGCAGCGCTGAACCTGCAGACCACGTTGCTGCTGGTGGAATAAACCTCCGCCCCGTCGGATGAGAAGACCGGGCCGCAATGGCTGCAGTGGTAGTCACCCGGTAGCGGGACCGACCATTTCACCGACATGTCGGAAGAGTCAAGGAGGTACAGGCTCTTTTCGTTCGCAGCGGCGATGGTCTTGCCGTCGGGTGACCAGGTTGCCCGCCGCAGGCTCGGCAGCGAGGTGAAGTTCTCCAGCCGCTCACCGGTGGAAAGATCCATCATCCATGGCTTTTGGCTGCAACATACGAGGGCCTTGTCCTGCTCCGGCGATGGGGCCAGGAAACAGACCGCCCCGGTGCGATTGGCTTGTTCGACCTCACGGTCTTCTTCCTTGAACAACTTGATCGGCCGGCTGGCCGCGGAAAATCGCCGGATGGTGGAATCCATGCTTCCCACGATGGCGTCTCCCTTGGCGTTGAGGGTCACGCAGTAGCCGTCGGCGCCGAGAATCTTTTCGCCGGAAAGCTCGCGCCGCCCAGGCAGGTCAAAAATCGAAATCCATCCCTCGTGCGCCACCGCCAGACGCTGGCCCTTGGCGTCGATGGACAGGAATGAGCCGGTCATGTCGAAATCATGCACCGGCTGGTACGTCTTGGCGTCCCACAGGACGGTTCCGCGCTCGCCCGTGGCTATCAGCAGATCCTGGCCCGGCACAGCCAGCAGATCCTTTATGGAGCTGTGGTAGCCGTACAGCTTCGCGACCGCCAGATTGTTCTCCATCTGGGCAAGCTGTTTTCCGGTCCGCACGTCCCACACGCGAACTACGCCGTCATACCCGCAGGTGGCTACCCGTTGCCCCGAAAGAGCGGCAATGCCCGTTATGACGTCGCAGTGCCTGAGGGCTCCGTCACCCAGCCTGGTTAGAAGCCGGATGTGCCCCGGGTCAAACGGTGACACAGTGCTCGCTGGCAGACGGGCAGTGGTCGCAAGTACACGCAAGGTTGACGGGGACGTAGCAGAAGATATGCTGCTTGAATTAGTCCCGGCGGAGAAACCCGCAGTTGACGCCACTAGTGCCGCTGTCAACAACACTGCCAGGCAACGCGCCATAGAATTCTCCCCATGAGAGCCGGCTTTGACCTCGTCATTGTAATCCTTAAGGCCAAAAGTCAACAGAGACTAATGGTTTTTCTGACACGTGCGGAAACAGGAGGTACCCCTCTGTCTTCTTGCCGCCGGTGTCCAGCGAGGCCAAGATCACCGAACTGGATGAATACGACCGGGTAAGGCGGGCAGAGTTCGTCAAGGGTTGGGCATCTGGCGCTTATACGACCTACGGCATCACGGCCGTAGTCAGGCCCACGATGTATGAGATCAACTACCCCGGAGCCACCGGCGGCGGGCGGCACCCCAAGCCCCGCCTGGGCGATGGCACGATCATCGGGACCTACTACTACCCCGGCCAGTTGCACGTCAACGCCGGGCCTGGCAGCTACGAGTGGGTCGAGATCGGCCGGCGGTTCCATATCTGGAAAACCGCCTCCTGGCAGCACAGCGTCAACCAGGCCCAGTCCAACGACGGCATGGACGGCACGCTGGTGGCCGTCTAGGCAGAATTCGGCAGTAGGTCAGTTTGAAAAATCAACGCTGGCTCGGCCGGCAGAAAGAAGGTACTCATGGGTTTTGTAGATAGAGAAATATCGAAGCTCCGCGCGGCCTGGCTAGATCAGGCAAATGCCCCGAAGAAGGCTGAGTTGTACGCGGCACAATGCGCCTTGGCGTGGGCGATAGAACCCACAGGCATCATGTCGCCGTATGATTACATTATGACGGAAGCAGTGGGCACGGGGGCAGAGCCAGAAGGTTGTTTGGCTCCAACCCATCCGCCTGAGTCTTCAAATACTTGCGCCCCAAGTGAACGGCAATAATAACCCAAACTGATTTGCCGTTCGCTGTGGTCCAGAATTGGATTCTATCCGATTCAATCGCGGCGATGGCGTCGTCCTCAGTGAGATACCACCGGGAACCGCCGGCGGTTACGCCCCCGATTCCCTCGATTCTTTCGTGTGGGTTTTGCCGGTCTCTCTTCCTGATGCACTGTACTTGCCTGGTCTCGGCCATGATCGCTCCCTTTCTTCCCCGAACCAGCGGATTTGTGTTCATGAAAGGTAGCTTCGCTAGCCGAGCAGGTCAATGATTTCTTCAATTTCCCAGACGTGATCGGACAAGCCCGCTTCCATCGCCGGCGTAACCCGGAGCGTCTGGAGAATCCGGCAGAAGTTGTAGTGCATGAAGTACAAGGCTACCGCCGCTTCGTGGTTGGTGATCTTCTTGCTGAATCCATTGGTCAGACGGGTGAAACGGCGCATGCTCATTCGCATGGTTAGGTTCTGGCGCTCAACGTAACTGGTGGAGATATGCCGCTGCTCCGGGTTGCCACTGACGGGGGTGCGGCGCGAGCCGGTGCAAACGCACGGGCTGTACCGGACTTCGTTGGTGTAATCCTTGGCCGGGCCGTAGAGCTTCACCAGCACAGCGTAGTCGATCTCGCCCGCGAAGGCATCTTCCACGGCTTCCAGGTAGGCCTTGTGGCCGTCGGTCGTAAGCTGGACGCGGCTGGCCAGCCGACCGGCCAGATCATGCATGAATTCCGTGGCGTACCCGGCATCGCGCAGGCCGACCATGTAGGACACGATCAGCTTGCTCTCGGCGTCCAGGGCGGTCCATGTCCAAACATCGCCGTAGCCGAATTCGTCTTGCTTGTCGCCGGGCGCGTTCTTCTGATTGGCGTAGCAGAATGACCAGATTTCATCGCACTGGACCCGCTTGGCCTTAACGTTGCGGACGTGCTTGTCGTGGTAGGCGGCGCAAGCTTCGCCAAGCTCCACCAGCAACTTGACGATGGTGTTCTTGGCCACGTCCGTCATGCGAACCGTGGCGCGGATGGAATTGCCTTCCACCAGTGCCGCAACCACCGCTTTCCGCTTGTGGTTGGTTAGCTTGTTCATACTGACCTTTATGCGTGAGCGGTTAGGCAAAGTAAAGAAAAAAACACTACTTGCGTTAAAAAATGTTTTTTTGCTCTTGATGTAGACGGCCGGCTCCTTAATAATGCTTGTATGGGGTGCCAACAATGTTAGGGCGGCATGGATGGAAGTCAAATACGATGACGACGATTTGGAACGGCTGGAAACCGACCCAAGCTTCCGCGGAAAGTGGGGGCTGGATGTTGTGCGTGCGTTCCGAAAACAGATTCAGGTCGTTCGATCCGTCCTCGACGAGCGGGCTCTCTTTAGTTTCAGATCATTGCACTTTGAGAAGCTGCAAGGATCCCGCTCCCATCAACACTCGCTACGGCTTAACGACCAGTGGCGGCTTGTGGTTGAGGTAGAGAAGGGCAACCCAAAGAACGCGATCAGAGTGATCGCGATTGAGGATTATCACTAGTGACTTACAAGCGACCAGTTGAGGCTTTTCCGCCGGGCGAATTCATTCGTGATGAATTAGTGGCTCGCGGCTGGACGCAAGCCGATTTGGCCGGCATCGTGAACAGAACGGTCCAGCATGTAAACCTTCTTGTCACTGGCAAGAAGGCCGTTACGGCGCAGACCGCTTACGAATTAGGCGCGGCGTTTGGGACTGGGCCGGAAGTATGGATGAATTTGCAGACCGCGTATTCGCTCTGGCTGGAAGATGAACCAAAAGATGAGATCGCAGAGCGAGCGCATCTTTTCCAAATCGCGCCTGTCAAGGCCATGTTGTCGCGAGGCTGGATAGCTCCAACCGAAACTCTGGCGGACCTAAAGAGCGAACTGACTCGGTTCTACGAAACCGACGACCTCTTCCATTTGCCGCCTGTCAAGATTGCTGCCAGGGCAAACGTTGAACTGACGCCCGAAATTAGGGCGGCGCAGGTCTGCTGGGTCTGCCGGGTCAAGCAATTGGCTGGCCTAGTGCAGGCAGCAGAGTTTAAGCCCGAAACGCTAAAGACCGGCATATCTCGTTTGCGGAAATTGGCCGCGTGGCCAGAAGAAACCCGTAAAGTTCCGAGGCTGTTGGCAGAACTGGGAGTACGCTTTGTGGTGGTTGAGCATCTGCCGCGAAGCCGAATTGATGGTGCAGCCTTTTTTGTAGGCGAGTTTCCTGTTATCGGAATGTCCCTTCGCTTTCCTCGGATTGACTATTTTTGGCACACACTCATGCATGAAGTGGATCACATCTTACATCGTGATGAAATGACGATAGATGTGAACATCAACGAGAAGCCCGATGACCCGGAAACCGCTAGCGCGGAAATCAGAGCGGACCACGAAGCGGCGGACATGCTGATTTCTAGTGCGGAACTGAATTCGTTTATCTCCCGCGTCGGCCCCTTGTACAGCAAAGATCGCATTAACCGTTTTGCGAACAAACTCGGCATTCATCCTGGGATTATCGTTGGTCAATTGCACTACCGACGCGAGATTCCATATTCTGCTAACACTGAAATGCTCGTACCAGTGCGTGACATCGTTATTGCTGAAGCCCTAACGGATGGTTGGGGCAAGATGGTCGCAACGTGGACCGGAAAGGGTGCAACATGAGGATCAAGAAAAGTAAAGCAGAAGCACTCCAAGACATCGTAGAGCATTACCGCCAGGCGGGAGAACCTTGGCCAGCAACGGCCAAGGATATTGCGTACTGGGCGATCCGTCATCACGAGTGGGTGCCGCAGCCAAAGAGCCAGGCGGAAGAATGCGCAAGAGAGCTTGCCGACGCGATGCGAGAACAGTTTTTTGTGGACGAGCATGGCCACCACGTGCGGCAGAAGCATGCTCTGCGCAAGACTGAACTGCTTCCAGACGGCAAGCAAAGGCAGTTGACGTTATGGGTAGATATACACGACGCTCAGCCGGAAGAAATGCACGTGGCGTTTCAGCAGCGCCGTGGGCAGATACTAAACGATTGCGTACATCTTAAGACCGATGCCGACTGGTACAACGAACATAACCCCCACGAAGTAACAATACCCTTACTCTTCGATTTTAGTGAAGATTTGGTAGAACTGGACGAGCCCGCCGAGTACGGCGCGGGGCCGCAAGAGGATACTATCGGCTCGGCTTCTTCTTCTGCCATCGAGCCCGCGCGGCCTTGATGGCGGCTATCTTTCGTTGGTCAGCCGTCATCTTCTCGGCCCTAGCCTTCCCGCCCTTGAGTCCGCCCAGCCTCCCAAGTTCCACCGCCGCCGGGTTCTTCTTAGATTCTTCCGGCTTGGCCTGGCCTGTAGCCTGTTGCACCACGTCGAAAGCCACCTGTGCGAAGTCGCGTTTCTTGCCCTTTTCCATACTGACAGGGTAGCATGAAAAGGCAAGACGGTCAAGCCTGACCGCTTAAGCATGGATTCCAAACTGAGCCACTACCCAGAATTCGCTTGACCGCCCGGTGAACAGGGCATAGTCTTTCTGTGTCCCTGATGCGGACCGGTTCCCCCCGGCCGGTCCGACGACCTGTGCGGGCCTGTCGCTCCCCCTCGGCAGGCCCGCTCTGTTTGCCGAACGCCCCGTCGGCCACCTTGGCGTTTCTCCCCGCGCCGGCTTCGCCGTTTTCTTAGTTCCGCCCGGCGCATAGCCAGTTTCCTGCCTGAATGCCCCCTTGCCAATACTGTTGACGCGCTCCATAATGCTGCCCTTGCCCGATTGTCGCTCAGGCCGGGGTGGTTCGGCGCGCGGCAGGCCATTCCTCGACTTGTGGGGGCAGCTTGCGCAGGGAATCATTTCGCACGGATACGCGCACGGTGGATGGAGACGGTCATGGCCAAGAGAAAGAACGGCGGAGGCAAGATCGAGGTAACGGATTACCGGCACAAGCAGGCCAAGCGAAAGAACAACCCGCCGGCCAAGATCGCCGCCGAAGGCACTGTCCCCGCCATCCCCAAGGCCGTCTACGAGTACAACCCCCACCTGCCGCCCATCCTGCGATTCGACCCCACCGGCAAGCCCGACAAGCTGCCGGAACTGCTGGCCGAAGCCCGACGCCGAAAGCTAACGACCGAGGAGGCCCAACTCCTGACCGACGCCCTGCGCAACCAGCAGCCGTGGCTGGAATGGGCCGGCAAACGCGAAACGCAGGCGATGAAGCTCACCGTGGACCCGGTGGCCCTGCACATCCACGAGCGGGTTTCGGCCCAAGCCGTCTTGAAGGTTGCCCGCCGGCAGGACGTGGCCCGGATGCTTTTTGGCGACCCGGAACAGGCGTACCACGAGGCCGTGCAGTTCTACAGGCACGACGTGGACTGGACCAACCGCATGATCCTGGGCGACAGCCTTCAGGTCATGTCGTCCCTGGCCCGGCGCGAGAACCTGGCCGGCAAGGTCCAGATGATCTACATGGACCCGCCTTACGGCATCAAGTTCGCCAGCAACTTCCAACCGGAAGTCGGTCAGCGCGACGTGAAGGACAAGGAATCAGACCTCACCCGCGAGCCGGAAATGGTCAAGGCTTACCGTGACACCTGGAGCCTTGGCGTCCACTCCTATCTTGCCTACCTGCGCGACAGGCTGCTCGTAGCCAAGGAACTTCTTGCCGATACAGGTAGTATCTTCGTGCAGATTAGTGACGAAAACGTTGATCGCGTTAAGATGTTATTGGCCGAGGTGTTTGGTCCTGAGAACTTCAGAAGCATCATCTCATATCGTACATCTTCTCCTCTTGGTGCGGCCGGTTTGCCCCGCGCCTGTGACTATGTGATTTGGTTTGCAAGGAACACCGAGGCTGCCAAGTTTCACCAACTTACTGAAGACAAGGCGATTGGACGAGGGACGAACTACATGTGGGCGGAATCGCGTGAGACCGGTTCCCGATACCGCATGAACGAGGAGGAATCGTTAGACCCACATTCCTTGTCTGGGCGGGTGTTCTACCCTAGCGACTTCGCCTCATCTGGATATACACAGAGCTGTACGTACGATTTCATGATGTACGGCATGAAAGTGCCAGCTGGATCAAAGAGTTGGCGAACAAACACAACCGGGGTTAGGCGATTGCTGCAAGGGGACCGGTTGATGCCCCTGGGGAAGAAGTTCCGCCCCTGCTTTATCCAATACTTCGATGACAACCCTACGCAGCCGAGAAGTAACTTTTGGGCTGACACCCGATCACCCTTGGACAAGGAGTATGTCGTCCAGACGGATGACGAAGTTATCAAGCGATGTGTACTGATGACGACAGATCCCGGCGATCTTGTGCTTGACCCGACGTGCGGGAGTGGGACAACTGCCTTCGTGGCCGAACAGTGGGGCCGGCGTTGGATCACCACCGACACCAGCCGCGTCGCCATCGCCATCGCTCGCCAGCGGATGCTGACCGCCAAGTTCGACCGCTACCGAATCAAGGGGGAAGACGAAAACGGAGTCGCCGACGGCGAGAAGCCAAACGGAAAGGGTGCGAGTCCGCATCCCGGCTTCCTCTACAAGACCGTCCCGCACATCACCCTCAAGAGCATCGCCCAGAATCCGAACCTGGACCCGATCTTCGCTCGGCATGAGCCGGTTCTTGAAGAACGTTTGGCCGCGTGCAATGCGGCTCTGGCGAAGATCGCGAAGGACGTTCGCGACAGGTTCCTTGTGAAGCTGGTGACAAAGGATCGAACCGAAGGCAAGAAGGCGATTACTGAGGCCGACAGGCGGCGATGGGAACTGCCCAAGTCGCTCAAGTGGGAGCATTGGGAAGTACCATTCGATACTGATCCCGACTGGCCGCAGGCGCTTCAGGACGCGGTAACGGAATACCGCAAGGCGTGGCGGGCAAAGATGGACGAAGTGAACGCCTGCATCGCCGCCAACGCCGAACAGGAGGAACTGGTGGACCAGCCCGCGGTCGTTCGCGGCATAGTCCGCGTGACTGGGCCGTTTACGGTCGAGGCCGTCCAGCCGCCGGAAATGTCGCTCGGCGAGGCCGGGATTATCGAGGCAGGCGCCGGCGGCGGCAAATTTGACGGCGAGCCGGAGCTTCTGGAAGGCACGTTCGAGGTCCGGCCAGTGGAGGCGTTCGCCGATACGCAGAACATCCCGGCCTACCTGGACAAGATGATCCGCCTGCTCAAGATCGACGCGGTGACGTTCCCCAACAATAAAGTGATGAAGTTCAGCCGGCTGGAGCCGGTTTATCAGGAGAACGCCACGGGCTTGCACGCCGAAGGGCGGTGGGTTCCGCAGGGCCAGGAAGACAAAGACCCCGAAGGCGAAGCCAACGTGTGCGTGGTGTTCGGCCCGCAGTACGGNNCGCGGCTGCATGGTTCACATGGCGCATATCCGGCCGGACGTGAACCCCGGCATGGACGGCCTCTTGAAAGAGCAGCCAGGCAGCCAGCTTTTCACGGTATTCGGCCAGCCTCGGACGCGCGTGGAAGGCCCGGACAAGGAAGGGAACTACGTCGCCCACATGGACGGCGTGGACATCTACAACCCGGTTGAGAACTCGATTACGCCCACGCAGGCCGACAAAGTGGCGGCGTGGTTCCTGGATGGCGACTACGACGGCCGGACGTTCTGCATCACGCAGGCGTTCTTCCCCGACCGCTCGGCCTGGGACAAACTGGCCCGGGCGCTCAAGGGCGTGGTGGATGAAGACCGCTTCGAGGCCCTGTCGGGCACGGTGTCCCTGCCCTTCCCGGCCGGCAAGCACAAGCGCGTGGCGGTCAAGGTAATCGACCCGCGCGGCAACGAGGTCATGCGGATACATCGGCTGGCTTGAAGTTCTGCGGAGAAGATACAACATGTACCTTGTGTACTTTGACGAAACCGGGAATACCGGAACGAACTTGGATGATCCTCAACAACGGGTCTTCGTGCTTGGAGCCCTGGTTGTGCCGGAAGCGGTGTGGCAAAACCTTGAGACGGACCTTCAAGCGGCGGTGGATAGAACGTTCTTGCCAGCACGCCCGGACGACTTCGAGATTCACGGGGGGGCTCTGCGAAATGGGGAGGGGTATTTCCGCGGCGTTTCCGTTGCGGCGCGGGTAGGCTTCCGGGACCAATGGCTGGCGTTGGCCAATCGTCACGGAGTGAAATTCATCTACCGCGCCATTGACAAAGATCGCTTTCGCCGGTGGGTTCAGAATACGTTGGGGTCCGGAGTGAAGCTCAACCCTTACGTTGCAGCCTTCCCCTTAGTAGCGCGGGTGGTGGACGAGTACCTTGCGAGCCGCCCCGAGAAGCCTCTGGCGATCTTCGTCTTCGACGAAAACAAGGAAGTAGTCCATGACGTCGAGAAGTCCCTGAGCATACTGCGCGGGATCAACAGCACGCTTCGCCTTGGGCGGGTTGTGGAGAAAGGATTCTTCATCGACTCCGCCAAGAGCGTGGTGCTCCAGCTTTGTGATGTTTGCCTCTACAGCGCCCGCAAGAAGGAGGAGCAGGCCCGGGGTTTGCCCTCGCGTGCGATTGACGGGGGAGGAATCACGGGCATCGAGCCACTCATCTATAAGGGCAATGAGGCGTACCAGGATGTGATCGCCTGGATCACGGAGCAACAAAAAAAGGAGCGGCCAGGGGCTAAGCCCTCGGTCGGCTGACGCCGGCCTTCTGGTCGCTAAATACATTATCGTGTCAAGACGTACCAAAATCAAGCAATTTCGCGGAATCTCCCCACAAGGGAAACAGCGGGCGCCATGGGGCCCGGCGACACCAGCTTGGCTGAAAGCGGTTCACCGATGAAACCGAAGGACATTCCGATCCAGCCGGTCGAACGGCCGATCCTCTGCAACCCCTACGTGGAACCGGCCGACCACTGGGTCTATGACCGTGAGACAGGCGAGGCCGGGCACGGCGGCATGCGCAGGCAGGCCGGCTACTGGTACAAGGACCAGCGGACCGGCTCGGCGGACCGCTACCTGCCGGGGATGACGCAAGAAGAGCACGACGACCTGCCGCTTGTCAATGCGCTGCGGGAGGACGTGAGGCGTTGGCGGGAATCCGGATACCGGGGAGCCACGAACGTAACGAAAGAACTGCTACTTCACTGGGCGCGGCCGGACCTGGTGCGCCGGCTGTTCTTCTGCCAGCGTGAGGCAGTCGAAACGGCGATCTACCTGGCTGAGCTTCGCATCCCCGGCCGGTCGCGCAGGACAGGATTCCAGACCTTCGCCTTGAGCGACGACGACCTGAGGAGACTATTGGCCGGCGAGCGCCCCGGCTTCCCAACGGCCCGCGAGGACTTCTATCCGACCTTGATCGACAAGCCCAGCGGGGCCAACGACCTTCATGGGCTGATTCGCATGGCCTGCAAGATGGCCACGGGTTCGGGCAAGACGGTCGTTATGGCCATGCTCGTCAGTTGGGCGTTCTGCAACCGGGGGACAAACCCGGCAAGCCGCGAATTTCCCAATGGCGTGCTTGTCGTGTGCCCGAACTTAACGGTGAAGGAGCGGTTGCAGGTGCTCCGGCCGGAGAATCCCGACAACTATTACGAGTACTTCGACCTCGTGCCGTCCAAGTACCGGCCGCTGCTCCAGGCGGGCAAGGTGCTGGTGACGAACTGGCACGCCTTCGCCCCGGAATCGGAGCACTCCGAGGGCGGGTCGAGTTTTGCGGTAGTCAACAAGGGCTCGGAAACGGGCGAAGCCTTTACCCGCCGTGTCCTGGGCGACCTGTACGACCGGATGCCGCTGATGGTACTCAATGACGAAGGCCACCACTGCTGGCGTCCAGCCCCGCTGGAAGAGAAGCTGGAACGGGACGAAGCCGCCGAGGTCAAGGCCGAGATGGAAGAGGCGACCGTTTGGATCGAGGGGCTGGACCGGATCAATAACGCCGGCCCTGACGGCAAGCCCGGCATCCTGTTCTGCGCGGACACGTCAGCGACGCCGTTCTATATCCACGGCAGCGGACATCCCGAAGGCTACCCCTTCCCGTGGATTACGAGCGATTTCGGCTTGGTGGACGCCATCGAAAGCGGGATCGTGAAAATACCGCGTCTGCCGGTTTCGGACACCACAGGCCGGCCGGAAGCACGGTACTTCCGCCTTTGGCGCGCAATTGACGAGGCTATTCAGCCGGGCGAGCGATTGCCGGGCAAGGCACGCAAGCCCAAGCCGGAAGTCGTTTACCGCGAGGCCGAAGCCGCCTTGAAACAGATTGCCGGCCAGTGGGTCGAGCGTTTCAAGTACATCCGGGAGGCTAAGCCCGGACAGGACACGGTTCCGCCAGTTCTCATCATCGTCTGCGATAATACCGACATCGCGGAGGTCTTCTACCGCAAGATCAGCGGTGAGACTGAAGAAGACATTGTCACTCAAGAGGACGTGGAAGAGGCTGCCGAAGCCGATGAAAACGGCCAGGAAGAGGAAGCCCAGACCGGTCGGCGGCAGCGCCGGCGCGGCCCCAAGCGCCGCACGGTTTATGGCCAAGGCTCGGTCTTCGCAGAGTTCTTTTCCAACACGCCGACGGAGAAGCGGACGATCCGCATCGACACGAAGCTGCTGGCCGAGGCCGAGAGCGAAGACCCCAAGAAAACCAGACAGACCTTTGCCGAAGAACTGCGGCGGGTTATCGCCACGGTGGGCAAGTCTGGGCAACCTGGCGAGCATGTCCGATGCGTGGTGTCCGTCGGAATGCTCACTGAGGGGTGGGACGCCAACAACGTAACGCACGTCCTGGGCATCCGGGCCTTTGAGAGCCAGCTTCTCTGCGAGCAGGTCGTCGGGCGCGGGCTTCGGAGAATGGACTACACGCCCGATCCCAAGACCGGGATGCTCACGGAAGAGTATGTGGACGTGTACGGAATTCCCTTCTCCGTCATCCCATTCAAGGGACGGCCGACCGGGAAGACGGAAACGGAAGATAAGCCCAAGAACCACGTCCGGGCGATGGAAGAGCGGAAGGAAATGGAGATTCGCTTCCCGGTGGTCGAGGGCTACGCCTTCGCGCTACGGCGCAACCTCGTCAAGTGCAACGTGGAAGGCATCGACCATCTGGACATCGAGGCGAATCGGGAGCCGACGGCTACATTCCTGCTGCCGACAGTGGGCTATCAGGTAGGCGCGCCGTCCAAGTCTTCCCCGTTCCCCTATGCCAAGCAGGACAGGGAGCAGTATTACGCCCAAACGCACGTCCAAACGATCAAGTTTCAGATCGCCCTTATGGTCGTGGACCGGCTTACTGGGGCCGCGCCGGGCAATGGAAGCGCCAAGCACCGCGTCATGCGGCTTCAATCGCGACACCAGCTTTTCCCGCAGGTTTATCGGTTTGTGGATGAATACGTATCGCTGCGGGTGAACTTCTACGGCGTCAACCATTGTGAACTCGGCCTGGATAAGTACGTCGAGCGGACCGTTGAGCGGCTTTGCGACGCCATCGAGCCCAACGACGAACAAGGTGAGCCGCCGTTGCTGCCCGTTCTGAATCGGTACAAGCCAATCGGGACGACGGCCGAGGTGGACTTTAAGACGGTCCGGGCGTGCCACGGCACGCAACAAAGCCACATCAACCAGATAGTGCTAGACACGGATACATGGGAGTCTACCGCGGCCTTCCGCATGGAAGAAGCAGCCTTGGCGGGCGTCGTGGCCTTCTACGCGCGGAACGACCATCTTGGCCTCACGATTCCTTACGAGTATCAGGGCGTAGACCATGCCTACGAGCCGGATTTCCTGGTTCGCCTGGCCAATGGCTTGACCGTGGTGCTTGAAATCAAAGGCTACGAGGACGACCAGACGAAGGCCAAGCATACGGCGGCCAAGCGGTGGGTGTCCGCGGTCAACAACTGGGGCCAGCTTGGGCCGTGGGCGTTCCACGTGTGCCGCGATCCGCAGCAGTTGGGCAGGGAGTTGAAGTACCTACTGGAAACGCAGGGACCAAAGGGGCAGGACTAACCTTGCCAAAGAACGGCCGGACACCTGTTCTGATCCCTCTGGACGGTCACCCCAGCATCTTCGGAACCTTGTTTTGACGGCGGTTGGCATCAGCGTTGCCTGACCGCTTTCACCATCGCCAGGATGCCGGCTTTGACCGGCTCGGGCAGGTCTGTCCAAGCCGAGAGCAGGGCGGCGAGGTCCGGGGCGGCTGGGGCGATGCCGGCGGCGAAAGCGCCAAGAAGAGCGCCAAGGTCGAAGGCGGGATTTTCGGAAGTGCTTGCGGCGGCTGGTGGTTGCGCCGAAGCGACACCGGATTTCAGCTCCTGTTAATCCCCGCGCGACTGCACGCGACCCAACGCCCCCTTGGCCTCGCGGGTAACCGGCGCATCTGGTGCGCCGTCGACAAGTCGGGCAAGCACCTTGACGGCATCCGCACGCTGCAGGCTGTGCTCCAACACCGCGATTACCCGTGTCGCTTGGAGCCGTTCCGGCAGTGGCAGGAGCACCGGAACTGGCAGCAACGGGCGCGGACGTATCTTCGGCGGCCCCCCGACTGCCCGCGCCGCTTCGGGCACCTCGGGACCCGGGCGGCGCAGCAGTTCGCGTTCGTCGGGGCTTAACGCCATGCCGAAGTCGAGCAACGTGCGCGCAGCAGTTTCCCGGACATCGTAATCGTCATCCGTCAGCCGACCGCGGATAGCCTTCACTTTCAGCTCATCGGGCGCCACCACCGGGTGAAGCCGCTCGGAGAGATACGCAATCACAGCCTTGCCGCCCGCCGCCAGCTTCCAGATGGCTTGATCCGCGGCGGTGGCGTCGTCGCCTGCCAAGGCTTTCCAGAGGTCGTCTATTTCACTTGGTTTCAGCTCGATCTGGCGCAGGTGCCCGTCGCGCAAACATCCCGTCATATCCCAGATCCGGACCCCGGTGTCTCCTGCGGCAGCCAACACCGTTGCGTCCGGGGAAAACGAAAGATCATGGAATGCCTCCTGCCCGGTTTTTAACGAGCGAAGCTTAGCTTGCGCCAACGTGTCCCAAAGCACAATCTCACCATTCCATGGAAAGGCAAAGAGGCGGCCATCCGGAGAGATAGTCGACACTTTCTCAAAGCCGTGGTAGATGGTATTCTCCAGGCCGTGGGAAATTGGCTCGCCGGTCTTGGCATCCCAAAGCCGGTGGCCTACCGCGACAAGATTACCGCCGGGTGAAACGGCCAGGCGCGTCTGGGTCATGTAGGTGTAGAGACCCGTCTGGAACAACAACACCTCCTTACCGGTTTCCAGGTTGCGCAGAGCCAGCTTGTCCGAGCCAATCCACCAGGCCGTATCGTGGTCGACGCCAAGTTGGACTGCATCCACACCCTTCTCAAAATTACCGATGGATCGCAGCAGTTTGCCTGATGCGGCTTCCCACACAGCCAGCGAACCGTCACACTGAGTCGTCAGGATTTCTTTGCCGCCAGGCAAAAAGACCACCTGGCCCTGGCCCTGGTGACCCTTACCGAATCGTGAAACCGGCGCCCCCGTGGCAGCATCGAAGAGAAAAAAGGTATCGTCTCTGTTGATCCAGGCGGATGCGCCTACCGTTCGTCCATCCGCTGAGAACGCAATATGTTGCACGCCCCAGGATGATCCGACTCCTTCAACTCGCCTGCATTCGCGTGCCTCCGGCCAGGACCACAGAATCAACGAGCCGTCGAGGCCGCCGGTCGCGATCGTGTGGCCGTCCGGCGAAAACGCCACGGCGTTAACCGCCCCGACATGGCCAGTTCCGGGAAGGATTTCCTTCCAGGTCTTCGTATCCCAAAAACGGATGCGCTGGCCTTGCCCTGTTGCGAGGATCTTGCCATCCGGCGAAAACGCTACCGCCCGGACGTGTTCGTGACAGTTCGACAGTTTCTGCAGGTCTTGCCCCGTGACAATGTCGACAATCCGCACCTCGTCAAGGCCACTGGCGGCGAGCCATTGTCCATCGGGGGAAAAATCGCCCGCTTCGAAACTGCCGGGCACCTCGCGCGTGACCCGACCCGTGCTCGTGTCCCAGAAACGCAGGGAGGATTTGGTGACCCTGCCCTCACGGATATCGCACGATCCTGCCAGCGTCTTACCGTCCGGCGAACCGGCAAGCCAGGCGCGAAAACCCGTGCTTCCCTCCAGCGATATGGCCTCTTCATCTCCATCAACCTTGCAAATCGACATCTCTCCCTTGCTCCCTGCTACCGCCAACCGCTGGTCGCCGGGAAGAAAGCGCAGTGCGCTTATACCCTGACCGACCTGTCGCCACCGGCGCACTTCTTTGCCCGAGGGCACCGACCAAAGAACCACATCCGCGTCGTCGAAGCCCGCGACCGTACGCCCATCCGCGCTTAAGGCCACGGCGGAGGAACGCCCCGCCGACAGCGGCAGGCCTACTGTCATATTCCCGGATTTCACGTCAAAAACATCGATATGGGCCCCGTTGGCCGCCAGCGCCACCGTCTGTCCATCTGTCGAGAGCGCGCCGCAAATCCATGATCCCGGCCACGCCTGCAGTTTTTGGCCCGATGCCACGTCCCAAAGGCAGGCTTCTTGATTATCCAAGGCAAAAATCGTCGTTCCTTTTTTGCTAAAGGCTAAGCCCTCCAGCCGCTGCCCATGCACGAAGCTGCGCGTGCCAAGCGTGGCAATCGCATGAGTCGTCGGGGCATTGGTCAGAGCGCTGGATGTGATGCCTGCAATCACGGCAACAACGCAAATGAGCTTTCGCATAAGACCCTCTGCCATTTTGTACCACAGGGCATTGGACGCGTGAAGTCGATGCGGGTTCCCGTAATGGAGTTTGATTCGGCGCGGCGGCGCTCACGCCCTCTGGAAACACAGCGACCGCCCTTTCGGACGGTCGCGGGGTACCAAGATTGGGCGAGCCGCTACGAGTTGACGACACAATCGACCTTACTAGGCGCGACAGGGTTGGGGGAAGCTGGAGCTGCTTTCTCACGGCTCAAGATCTATTGACAACCTTTGCCATCGCCAGGATGCCGGCTTTAACCGGCTCGGGCAGATCGGGCCAAGCGGAGAGTAGGCCGGCGAGGTCCGGGGCGGCCGGGGCGATGCCGGCGGCGAAAGCGCCAAGCACAGCGCCAAGGTCGAAAGCGGGTTTTTCGGAAGTGCTTGCGGCGGCTGGTGGTTGCGCCGAAGTGACACCGGATTTTGAATCCCGCGATAGCCAGAAAGAGAAGCCCCCCAGCCAATGAGAGGGACCGAGGGGCTAGAAAGGTCACTCCTGGACACCAAGCCTCGGACGCTGGGACAGGTTCGGGACGCATATCTGAAGCGATGAGGATGGCGATGAGGGGCGGCACTCTCCGGGGGCGACAATGACAGGGCTGGAGCGGCATGGGGTTTGCCAGAACGGGGCGATACGGGTAAACTGTCCGGGAACCACGTTAGCCGTTAGGCCGGTGGGGCCAGAAGCAGCTTTCCCGACTGCCTGCTCCGCAGCCACCGTGTCAGCGCCGGAACGGAGTACCGGATGATGCCTAATCGCAAGCGAACCTCCAAAGCTAAACCTGCCGATACGACCGCGATTTCACATGCGCCGCTGACACAACCGGAGGCACGGAAAGGTTACCCCCGCCGCGAGCCGTCCGGCTGGCTGGTCGCGCCGGGCACGCCGCTTATTCCTGATGAGTGGTGGCCATTCTTCGACGGGACCGCCAACGAGGCTGCCGATTGGGACCATCCCCTTTGGGCGATAAATTCGGTTCAGTTTCTCCGCGTCCGCCTTCAATCGTTGCCCGGAGACTGGGAGAGGCCGCGCACACGATCAAACGCCGCATTCTGGAGCGCGTCCGAAGGTGCGATCCGCCTGGCTATGAATCGCGTTATCCACGTTGCCCCCTTGAATCTGACGACGGAAGAATGCGACCGAATCCAAGATGCCTATGCCACGGTCAAGGTCGGGCTGGAAGCCTACCGCGCAACGTCGGATGACATCCGCCTCGCCGGGGGCGATCCGGCCCCCGACGGTGCGAACCTGATCGACCAATGGGCGCAGGTAGATTCGAAGGGCGACAACCCCCGACTGGCGAAAACCCTCTTGGCCGCGCATGAGGCGAACCCCTTCCGATCCGTTACGATTGTCCAGCTAACCGCCGACGGTGGAGTGTTCAACCGGCTGTCGGCGAAGTTGTTGCAATCCTACAAAGCCGCCCAGGGCAACAAGACCAAAGGGAAGGTGCAGGACGGCGAAGGAGAATCCACAAAGAAGAATCGCGGCCGGCCGAGGGAATACAGCGCACAGCACAAGACCGACTGCCAAAAGCACTATCAGGAATGGCGGACCTTCTTTGAAGCCTGGAAGCGTGACGGAGAAAAAGGACCGGCACGGCCCGCCTTTGCCAAGTCAAAGAAGATGACACAGATCAAAAGCGACGCCATGATTCGATATGGCGCACCAGCGCGCAAGAAGTCGCGGAGAAAATCGCGCTGATAACCTGTCAATCGCGCAGTTTTCTCCCGGAAGAAAAATCTCTCGCAGACTACCCGCGTCAATGCTGTTCATTCCAAGCCCCTCTCACGGGAATATTCGCGGAGAAATCGCGCGAATTACCCCGCGAAGACCATGTTGTAGACTCTGTACCAGTGGCGGCAGGGCAGCGTAGCGCCTGTCGCGATCTGAACACTGTTGCGGAGAGCCACAATGCAGAACCAAGTGAACGCTGCCGACGGGCGCACCGCCGGGGGGATCGGGCAGGCCCGCGAATTGCCCGCGATGCTATCGGTTGACGACGTGGGGGCGCTGCTGGCGTGCTCGGCCCGGCACGTCTACCGGCTGGCCGACATGGGCAGGATGCCCGGCCCGGTCAAGCTTGGTGCTCTGGTGCGCTGGTCAAGGACCGCAATCCTAGACTGGATCGCCCAAGGATGCCCCAACTGTCGAAATGGAGGTGGACGATGATCAAGGCCAACCAGTCCGCAACCTGCGATGAAGCACTGCTCGTCGGCAAGGCAGATGCGGCACGCCTGACCGGCATTTCGGTGCGATCAATCGACCGGCTCGTGTCGTGCGGCAGATTCCTGCCGCCTGTTCGACTTTGTGGTCGTGTTCTCTGGGATCGAGAGCGCCTGATCGAGTGGGTGAAAGCAGGATGCCCCAAAACTGAGGAGCACCGTCGATGAGCCCCTGGCACCGCGTCTCAAGGCGCCGTCCATGTCCTGTATGCCAACACGGCGATTGGTGTCTGATATCGGACGATGGAGCGGCGGCGATTTGCCCGCGGGTTGAATCCGGCAAGCGGTGTGGCGAAGCTGGCTGGCTGCACCGGCTGGCCGATGACCGTATCGACAAGAACTGGCCCCGTCGGCCACGGTCGATCCTCATTGAAGGGGCCGCACCGGACGTATCATCGATGGCAAAGCAGTGCGCGATCGCCGGCCAGATGATGCTCCCAAGCCTCGGCAACAAGCTGGCCCTGAGCGCCGAGTCTCTGCGCCGCTTCGGTGTCGGATGGTTGGCCTCCGAAGGCTGCTCAACCTGGCCCGTGCACAACGCCGCCGGCAAGATCATCGGCATCAACCGCCGGTTCGCGGACGGCAGCAAAAAGATCGTATGGGGCCAGAAGTCGGGCCTCTATCTGCCGATCGATCTACCATCCGATCTGTCGGGGCTGACCTTGTTGGTCTGCGAGGGCGCTACGGATGCCGTCGCCGCCACGGACTTCGGCCTGTGGGCCATCGGCAGGTTCTCCTGCACTCATGGGACGAATCTCCTGGTCAAGCTCGTCAGCAGAATGAAGCCCACCCGCCTGGTGCTGATGGGCGACGCTGATGGGCCAGGCCTACGCGGTGTGGAATCGCTGGCCAGCGTCCTTCTGGCGTACGTGCGGCAACTAAAGGTCGTCTTTCCGCTAGAGCCTCACAAGGACCTCCGGGCCTGGAAGCAGGCGGGCGCCACGTTTGATGACCTGATGCGGGCTATCGACGCGGCCCGCGCACGGCGGCTTGACGTGGAGGTGCGTAGAGGATGAACACCGGCACGGAAGGAAAGCCGCCGACCGTTTCCACCGATGGACAGCTTGTTATTGAGCCGCGGTTCACGGACCGGTCATACATGGCCGTGCTGCGGGTGCTGGTTGCCGGCGAGTCGGTCTTGGTACACAAGGTGGACCTGGCCAAGGATGGCGCCCGCCAGGCTTTTGTCACCCAGGTAGTAGAGCGGCTGCCGGCCGTCGATGCCGGCGATGTGGCCACTAAGCTGCTCAAACTCTGCGATAGCCGGGCAGCGTTTCTGGCTGCGGCCGAGAACGCGGAAGCCGATGGCAACCAGGAGCCTACCCTTGCTGACCTGATGGTCCAGATTGCCTTCGACGAAGCCGAGCTTTTTCACGACAAGGCCCAGAACGCCTTCGCCGCAATCCAGATCGAGGACCACGTAGAGACGTGGGCTGTGAAGTCCAAGGGCTTGCGGCTGTGGCTTCGCCGGCGGCTGCGAGAGGAACATGATCGGTCCGCCAGCAACGAAGCTGTTAATGCCGCACTGGAAGAGCTTGAGTCAAAAGCCTTGTTCGATGGCCCCGAGGTCGAGGTCTTTGTCCGCCTGGCCGAGCACGCTGGCGAGATATGGATTGACCTGTGCGATGGGAAGTGGCAGGCGGTCCGGGTGACGCCTTCGGGATGGCAGGTGGTCAGCGACAAGCTGCCTGTGCGGTTCATCCGCGCCCGGGGCATGTTGCCTCTGCCCCAGCCGGAGCGAGGCGGCAGCATTCAAGACCTGCGCCGGTTCCTGAACGTGCATGACGAGTCTGATTTCGTTCTTGTGGTCGCATGGCTTCTGGCAGCCCTGCGATCGCGCGGGCCTTTCCCGGTGCTCGACGTCAGCGGGGAACAGGGCTCGGCAAAGAGCAGCCTGCAAAAGCTCCTTCGGTCGCTGGTGGACCCGAATTCCGCGCCGCTGAGGTGCGAACCCCGCGAGCCGCGCGATCTGGTTATCTCCGCGGCCAACGCCTGGATCATCTGCTTCGACAACCTCTCGTCGGTCCGGCCCTGGCTGAGCGATGCCCTGTGCCGTTTGTCTACCGGGGGCGGCTTCGCCACCCGTGAACTCTACACCGACTCGGCCGAGGTGATCTTTGAGTCCCAGCGGCCGGTGATGTTCAACGGTATTACCGACGTGGCCAACCGATCCGACCTCCTGGACCGCTCGCTGCTCATCACACTGGCGGCTATCCCGGAGAATGAGCGCCGACCGGAGAGACAGCTTTGGGCCGACTTCGAGAAGGTCAGACCCAGGGTACTCGGTGTCCTGCTGGACGCCGTAGCCGCCGGGCTGGCCGGCGAGTTGGCCGTCAAGCTCGCCCGTCTACCGCGGATGGCTGACTTTGCCGTGTGGGTCACGGCCTGCGAGCAGGCCCTTGGCTGGCCAAAGGGCACGTTCATGGCCGCGTACATGGAGAACCGCTCGTCGGCCAACGAGACGGCGATGGAGGCTTCCATCGTCGGCACGGTGCTGGTGGAGTTCATGGACGATAAGCCTTCGTGGGAAGGAACCTCCGCTGACCTGCTGGTTGCGCTGGAAGCCAAGGCCGGCGAAAAGGCCCAACGCCGCCAGGACTGGCCCAGGTCGCCGCGGAAACTCTCCGGCGATCTGCGCCGCGTTGCCCCCAACCTGCGCCGGGCTGGCCTGGACGTCCGGTTCGACCGGGGCACTGGCAAGGATCGGAAGCGGATGATCCGGCTGGTCGGGGCGGACGGTAGGACGGAGAACGGCGGAAACGGCGACGAAGACCGTCCGGCGGCCAAGTCGTTGCTTGGGCTGGCCTTGGGGCAGGGCGAGGACGGTTCGGACGGTGTGGACGGTAGCGACCGCCTACTTGACGACCTCAGCGACGATGAGCGTGTCACATGGGAAGAGCGGGTGGCCACCTGCATGAGCGACGGGGGCCTTGCCCAGGCCGACGCCGAGGACGTGGCCTGGGGCGAAATCCAAGGCCGCCGGCGTGCGGCCGCAACGAAAGGAGCCGACGGTGAATAGCGTGAACGTTTTTTCGATTGCTTTGGGTAGTTTTTGGTTGACACCTTCTCCCTTCGGTGGTAGGCTGCTGTCAGCAACGACAGGAAAGCGTACCGCCGATGAGCGAGCAACAAGTTTACACGCTACACGAGGTCGCGGAACTCCTCAAGGTTCACGTGGAAACCGTCCGCCGGGCGGTTCGCGCTGGGGACTTGAGGGCGGCTTCCCCTGGCGTTGGCAAGGGCAAGGGTTCCGACCTGCGAGTATCCCGTATCGAGCTTGCCCGGTGGTGGCGAGCCAGAGGCGGCGGGGACTTGTTCGACGATGCTGCCGGAGAGGAAGGTAGGGACGGGTCATGCTAACGAAACGACCACACTACCGGCCGATTCCAGAAGGTGCGGAGATCATCACCCGCAACGGCGTGAAGTTCGCACGGTGGGCCAACAAGCGAGGCAAGACGCTGACTCGCCCACTCAACGACAAGGGCGACAGGATTGTATGCGATTCCCGCCACTGGTACGTTCGCCTTAAGCACCCGGCCACCGGGGAGTGGTTGCAGTGGGAAGCCTACTCGGACAAGACGGCCTCGCAGGCGCTGGAGGTGGAACTCCTGGCGAAGCTGGAACGCGGCATGGTGGGGTTGACCGACCCGCATGAGGAGCATCGCAAGAAGCCGTTGGCCACCCACCTGGACGATTTCGAGACTTATCTGGCCAACAAGAACAACTCGCCCGAGCATGTCGAACTTACGCTTCAGCGCTGCCGAAGCGTGCTACTCGACGGCATCAAGGCCAAGGCCATCGGAGACATCACGACCGGCCGAGTCGAAGCCTGCTTGGCCGAGCTCCGGCGAAGGGGCTTGCTTAGGGATGAAGACTCCGACCGTAAGCCCAAGCCGTTGAGCATCTCGTCAAGCAACCATTACTTCCGCGCGGTCCGGGGCTTTTGCAGATGGCTGGTGTCGGACCGACGCGTCGCGGAGAATCCCCTCGCCGGCCTGTCGGCGATGAAGCTCACGGCCCAGGATGAGAAACGCCGCCGGCGGGCCCTGACCGGCCGGGAGTTGGAGCAGCTGATCGCGGCAGCCAGAGACTCCGGGGTTGTCTTCCGCGGCCTGACCGGCGCGAACCGGGCGATGCTCTACCTGGTCGCGGCCAACTCCGGCTTGCGGGTTGGCGAACTGGCTTCCCTGACGCCGGAGTCGTTCGCCCTTGACGCCACCCCGCCCACCATCCGCTGCCTTGCCGCCTACACCAAGAACGGCCAGGAGGCCGTGCTGCCCTTGCGGACGGACCTCTCGGCGATGCTGGCGCCCTGGCTCGCGGCCAAGCCGAGCGGCCAACCCGTCTGGCCGGGCACGTGGGCACAGAAGGCGTCCGCCCGGATGCTGCGAGCCGACCTCGCCTTGGCCGAAATCCCCTACGAGGACGGCTCCGGCCGGTACGCCGATTTCCATAGCCTGCGGCACACGTTCATCTCGAACCTCGCCCGCGCCGGCGTTCACCCCAAAGTCGCGCAGACGCTCGCCCGCCACAGCAAGATCGACATGACCATGAACGTCTACACCCACACGGTCATCGGCGACTTGGCCGCGGCCGTCGAGAGCTTGCCGGCGATACCCGGCGAGCGACAGAACGCCGAAGCGATGGCGGACACGGGTACGGACGGGCCAGCCGAAGACGGCGAAAAAAGGCGCACAAGAAGGCGCATTTTTTCTGGCCGACCATGCGGAAGCGGGGCAGATTCTGGCGAAGCGTGGCGTGATCGACCTCGTGCAAGCGGCGATGGGGCAAGTGAGCGCAAACCGTTGCGGCTGGCGGATAAAGCAAGGGCTTGCCCACTTGTGGCAAGCCCTGTCTTGAACGAGGCCGACGGGGTTCGAACCCGCAACCACCGGATCGACAGTCCGGTACTCTAGCCAATTGAGCTACGGCCTCGGGATAGCACGGCCATCCGGGCCAATGATACTAGGGCAAGGCGGCCGGCTTGTCAATATCCTTGTCGCGCCCGCCAATTATACGCTCGCGCCCGTAACCTGGTTTGGGAACAGGGCTTGCCCCGCCCAACTGCGAGATGTCGTCTTGATGGCCGATGACCGCCGGGCGTCATGGCAGTGGTCGGGCCTGCAGAATCCAGGTGGTGGGTGCGGGCGGCAACTCCGCAGGGAGCACATGACCAACACGATGCCGCCAGATTGTGTCGCGGGCGTCTCGCCCGCGAGCCGCGAGGGTATCTTGCCCTCGCGTTTTGCCACAATTTGCAGCCCCACCCGGCTGCGGGACGCGCGGGCAAGATGCCCGCGACACGCCAAAAAAGCGAACTCACGCTGTCGTACTAAGAGCCTATCCTAATAAC
>PMYM01000071.1 GCA_003171235.1 Phycisphaerales bacterium | reverse complement strand
GAAGCCATACCCAGGGCGGTATGGCTAGGAGGCCTGACGCCGCAGATGGGCGGTTTTCGCCGCAACCCGCAGGGACGCCGCATCTTTTGCCGCATGCCGTCGTTGCTCGGGCTCGACGGCCCATTGCAGGGTCGTCCTCGCCCTCGCGCCTTGGCCTGCGGCAAAATCCGCGGCGTCGCGGCCACGGGACATTTTGTTAGGGACTCATATGGGTTTTGGCGCTTCGGGGGAATGTTCTTGCGGGATTCCCGCTCATGTTTCCCTGAACGCCGGCCAGGAGCCAACGCCGCCTCAATCCAAGAATGGTGGAAGAAACGGAAGGGCTTGAGTCTGGCCGACTCCCTGTCGGGTCGTTCTCTCTTTACTTGTCAAATAGCCGCCGTCGGGGCAAGAACCCCGGCCCCGGGCCAATCCCCCCTTGCGAGAGATGTTATATGTATATATAATATATCGCTGCAAAAGTCAATCATAAAATCCGCGGGAAGTAAGATTTTTCAGCGGCGACCCATTTTCGCCACCCTGGCCAGCGAATACGCCCGCCAGGGGCAACGACTGGAAGACCGGGCTCCGCCAGCGGGCAAAGGAAACGGCGCTCATGAAGGAGCTGGGGCTGGCTTTAGCGCAGGTTGAACCGCAAATAGGTGAACAGGAGAAAGACGATTAGATGGTTGGGGCTTCACCTCGCAGCATTGCTACTTGTGGTACCGATTGCCTTTTTACATGCTTGTGCTAGATCTGAATTAGTTGATCCGGCCCATGCCTTGATAATTGGTAGCGCCTTTTCCGGCGCAAGCTTCATCATTACATCGATCCAGATGAGTTTGGTAGAAACCAGGGTTGGCTCCTCTACAAGCGACAACAAAGCATCCACCTTGCTTTTGTCCTTGGCCACGCCTATGGCCTCAATAATCGCCTCCGTGACTACCGGTTCCTCTTTCCCCAACCTGACGGACAGGATGGCGCCGACGGCGTCAGTGTATATCTTGCCCAACGCCCGAGCCGCCTGGGCCCGAAGAGATGGATCGGGACTCTTCAGGCATTCCAAGTCAAGATCACGCCCCTGAGCATTACCTGTGGCCCCAAGAAGCGGAATCCACTCATTCATGAAAAACGGTTCATCCCACTTCAGTCGCTTCAAATCGCGTTTGGCTTTATCCCTGACAGCAGGTTCTTCATTGGGATCATTGGCTCTCCTGGTAGTGTCAGCGATTACATACTTAAGCCTATCCTCTGCCCTGGCCCTGTCTTCAAACATTAGCTGATTAAGTTCTGCATAATCGGATGATTTAAGCAGCGGTAGGAGCAGCGCGATGCCCTCTTCATTGGTCCAGCGGAAGTCATCAAGATGCGACAAAAGAAACGGTTTGGCAGCCTCATTGCCCTTTCGGGCCAAGGCAAAGGCCGCGAAAGTCCCAACGTCTCCACCTTTCTGCATTGCCGAAAGCAATTGCTCATCCGAGGCACCAGGCTTCTGCAATTCCAGTATTCGTATTTTGAACGCGGCCAGATTATCGCGAAAGCTGGCGGAGCTGATATCGGGGAGCTTGTCCGTCAGGGCTGGTCCCATCGCTGCCGCTTTTTCCAGAGTCTCTTGATCGCTGAAGAGCCCCCTCATCTTATCGCTCTGCAACATCTCAAGAATAAAAGGGACTGCCTTTGGCGACCGGGTGTTAAGCAAGGCCTTGAAAATATCGTCCGAATCCGCCTTTTGGTCCAACTGCGTGGAAAGGAAATCCAATTGCTTTTCCGTCGCCACGGCGGCTAGGGCGGCGTACAGGCGGTGTTCCGAATACTGGCTCTCCTCCCAAAGAGTTGGTTGGAAAAAGTTAGGTCTTGTGGAGATCGAATCGGTGCGTGTATCGCATAGAGCCAACGGCAATATGACAGGCAGGCGGTTTACCCGAAGGAAAACCGCCGGTGCCGTATGGCACCCGGCCGGCGCTCGGGTCGCTCGCCAGCATTGCCCTATCCTCCAGCCAAGCACGGGGAATATACCCATGCCTCCCGTTGGCTGTAAAGCGTTAAACGCAACGTCGTTAAGTGCCAAGACCATGTATTCAACCACCAACTCTTTTGGATGAGAACCCGAATACTTGACCGAATTTTTGAGAACATCCACGATTACTGGCGCCGCCTCAACGGCCTTTAAATTCTCCACACCCAGGGCACACCCTTGAACTGTCCGAAAATGGGTGCTGCGCAGACCCTCAAGGAAGATCGGCAGATGATAGGGCTTTGGCTCCTGGCCGAGCAGTTCATAAATTGCCGGTTCCCGTAACGCTTCAGGACCGTTGAGGCAGAACTCCTTGAGAAACGTCAATACAGCAGGATCCTGGCTTTCCCGGAGGAACCTGATGGCGGCAAGTTTCTGGCCATCTGTGCCTGAAACAGCGGTAGCGAGCATGTCCTTGGGCTGCTTGTCGCCGTACTGGGCAAGGAACATCTGCTGTTGAACCAGGTATGCCGCATTCGGATCAACCAGCTTCTCGGCCTTCTTGAACCAGTCGACGGCCTGCTTTTGATCGCCCGCCTGACGATAAAGCTCGCCAATAAGGTAGGTGATCATACCCTTCTCTTGGGGGCCTTCAAACTTGCCGGATTCCAAGGCTGCCTTATGAGCCCCAATCGCGTCTTCAAGGCGTTTTTTTATGACCGCCGGCTCGCCGGTGTCATCCGCAAACCATTTTGCGGCTAACGTGAGATGCGCTATCACAAGGGGATCATTGGACCAATTCCGCTCAACCATCACTGCCCGATCCAGCTTCTGGAACAGCAGTGGAGATTTTAGTGCCGACAAGGCTGCCTTCACTTTTGCCTTGTCGAGGCCCTCAGGATGATTGAACTTGTCAAAGGACGTGGTAAAACCGCAGTTGGGGCACATTATCAGCGAGGATACGGCCATATCCACGCCGACCCAGCCCGGCCTGAAATCCGGAGACATGTCCGGTATGAACGTGCTGCGTGAAATGTCGCTGGCGGCCTGGCTTTGGCAGATGGGGCAGGTTGCGGTTATTCCCTCCCAGGTCGTAGCCTGAGCACTACAGCAAGCCATCACTGCAAGTAGGATCCCCAGGATACTTGTTGTCGCAAAGGCAGCTTTCATGGTTTTTTCCTCACCCGTGAATGAATTTCGACCTTAGGTACGCATGCCCTGCGTGATCGCTCTTGTATAACTGAATCCTCAAAAGGAGTACAGGGCAAAAAGATCTGCTCTTAACATGGGGAAAGATGCTGCGAGTTCTATTAGTGTAACAATGTTCTCTTTCCCGCAGAAAACCCCTTGAGCGAGCCAAATACGCTTGTAGATTTGCAATAGACAACCCAATCGGGCGGCGCGGCGGCTGATCCCCGCTGCGTTCCTCCTTCGCCGAGGGCTTCGGCGGACGAGATGCCAAGAGAACTAAAGACCGTGTGGGGCCACACACCCGCACGGCCTTTTCTCTTGGCCGCCCGGGGGTTGTCGCAGGGAACGAAGATGCCCGAGCCCAAGAACATTTCGTCGACGGCCGTCCTACGATGTCCAGGCGGCACCCGATGCTGGCGCCGACGGCAAGGCCCCTTTGCCGCGATTCAGCATGATCGCCTACGCGGGCGGGCTGATGCGGATCGCAGGCGGGTGGCGCCGGTCGGGCATAGAGGAATCACAGCAATCGCAACCACACTTGGTGAACGAGGGATTCTCTCCCTTCTTCAAGTGGTTGCCAGGGTCCTACATGGCCGCCGCCGGGCACGGATTGGCGGACGGCCATGCCAGCTGGATTTCCCCGTAGCACGGGCGTCTCGCCCGTGTGCAAAGGCCTTCCTTTTCGATGGTNNCTACATTTTCAACGGGCTGCTAGAACTCAAAGACATCCGTCGCAATTGCCGCAGGGTTTGGGCAAGGCCCGAAGGGCCGGAAGAGTTTGGCCGGGGGTGGAGCGCCCGAAGCGCAGCGCCGGGCGCGAAACCCCCGGCAAAGGTCTCCAACCAACCAGAGGCAGTGACGTGACAAGCAAAGAGAACTACGTTTTCCCTGCCGATGGTGTGATTGCCCTGGAGGAAATGGGATTAGACAAACAAGCTCTTGCTCCTGCGTCTTCCTGAGAGGCCGCCACACCGTCGCGAACACGGCCGGTTTCGCACGGAAGTCCAGCCGTTCGCTCACTAGAGAAGCCGCCGACTGCTCCGGGGGCTGCGCCGCGCACGACTTTGCCGTGCTTGCTCCGCCCCCGGCTAACTTCTGTCGTCCCTACGGGACTGGCATGCTCTTTATTTGGGGGCGTTGTCTCCAAACCGCGATCCTGCGGCCGGAGTACTATTTTTCAATTGGCAATTGGCAATTGGCAATTGAAAATCGACAATCAAGGTCATGGCCGGTTATTCAGCAACCATCGAGAAACTGATTGACGAGTTGGGCAAGCTGCCGGGCATCGGGCCGCGCTCAGCCGAGAGGATCGCCTTCCACCTGCTCAAGGCCAAGGACGAGGAGGCCTTCGCCCTGGCCGACATTATCCGCGACCTAAAGACCAAGATTCACGCCTGCAAGGTGTGCTTCAACCTGGCCGAGGACGAGCTGTGCGCGATCTGCGCCGACGAGCGGCGGGACAAGAGCGTCATCGCCGTGGTCGAGCAGCCCAAGGACTTGCTGGCCCTGGAATCCACCGGGGCCTACCGCGGGACCTACCACGTGCTGATGGGGCACGTCTCGCCGCTGGAAGGCATCGAACCGGAGGACCTGACGCTGGCCGCCCTGGTCGAGCGCGTCAAGGCCGGCGGCGTGGTCGAGGTCATCCTGGCCACCAACCCCGACGTCAACGGCGACGGCACCGCCTTGCACGTGGCCGACGCCTTGAAGGGCTGCCCCGTCAAGCTCACGCGACTGGCCCGCGGATTGCCCACCGGCGGGCAGATCGAGTATGCCAGCAAGGGCATCCTCACCGACGCCATCAAGGAACGGCGGGGGGTGTAGGAGAAGCGGACCCGCGCAGGGGGTGATCGGCTGCAATTGCGGAATAGCATGCTGGTTCAAGAGGTTAATCGGTTAATCAGTTAATCGGTAAATCAGGAAAGACGCCGGCGGGTCTGCGGTTCTTCCGATTAACCGATCAACCGATTAACATCTGTTCCGGTTATCAGTGAATTGGTGAATCAGTGAATCGGTTAATCAGGAAAGCTACCGTGTGCCTGTGCGTTATTCTGATTAACCGATCAACCGATTAACCGATTAACCGTCTGTTCCGAGGTCGTCATGAAGCGGAGCATATTCTGCGGAGTGGTCCTGGCGTTGGCGGCTGCGGCGCTGATGGGGCAGAACCGGCCTGGTCGGCCTGGGCGTCCCCCCGGGCCTGGGCAGCCGCCGGCGCAACCTCCGCCGGTCCAGCCCCCGCCCGTCCAGCCGCCGCAACCGCCGGCCACCATTCCGGCCGCCATCCTGGAGCTGCGCCAGGAGAAGGTCATCGACAAGCAGCGCAGCGAGGTGAGCTACAAGTTTCAGGACGACTTCGTCAGCCTGGTCGACCGCGCTGCCCAGCGCGGCAAGGCTGCCGCCGAGGCCTGGGCCGCCGTCGACAAGACCCTTACCCCCGTGGCGGTGGTGGCTAGAAGCCCCTGGGGCGGCGGCGAAACCTCCGCTACTTACTGGCCGGCGGACATGGATCCCAAACTGCTGACCGGCCTGGCCGGGCCGCTGGCCAAGGCCGGCATCCGCGCCGTCTTTCCCGATTTTCCCGACGCTCCCACCTCCATGCCCACCAGCAGCTATGCCACCCTGGAAGAGGCCATGGCCGCCCGTGCCGCCGCCGAGCTGACCACCCAGACGAGCGCCAACAAACCCAAGCCCTTCCCGGCCGCTGGCTTTCCCGACCCCAAGGATTACCAGTTCGTACTGGTGGTCGGGCTGCACCACGAACTCAACCCCCACGGCGGCAAACGCCTGGCCGACGACGGCAAGAGCATCTACTTCCGCCGCAGCCGGGTGAGCGCCTGGGCCATCCTTTTCCATGTGCCTTCAGCCACGGCCTTTTGGGCGACGGCCAGTTCGGCCAAGGCCGACTACGTCGGCATAGCCGACCCGCCCGGCCAGGCGGCCGCCGAGGCCTTGGGGAACCTGGACCTGTCCGACCTGGGCAAGGACAACATCCCTGGCGTCATCGGCACTTTCGCCGGGACGAGCGAGCTGGCGGCAATCGACCTGGCCGCCTGCCTCTGCCAGACCCAGCGGGGCGACGCCGTCGCCGCCGTCGTCAAGATGTGCAAGAGCGACGCCGCCTACAAGCAGTCGGCCCCCGTGCTGCGCTACTTCAACGAGAAGGGCACCCCCCAGGACTATCGCCTGAGCAAGGCCGACGCCGAGGGCAAGGGCCTGAGCCTGATAGATCAGGGCGTCACCATGCACCTGCTGCTCATGGAGCAGTTGCGCGGCGTGCGTAGCTTCGAGGGGGCGATGGTCATGGCCTCCACGCCGATGGTGGAGGATCTGGACATCCGACCACTGGGCAAGAGCCAACTCGCCGCCAGCCCGCTCTGGACGGCCGACGACGAACTGGTGCTGCTGAGTGAGTTGGCGGTGGAGGATAATCGCGATCCGGCCAAGACCCTCTTCGATAAGAATTGGGCAGGGGCCTTGCAGAATTTGGGCAAGTGCAAGACGCGCGTGGACGAGGCCATCGAGGTGGCCAAGTATTACGTCCGGCGCAAGATGCCGATGAATCCCCGCCCGGGCCCGCCCCCGGCCGACCCGCTCCGACCGGCCGCCCAGGCGGCGCTGGATGAACTGCAGAAGACCAAGGCGGCCATGAGCGCCGGCCCGACGCCGGGCGCAAAGCCCAGCCCCGCGACACCCCCAGCGCCCGCGCCGGCATCGCCCGGCGGGGACAAGCCAAACCCCGCTCCCACCACCCAGGACCCCTGGAAGAATCTGATTGATTAAAGTGCGAAGTGCGAGCGAGTGCGGAGTGCGAAGTGCGGAGAGGATTAGCCGCGAACATCGCGAACATCGCGAACAGAAGAAGACGAAAGACGAGAGATTAACAACAGCGGGGCGGCATGGCGGCCGCTGTTCCTGACCTACGAAGCCTTGGCGAAGTAGGTTGCCGCCATGTTCGGAAACGCCCCAAGTTCGTAGTTTGCAGGCGGGCACTGCCCGCCGGCCCATTAGTTAATGCGTGCAACTTGTTGCACGCATTGCACTTGCGCACGCGGATGCCACCCGCCCTGTTGCTGGCGCTTCGCCGCCGGCGGCCTTTCCGCAAATCTTGTGCCAAAATCGCTTTCGGCCTAAAGAAGGTTCCCCGCAAAAGCGATTCTTAAAGTAAAATGTCATTGGCATGAGGCTCGATGTAACTCAACAGATGCGGCTCGAGCAGCGGATGAAGCTCTCGCCTCAGATGATCCAGGCGATGGAGATTCTCCAACTGCCCTTGCTGGCCTTGCAGGAGCGCATCCAGCAGGAGTTGACCTCCAACCCGGTGCTTGAACTGACTGAGCTGGGCGACGGCCAGGCCGAAGTGGCGGAGGAAGACGAACCCGCCGGCCCCAGCCGGGGGGAAGAATCGGCGGTCGCCCGTTCGTCGGGGCAGGAGTACGAACGGCTGGAGGAATATGGGCGCGAGCACGCCGAGGACCTGGAGTGGGCTGAGCGCCCCCGCCGCTCTGCCGCCGCCGGCGAGCGCGACGGCAAACTGGACATGCTGGCCAATGCCCCGGCCCTCCCGGCCACGCTGATTGACTACCTGCTGGAGCAGTGGGCATTCGTCGATGCCCCCGAGCCGGTCAAGGCGGCCGGAAGAGTCATCATCACCAACATTGACGAGGACGGCTACTTTCGCGTGGACCTGGAGGAACTGGCCCGGTCGGAGGCGAGCCCCGCGCCGGAGGCCTTTCGCTCGGCGCTGCCGCTGGTGCAGCATCTGGATCCGCCGGGGGTGGGGGCGCGCGATCTGCGTGAATGCCTGCTGATCCAGTTGGATGCCGAGGCGGCTGCCGGGCGCGAGGTATCCCTGGAGCGGCGGCTGCTTAACCAGTTCCTGCGCGAGATCGAGTTGAACCACATTCCGCAGATCGCCCGGCGGGCGCAGGTTTCGGTGGCCCAGGTGAAGGCGGCGCTGGAGACCCTTTCGCGGCTGGAAGCCAGGCCCGGGCGGGTGGTGGGCCAGCGGGCGGCGCCTCACATTCAGCCCGATGCCCTGGTGGAACTGGACGACGCCGGCCAGGTCGTCGTGAGCATGCGCGAGGGCGATTTGCCGCACCTGAAGATTTCCCGCCAGTACCGCAAGATGGCCCAGTCGCGGCAGGCGGACGCCGGCGTGCGGGAGTTCATTCGCCGCAATCTGCGGTCGGCGCAGTGGTTGATGGGGGCCATCGCCCAGCGGCGGCAGACGGTGCGCCGGGTGATTCAGGAGGTCTTTGCCACCCAGCGTGAATTCCTGGAGCGCGGGCCCGAGGCCCTGCGGCCGTTGCCCATGAGCGACATCGCCGGCAAGCTGGGCGTGCACGTGGCCACCGTCAGCCGGGCGGTGGCGGGCAAGTATGTCCAGACTTCGCGCGGCATTCTCCCGCTGCGGTCATTCTTCTCCGGCGGCACCACCACCAGCGCCGGCCAGGACGTCTCCTGGGACGCCATCCGGGTCAAGCTCAAGGAGCTGATCGACAAGGAAGACAAGAACAACCCCCTGGACGACGACCAGATCGCCCAGGTCTTGCAGCAGGACGGGGTCCGCATCGCCCGCCGGACGGTGGCAAAGTACCGCAATATCCTCAACATCCCGCCCGGCAGACAGCGAAAGATGTATTAGGCGGCGACATGCCGTCCGTCATGGAGTCACAGACATGGTCACGCGGGAGGTGAAGCAGCGTGACCATGCCGCCCGCCAGGCGAAAAACAGACGGGAACTTCCACGCCCGCCCGCCGGTCTAATTCGTTAAGATCAGGACTTAGAATGTCCAATCCGATTACGGACATCCTGCGGCCGTTGCGGCGGCGATACCTGCTGACCCAATTGGCCCAGGCTGCGGCGGTGGGGGGCATTCTGGGCGGAATGGTTGCCGCGCCGGCCATGGCGGCCTGGATACTGTCTGGGCCTTTCCGTCATGTTGCCCTCGCCCTGGCGATTTTGCCCGCCGTGCTGCTGGGGTTGACGCTGGCCTGGCGCCCAGGCCGCGCTCGTTTGCGCGAGGCGGCCCCGTCGGCCTATTGGCCGGCGATGACGGCGATCGTGCTTAGCCTGGCGTCGGCCGCAGCGCTGGCCTGGGGCCGGTACGAGCATGTCTCCAAGAACAGCCTGCTGGCGATGCTGCCGGCGATCATGCTGACCGGCATTTTGGCCGCCCTGGCCAAGGGCGCAGCCATGCGGCGCGTCGCCCGCGAAGTGGACCGCCGCGCCAGCCTGGCCGAACTGATGAGCACTTCGCTGGAGATCGACCCGGGGCAGTCGAAGTTTGCGGCGGCGGTAAGCAGCCAGGCCCAGGCGGCGGCCCAAGAGCATCACCTGCGTAAGATGCGTTTCTGGAGCAGCGGTCCGCGCCTGCCGGCGCTGCTGGGTTTGTCGGTGCTGGCGGCGGTCCTGATGTTGCCTTGGCCGATGCTTGAATCGTCCCCGCAGCGGCAGCTTCGGTTGTGGCGGCAGGTCGCTCCGGCCGCGACGGCCGATCTGCAGCAACGCCTGCTGGCCCTGCAGGGCAAGGACCCATCCGATCCCGTGGTGCGGGCGGAACTGGACAGGCTAAAGGAAATGCTCGAGCGCGTGGAGGCAGTCTCGATCGAACAGGCCGGGCGATGGCAGGAGGCGGTGGCCGATCTGGAGGACACGGCCCGGCAGTTGGAGCTTGCGGCGGCCTCGGGGAAGATGAACCCTGCCCTGGGGGGCGAGGTTTCCCGGCTGGTGCGAGGCTTGCGGGAGGCGGCCGCGAGAATTGCCGCCGGCATGACGCAGACGGGCACCGAATACCTCGCCGGCAGCCGCTCGGGTTCGGAGATGGCGCCGCCGCCCGGCCGGCAAGGGCCTTCCGGCTGGACGACTGTATTCCAATCGGGTTACGAGCCCTACGCCAACGCCGCGACGCAGCCGGGGCAAACCGCGCCGGCAGCCGCTTCGAGCCGGACCGACTTCGACCGGGCCTGGTTGGAGGCCTGCCGAAAAGCCTCACAAGTCCAGCAGAAGGCCGACCTGCCGGCCGATTACCGCCAACTCATCCGCGACTTCTTCTCCACCGAGCCCGGCGCAAAGCTTTAGACCCGCTCAGACGTTACAACCCCACCCGTTTGGGCGAAAAACCGCCTTCCCGGGGCGGGGTCGCTAATGCACCGGCCATTCCCGGCCGAAATACACTGCGTCGAAAAGGGAGAGAACATTCAATGAGTTCAACTATACGAGTTCTCTGCACCAACCGTGACTGCCAGACGGTCCTGAGCGTGCCGCGCAGCCTGGAGGGCCAGCGGGTTCGCTGCTCCTGCTGCCGTCAACTGGTGGCAGTGGCGCCGGCCTCGCCGGCACGGCTGAAGAAGTTCTCCCACCAGAACTGACGCCACGGAGCGGTGTGGACTGGCAGTGTCGCGGGCCTCTCGCCCGCTGGTTCCGCAATCATCCAGATTACGGAACGTTTGTTACCGGGCCGAGCTCGCCTCGCAACGCGCGGGCAAGATGCCCGCGACACAATAAAGCACTTACCAGCCGCTGCCGCCAAGGTTTTCGGCCTGGGCCAAGCCCCAACTCTTGGGATCGTGGAAATACCGCTTCATCATCAAGGCCGCGGTCACCCCGTCGGCGCAGGCCGTCACCAGTTGCATGGTGGCGCCCTGGCGGCAGTCGCCCGCCACGAAGACGCCCGGCATGGAGGTCTGGAGGGTCATGCAGTTGCAGCGGATGTAGCCTTCAGGGGTCAATTCCAGGCTGCTGGCGAGCCAGCGGGTGTTCGGCACCATGCCGGCGAAGATGAAGACGCCGTCCACCCCCAGCGTTTCGGGCTTGCCGGTTTTGAGGTTGCGGATCTGCACATGGTCTATTTCGTCCCCGGCGGGGTTGGGCACGATGGCCTCCAGCACGTACGAGCGCTTGATCTCGATGGCGTGCTGGCGGGCCTTTTCCTCCAGTTCCTCGACCAGTATCTTCTGGGCGCGGAACTCTTCCCGGCGGTGGATCATGGTGATCTTGCTGGCGAAACGTTCAGCCAGGTAAATGGTGTCCTCCACGGCCGTGTTGCCGCCGCCCACCGTCAGGACGTGCTTGCCCTTGTAAAAGGCGCCGTCGCAGGTGGCGCAGTAGGATACGCGGGTGGCCTGGCGCATCTGGGCCTCGCCCGGCACGCCCAGTTGCCGGTAGGCGCTGCCCGGGCAGAGGATGACGCACCTGCCCTGGAGGGTCTCTTCTGGGCCGTTGAGGCCCACTTCCAGCAGCCCGTCCTCCAGCCGGCGCAGGTGCGTCGCCTGGGCGGAGGTGCGGAAAGCGCAGCCAAAACGCTCCACCTGCCGGTGCATGGCGGCGATGAGCTCCGGCCCGCCGACCAGCGGGATGCCCGGATAATTCTCCACCCGCTCGGTCAGCATGATCTGCCCGCCGCCCAGCCCTTCCTTCTCCAGCATGACCGTGCGGTAGCGGTCGCGAGTGGTGTAGAGGGCGGCGGAGTAACCGGCCGGGCCGGCGCCCACGATGATCACGTCATAAACATCAGCCATGTCTGCTCCGTCTGTGCGCCGCACTGACTTGCTTTCAGCCAGGTATAAAACCCTGTTCAGAAAGTAGAGAGGAGAAAGTAGACCGCAGGAGAGCGGTTTCTCACTTGGAACCAGGCCAATCCGTCTTTTCAACTCTCTACTTTCTCCTGCTCTCCTGCTCTAACTGCGTGCATGTTGCACGCAGTTCACCGGGCCTCCATCTTGTCCAGTTCGGAAAGCTCGCTGCCGTACAGCATCATCATTTTCTCCCGCGTGGACCGCTCGAGAACCGCCTTCTCCGGCGTCTGCAGCCGCAGGAGCCTGCCCTCGGCGTCCACCCACATGTCGATCAGCGGGGCGTCCAGGGCGGGCTGGTCCTGCAGATGGACGGCCTGAACCTTCTTTCCGCCCACGCTGATGTTCTCCTGGCCGAGCACCTTGACCGCGCGCAGGTCGAAATCATTGGCGGCGACATTGTAGGTGGCGAAGCCGTAGCCGGCGCCGGCCGTGCGGCCCAGCAGGCGGGGCAGCAACACGTCCAGGGCGGCCGGCAGATACACCTGGCGCTTCTCGCCGGTCTTGCTGACCCGCAGGTCGCCGGGCAGTTCCCGCTGGCGCGGGGCGGGGCGGGTGTTAGCCCGCCCGGCCGGTGCGACCTGCTGGCTCACGAAGAGCTCCTCCTGCTTCATGACTTCCTGCACGTTATTGGTGGTGCGGGGGCCGTCGCTGTCCTGGACGACGTAGCGGCAGTGCTCCAGCGACTGGTCGGGTGTGGCAAAAAGCTCGTCCCGCGTCAGCCGCAGCTTCTGTCCGCTCTTGAACACGCCCAGGCGGAGGACTTCCAGGCCGCGGGCGTTGAGCCGGTTGGCGATGGTCTCGCTGATGCGGATGCAGCCGGCGGGCTTGCCGTCCACCTCCAGCGAGAGGTAATAGGTCTCCGGGCTGATGACCGAGCGCAGTGTCTTCTCGTCCAGTTTGGAAAGCACGGCCGAACCCTTGTCCAGCAGTTCCAGCCGATCGGCCAGGGCCTTGGCCGGATCGAACAGCTTCAGCGTCGGCAGCACCGCGTTCATCACCGCTTCCATGTCGGCCTGGTAAACCGGCGAGCCGGAGACGGAAACCACCAGGTGCTCGCGCGGCGACAGCTCGATCCACGCCTGGCGCTTCCAGGTTCGCAGGTTCAATTCGCTGGAGCCGCGAAAATGCATAGCCGGGCGCTCGGCGACGGTGTTGATGCTTATTTCGGGCGACTTGATGACCCCGGTCTTGTCCAGTTCGGCCGCCACCTCCTTGGCGTACTCGCGCACGGGCTGAGTGCTGGGCTGGTGCACCATCCGCAGCACGTTGAGGCTCCAGCAGATGGCCCCGCTCTTTTCGTCCAGGCAGTTCCAGGCGACCAGCCGGCGGTTGGAGCTTTCGCGGACTCTCTGGGCGTTGGCCGGAGGACAGAGCGTAAAGCCGTTGGAGGTGTCGGTGTATTCCTTGTCCAGGGCAACCTGGCCGGGCGCGGTGGAGACCTCCTGCCCCCAGGCCATCCACGCCGCCGCCAGCACCATAGTGAAGATCGATATTCTGGATAGCATGCCCGAATTATACAAAAGCCTGCCCCGCCCGCTAGCGGTCTGTGGAGATGGCTGCTGGTGAAAGCTTCAATCTATCAACGCTCCTGGAGCATCGAGGAGGGCAGGTTCAGGCGGACGTCCTGGCCGGCCATCTTCTGCCGAGCGGCCATTTGCCTCAGCAGCCCCACCAGGTTGGAGGAGAGCCGCCCGGGATCGGCGCAGTTGTAGGCGTTCAGGGCCGTGGCCGCCGCGGGGTTGTCGCCCAACTGCTCCTGCAGCAGGCCCAGGTACAGGGTCGGCAGGGGCGAGTCGCCCTCGGCCTTGGCGGCCTCATTGAGGTTCTTCACGGCCGAGGCGAAGTCGCCCTCCGCCCAGTCGCACAGGCCCGAGCGCGTGCGGAAGTCCTGGGCGGGCGGGTTGGCCGCGGCATAGGCCTTCCGCGCCAGGGCCACCTGGCCCTTCCGCAGGTACAGATCGCCCAGGAGCATCTTGCCGGTCATGGAAACCTGCCCCTCCGACAGCACGCTTATGGCCTGGTCAATCAACCCCAAGTTCTTGCCCAGCAGCAGGTGGGCCTTCATGGCAGGGTCCAGGCCGCGGAAGTCGTCGAGTTGGCGGCGCAGTGCCTCCAGCGACTGGATCGCCCGGCGGTGGGCCACCTGCAATTGGTTGCGGATATCCTCAGCCGTGCTGGGCGGGGTCCAGCGCGAGGGGATGGGCAGGCGGTCCAAGTAATCGGTCATGGCCTTGTCGCCGGCGTCAATCTGCCCGCCCAGGATATACGAACGGATCTGCACCAGGGCGTAGGCCTGGGCCTGCTCGCTGTCCAGGTCCGCCAGGTGCATGTCGTTGTACAGGGCCAGGGCGCGCGAGAGGTAAGGGTCGATGGGCAGGTCCAGGTCAAGCTGCAGTTGCTGGCTTTCGCAGATGCGCTGGTAACTCTGGGCGAGCTGGCCTCGGACGTCCAGCGGGTTGACCCAATCTTCCAGTTGCATGGCGGCGGTCAGGTAGCGGACGGCCAGCCGGTCCAGGCCCAGGCAGGAGAACATGTTGCCGTAGATGTAATGCCACTCGGTGGCGTTCTGGCGGAGCCAGGTTTGCGGTTGGTACTGGCCGAGCAGAGGCTTGATGACGCCGCCGGGGAAACTGCCTTCCAGCTCGTCCAAATTGCCCGCGGGCAATTTGTCCTTGGCCGACCAGGTGACCTGTTCGCCCGGCTGGGGAATGCGGGCAAAGCACACGCTGGCGGGGTCCACGTACAGCAGTTGAAAGCGCGGGCACTTGGCCAGCGCCTGCAGGCGGACGCTGTCGCTCGACCGCACGGTGATGAACCGCACCGAAGGGGGCAGGGGGGTGATGGCCGGGTCCCCGGCCTGGTCCTCGCGCCGCATCTTGGTGCGGATTTCATACAACTGATCGAATCGCTGAAGGCTATGCACCTCCAGCCGGCCGTCCATCCATACCTTGTGCCGCGGCCAACTGTAGCAGATGTACGTCCCGCCCTCGCCGAAATCCAAAGGCAGAATGTCGCCTTCGACATCCAGCGAGCCGAGGTACTTGGCCAGTTCCACCGGCTGGACGCCGTAAGAAAGCCCCAGCCCGAAGCGTATTTCGCGCCGGTGCAGCCAGTGGTAGTAGGCCTCGGTCGCTGCCAGGCCCCCCAGCGCCGCCGCGCCCGCCAAGAGCACGCAGGTGGCTGGGACCATCAGCCGGCGGGCCTTCGGCCAAAGCTCGCCCGCCCGCCGCAGCCAGTCCCCCCCGTGCACCGCCAGCATGAACCCCGCCGGCAGGACGAACAGGGCGATGTTTCTCACCGACATGGCCGCCATGGCGATAAAGGCCAGATACCACAGCACGTGGCCGGAGGGCAACGTGCGCCATCGCTCGCGGAAGACGGCCAGCAACTTCAGGGCCAGCAGCGCCGCCAGCAGCATCGGCAGGCTGTAGATGATCTGGCGCAGGCTGTCGGTCTTGTAAGTGGGATACAGTTCGCTCACGCCGTAGACGTATTGCAGGGTCTCGCCGCTGACGCGGCTCTTTAGAATCAATGGTTGGAAGGGGGCCTCGGTCGGCCAGGGGGTGATGAAGCACGCCGCCAGCGAGACCAGGATCGGCAGGAGGGCGCCCCATTTGACCAGGTTGCCGCCGGTCTGACGCTTGAGCCGTTTGTCCAGAAAAGCCCCCGCCAGGGCCAGCACGGCCGTCATCGGCCCGATGAAGAACAGCCCGTGCATGTTGACCCACAAGGCGTTAATGGGCACAAGCCACCACAGCCGCCGGGGCGAGGCCCCCTGGCGGACCGATTCGACCAGCACCAGCGTCAGGGCCAGCAGGATGAAGGTGAACAGCTCCGGCCGGATGCGGACGCGGTTTTCGATGCACAGGATGATCCATATCCCCGTCAGCAGCAGCCAGGCCGGGCTGATCCGCCTTCGCAGCCACAAGGCCGGCACGGCTATGGCGGCGGCGAAGCCCAGCATCTTCAACACCACCAGCCCCGGGTAGCCCGCCGCGGCATGGAAACAGGCCGCCACCACCTGGAAAAGCCAGTGGACGTTGACCCACCGGCCCGGCCCGTCGCCCTCCACACTGAAGGGGTCGTGGCCTAGCACGGCGTGGTTTTGCAGCATCCACTGCCCGCTACGGAGGTGCCAGAAGCAGTCGCTGTCCCAGATCTGGTTGCAGCCGAAGACCGCCGCCAGCAGGATCAGGGCGACGGCCGCCGCGTCTTGCCACCGCCGCCGGGCCCGATCAACGCCCAATGCGCTGCCGTCCAAGGGCGCCCCGGCCGGCGCTGCCGGCTTCTTCTTTGGGTTCTTAGCCTGGATTGTCTGAGCCTGGGCCATCACAAGAATTTACACTACCCGGGGGCCAATTCGGAACAGGAAACAAAAAGGCGGCTGGGCTCCGATGAGCGGCCTGGCCTGCCTCGCCGTTTGTGAGGCCATGAGAGGCCTTGGCAATCCTCTTGTTAAACGCGCCCGTGATGCAGTTGGGCTGAATAGGCCGCCGGGGCGGGCGTCTTGGCCAGCACGGCCAGGGTGACGGCGGCGGCGCCGGCCTGCAGCAGCGTCCCGGCGGCTTCGTTGGCGGTTGAGCCGGTGGTGACCACGTCGTCGATCAGCAGGACGTGGCAGGAGCGGAGGGTGTCGCGGCGGACGACCTTGAAGGCACCGCGCAGATTCTCCCGCCGCCGGCTGGCCGGCAGGTGCACCTGCGGCGGGGTGTTTCGCACCCGCAGCAGTTCGTCGCCGATGGGCAGGCCCAGTCGGCGCGCCACGGCCTGGGCCAGATCGGCGGCGTGGTTGCGCCCGCGGGAAAGCCGCCTGGCCCAGTGCATCGGCACCGGCAAGACCAGGTCGGGCAGCGCCGGCAGGCGCGAGCGCACCGCCAGGGCCAGCATTACGCCCAACTGCCGCAGCGACGCCGGCCCGCCGTGATACTTCAGCCGCCCAATGGCCTGGCGCAGCGGGCGGGCGTAAGGCCCCAGCCGCACCAATTGTTTGAAATGCGGCATGACCTCCGGACAGGCGGGGCAGCCATCGGGGCCGCCGAAACGCTCGGTCCCAGGCGGCTGACCGCGGCGAGATTCCTTGCCTCCCCCGGACCCCTGGTCCTGCCCCAAACCCGCCTGGGCAGGTTCGCCGTGAGATTTGCTCGCTTGCGTGTCCGAATCAGTCCGGCCGGGGGCGACCTGGCCGGCCGGCAAGCTCTCGCCGCAGCGAATGCAATAATCCATCGCCGTCAGGGCAAGCAGTTCCGCTCCGCAGTCGGCGCAGAAGCCGTCAACCGTGGGGCAGTTTGACCCGCAGCCGGTGCAGGTCTGAGGCAACAGCAGGTTGCCCATTGAACGCACAAGATGTAGCGCACCCGTCAGCATGATAAGACGCTCAACTTCCGGGCCGGCCGGTAGCAGCAGCACTCGTTTACCCAGTGCGTGCCGGGCAACGCCATGTCCGGTTATGTCCCCGCCCCGGCATGAATCAATCGCTCGCCGGTTGCGTAGCCGGGCGGAAACCGGCCAATTGGCCAAGATAGACGGCCAGGTCCGCTCCGGCTGGGCTGGAGATTTCGAACTCGTCGCCCTCGAGAAAACGGAACACTACGGTGCTCGCCCCAGCGTCCTGCCCGGCCAGCACCAGGATCTGCACCGTGGGCGCCCAGGCCGGTTCATAAACCGCGCCGTCGGGGCGGGGCGGCGCCGGCGGATAAACGTTGACGACGGCCCGCGGCGCCGGCCAGGGGGCGGACTCCTCGGTAGTGGCGGCGGTGGTGGGGCCGGCGACGGCGACATTGGGCCAGGCGGCGGCGATCAGCCGGGCCAGTTCGATCTTCCGCGGGGCCGTCAGGGGTATCGGCCCGGCCTGGTCCCAGGTGACGGCGTGGCTGTTGGGTCCGGCGAGTGCCGACTGGACCTGGGCGCCGGCCTGGGCAGGGGTCATGCGTATCGCCTCGGCCGGGGCGGTGCTGGCCGCGGTCGCCGGGGCGCGGCGCGACGCGGCAGGGTGGCTGGCCGGGCCTTTGCCTGAACAACTGCAAATCGCCGCCAGTCCCGTCGCCAGCAGGAGAATGACTTTTCTCATGGCCGAAAGTATTCCGCAAAACCTGGGCAAACTCAAGAGCGGCCTTCACACTCGCCCGGCTTGGACCACCCCTCCCCCTTGCCTATGGGGGAGAGGGGCCTGCGTCAGTTGCCCTGCAACCAACCTATCAGGGGCCGCCGACGATCGTTACCCTGTAGTCGCCCGTCCCGTGGACCACGATCGCCTCCAACGGATCGGACGATCCGATCCAGTCGCCGTTGGTGTCCATCGAGCCATCATGCATCAGCAGGTACTTGTCTAGTTCATGTGTAGTGATGCCAAATAACGTTCCGCTGTTGTCCGGCTGCATGTTGGCCAGGGTGACCTTGCCCAGAGTCCAGGCGGCGATGTTGGAGTTGATGAAGCTGTCAATCCACTGGCCGTTGCCGTCCTTGAGCCCCTTGACCAGCACCGTCTCGATGGTGCCGAGGTTGGCCGTGTCGAAGTCAGTTGAGGCGGCCGGCAGGCCCACGCTGTCGACGCCGGCAAAGAGATTGGAATCCCGCATCCCGCCAAGCGTCACCATGCCAATCCCGTTGTCGGCCAGCACCTTGCTGGAGTCCATCCAGCCCTTGACCGTCAGTTTGTCCAGAGAGAGCATCCCGAGCGTCAAATCTAACAGGTCGCCGTCGACCTGTAACTTCCCCAACCACATGGCGTTCCAGGTGCCGCCGCAGTCGCCGCTGATCTTGGCCGAGGTGAAACCGTCGGTGGTGATGTCGGCGTCCATGTCTCCCTTGATCGTGACCTTGCCCAGGTCGTCGGAGGTAAGGCTGCCGCCCAGCCATTTGTAGGCGGAGACGGACTTGACGTCGGAGGTGGCGTTGATGACGGTGCCATCCAGGGCGTTGAATACCTGCAGCTTGGCCAGGGCCACGCCGTTGTTGCCGTTGGGGCCGTTGAGGGTCAGGGTGCCGTTGGTGAAATTGCCCTCGCCCAGGATCTTGCTCTTGACCGTCAGGCTGCCGATCCAGGGAGTCGTGACGGACACGCCGTCGGCCTGGGCAAGCTTGAAGGACTTGATGGGAATGCCGCCGGTGTCGATAGTGCAGCCGAGGATGGCGTTGGCGGTGATACTGACGGAAACTCCTTCAGGCACGGCCACCGCGGCGTTGTTGAGCCAGATATTGTGAATAACTGAGGAAATATCGTGCAGCGTCAGTTTGCTAATCAGGCCGGAAACCAGCACGAAGCTTTCCAGGTCCACGTTCTTGGCATCGATGCTCTTGATCGATCCGGTGCCGCCGCCGGCGCTGTCCGATACGGTAATGTCGCCGATCTTGGTCAGGTTCTTGCCGGTGGTGGAGATCTTCAGCTTGCTGGCGTACTGGGTGCCGGTCAAATCGACGCTGTCGAAATTGATGCCCGCCCCGCTGGGGGGGACAACGACGCCCGTGCCCGGCCCGCTCAAGGCAAAGCTCACCAGCCCGGTGCCGTCGTTGACCTTGAGTTTCACGTTCGTGCGCGTGCCCACGTTGCCGAAGGCCCAGATGATCTGGCCGGAATCGGGGGAGGCGGCCACGTCATTGGCGGCGTTAGGGTCGGCCACGCTGAGCGTGGAGGTGACCTGCACGACCATGTAGTAATTGCCGGGCGTGGCCGTGGCCGGCACGACGAGCTTGATGGTTATATTCTGGTCCTCGCCCGGGGCCAGCGAGCCCCTGAGTCCCAGTTTGCTGCCCAAAAGCAGATCGCTGGAGTCGAAGATGGTATCCGTGGAGCCCCTGACTTCAATGTTGATAGACCCGGTGGCCGCCAGGTTGCCCACGTTCTCCAGGAAAACGGTTACGGTTCCCTTGTCGCCCGGAACGACGGGGTCATAGGCGAAAGTCGCATCCCCGAGGCTCAGTGCCAGGTCCGGCGCACTGGTCAACAGGAGCCGGTTCTCCAGGCCTTGCAGTGTCGGCGCTACGGGAGTCCAGCGGCGAGATGGGCGGCGTTTCATGGCGGTCTCCTTTTTCTGTGGTTACCCTGAACGCATTGGTCGCCGACGCCCGTCTCGCTCGAGAGGCAGGGCGCCGCGACAACCTGGGTAATAACGGGGTTTATCAATGGCCCCCAGCCGGACTGTCGCGGCTGGAGGGCGCTGCTATTCTATAGCGATTTGGTTTTTCGGCAAGACTAAAAGCTATTTCCCGCGACAGTCGCCGCACGCTGGGGCGAATCGAAACGCAGCAATTGATTCTTGACAGATATCGGGCGGGGCGGATAGGCTTTGGAACTCGATTTTTGACAACCCTAAGATTCCTGGCAAGGCCGGGTCAGCTAAGGAGCTATCGATGGCAGTGAGAGTGGCGATTAATGGATTCGGCCGCATCGGCCGTCTGGTTTTCCGCGTCATGGCCGAGCGGGCCGGCAAGATCGAAGTTGTGGCCGTTAACGACCTGTTCGACGCCGACATGCTGGCCTACATGCTCAAGTACGACTCCACGCAGGGGCGTTTCGGCTACAGCGTTTCGTCCAAGCCCGGGGCCATCATCGTTGACGGCAGGGAGATTCCGATCCTGGCCGAGAAAGACCCCTCCAAACTGCCATGGGCCAAGCTGGGCGTGGACGTGGCCATCGAGTCCACCGGGCGCTTTACCTCCAAGGCCGCCGACGGCAAGCCCGGCTACGACAGCCACCTGACCGCCGGAGCCAAGCGCGTGCTGCTGACAGCCCCGGCCAAGGACAAGCCCGACGCCACCATCGTCCTGGGCGTGAACGACAATCTGCTCGTTCCCAGCGTTAAGACTGTGTCGAACGCCTCCTGCACGACCAATAGCCTGGCCCCCGTAGCCAAGGTGCTCAACGACAGCGTGGGCATCGTCAAGGGCCTGATGACCACCGTGCACGCCTACACCAACGACCAGGCCATCCTGGACATCCCCGGCAAGGACAAGCGCCGCGGCCGCGCCGCCGCCATCAACACCGTGCCCTCGACCACCGGCGCCGCTAAGGCCCTGGGCGAAGTGGTGCCCGAACTGAAGGGCAAGCTGCACGGCTTTTCCCTCCGCGTGCCCGTTCCCACCGGCTCCATCACCGACCTGAACTTCCTGGCCGGCCGCAAGACCACCGTAGAAGAGATAAACGACATCGTCCGCAAGGCCGCCGAAGGCAAGATGAAGGGCATCATCGAGTACGTGACCGACCCGATCGTCTCCAGCGACGTCGTGCACGACCCGGCCAGTTCGATCTTCGATTCGAACAACACCCTGGTCGTCGACGGCGACATGGTCAAGGTCACCATGTGGTACGACAACGAATGGGGCTACTCCAACCGGTCAGCCGACCTGGTCGAGCGCATGGGCGCCCTGTAAGAGCGTAACAGCATTCAGCAAGGTTGGGACGGGCCTGTCGGCGATCCGGCGGGCCCGTTCTGTGTACCGAGATCGAGAGATAGAAGAGGGAATTCGACACAGAGATACAGAGGCACAGAGAAGATAGAAGAGAGAAGAGATAAGAGAGAAGAAACAAGATATTTTCAAAGAACAAGGAAGAATGAAAGGGAAGAGAAGCCCAACTAATCTCTCTTGCTTCCTCTCTGTGTCTCAGTGTCTCTGTGTCGTTCTGTTCTTTCTCGCTTTGGAAGTGGCCATGAAGATTGTCGTCGCCCCCGACTCGTTCAAGGAAACGCTCTCTGCCGCACAGGTGGCCCAGGCCATCGCGGCGGGTCTGCGCCAGGCGAGAAGCGACCTGGAGATCGACCTCTGCCCGATGGCCGACGGCGGGCAGGGTACGGTGGCGGCCATGGTGGCGGCCATGGGCGGGAGACTGCTCTCCGTGCCGGTGGTGGACGCCTTGAGCAGGCCCAGGCAGGCAAAGTTTGGATTGATCGAGCGTTCGGACCGCAAGATTGCCATCATCGAGATGGCCCAGGCGGCGGGGCTGGAGCTGCTGGCGCCGGCCCATCGCAATCCGCTGCTTACCACGACGTTTGGCGTGGGGCAGTTGATACTGGCGGCCCTGGACGCGGGGGCAGAGGAAATCATCCTGGGCATCGGCGGTTCAGCCACCAACGACGGCGGGGTGGGCTGCGCCCAGGCATTGGGCGTGGTCTTTCTGGACGCCCAATCGAAGGTAATACCCTGCGGCGCCGGCGGTGGACAGCTAGACCGGATCGGAGGGATTGACGTGCAGGGCCGGGACGAGCGGATCGGGCGGGTGCCCATCCGCGTGGCCTGCGACGTGACAAATCTGCTGACCGGGCCGAAGGGGGCGGCGGCGGTGTTTGGCCCGCAGAAGGGGGCCACGCCGGAGATGGTGGCCCAACTCGACGCCGGCCTGGCCAACCTGGCGGCGGTGATCCGCAGGGACCTGGGCCTGGAGGTGGAGAATCTGAGCGGAGCCGGAGCGGCCGGCGGACTGGGGGCGGGGCTGGTGGCCTTCGCCCAGGCGCGCCTAGAGCGGGGGGTTCAGATCGTGGCCGAGGCGGTTGGATTGGCGCGTCGGCTGGCCGGGGCGGACCTGGTCATCACCGGCGAGGGCCGGCTGGATGAGCAGTCCTCCGCCGGTAAAACCGCCGCGGGCGTCGCAAAGCTGGGCAGGCGACTGGGCGTACCGGCCGTCTGCATCTGCGGCCAGTGCTCCCCTGCCGCGCCGCGAGAGCTTTTCCGGGCGGTCTATCCGCTGGTTGGGCCGGACGTGACCCTGCAAGATGCCCTGGCCAGGCCGGCGGAGTACATCCAAATTCGGGCGAGGCAAGCTCTGACAGACGCCCAAAAGGTTTAAGCCGCACGCACCAGAGGTTGATCGGTTAATCGGTTGATCAGTTAATCAGTGGCTTATCTACCGATTAACCGATTCACTGATTCACCGATCAACACTGGGCATTTGTGTTCCGGCAGTAGCGAGTTTAATATTGGGGTATGGACTATTTCCTGTATCGCAACGGGCAGTTGCATTGCGAAGGCGTCTCGGTCGAGGAGATCGCCGGCGCGGCGGGCACGCCGCTGTACGTGTACTCCGCCCAGACGCTGCGGCACCACTACCGGGCCATCGCCGCGGCCTTCGCCGAGCTGAAGCCCGCCATCTGCTTTGCCATAAAGTCGCTCTCGAACATCCATGTCCTGCGCCTGCTGGCCCAGGAGGGGGCGGGCTTCGACGTCGTCAGCGGCGGGGAGCTTTTCCGCGCCCACGAGGCCGGGGCGGAAATGGCCAAGGTGGTCTACGCCGGCGTGGGCAAGACCGACCAAGAGATAACCGCCGCCCTGGAGGCGGGAATAGGGTACTTCAACGTCGAGTCCGAGGCGGAATTCGAGGAGCTGTCCCGCCTGGCCGGGCGGGCGGGTTTGCCCGCCCGGGTCGCCCTGCGCGTGAACCCCGACGTCGATCCCAAAACCCACCGCTACACCACCACCGGCAAGAGGGAGAGCAAGTTCGGCGTGGACCTGGAGCGGGCCGAGAAGTTCTTCCAGCGCTTCGGCGGCGACGAGCACGCCCGGCTGGACGCCATCCACCTGCACATAGGCTCGCCCGTGTTCTCCGCCCAGCCGTACGTGGAGGCCATCACCAAGGCGCTGGAGTTGATCGAGCGGCTGCGGCGGGGGGGCTTCACCGTCAACGCCCTGGACATCGGCGGGGGCTTCGGGGCCGACTACGGCCTGGCGAGTTCGCCCTCGGCCATGGACTACGCCGCCCGCATCGTGCCCCTGCTGCGCAACAGCGGGCTGAAGATCATCCTGGAGCCCGGGCGGCAGATATCGGCCAACGCCGGCATACTGCTGGCGCGGGTGCTGTACATCAAGGAATCGGGCGACAAGCAGTTCGTCATCGTCGACGCCGCCATGACCGACCTGATCCGCCCGGCCCTGTACGAGGGCTACCACTTCATCTGGCCGACGCGGTCGGAGATGCCGCCCCAGCGCGTGGCGGGCTTCAGCCTGCCCGACTGCCGCAAGGTGGACGTGGTGGGCGGGGTGTGCGAATCGGCCGATTTCCTGGCCAAGGACCGGATGCTGCCGCCGGTGGCCCGGGGCGACCTGCTGGCGGTGTACACGGCCGGGGCGTACGGCTTTGCCATGTCCAGCCAGTACAACTCGCGGCCGCGTTCGGCCGAGGTGCTGGTGGACGGCTCGCAGTGGCGGCTCATCCGACGGCGCGAGACCTTCGACGACCTGCTCATGGCCGAACGGGCCCTTGAGTAATAGGAATTTCGGGTGGCATGGCAGCCGCGTCTTTTGCGGCGGCCATGAAGGACTATCCGTGCTGGAAGTTTGTTAGCATGCCCTTCCGCAAGAAACGCGTAAGGGCATGGCACCCGGCCCGGCGGCGGGTTTACCGGCCAGGGGCCATCTGGTATAAGAGAACCTGGAAGATTTCAAATTTGGGAATTTCAAATCTGGGAATTGAAGAACGAGCCTGGGGAATGCGTTGGTTTGTTCAGTTTAAAATTCGAAATCGGAACAAATGGCCAAGGCTCCTGAACAAGACGATGTTCTGCGGTTCGCATCGCTGATCGCCCATCAGTTGCAGTCGCCCATTGCCGCCATCGGCACCATGCTGCGGGCGCTGTCGGGTGAAATTGCCGGCCCGCTGACCACCCGGCAGAAGGACCTGGTTTCGCGCGCCAACCAGCGCTGCGACGAGGGCCTGGCCACGGTGCGGCGGATGCTGGCGATCGTTTCGGCCATGAGCGGGCAGGAGGGGCCCACCGGGGTGTGCGAGCTGTCGGCGGTGGTGCGCGGCGTGCAGGCGCGATACCAGGAGCGGGCCCTGCGGCAGGACGTGCAGTTGACGGTGGAGACGGGGCTGGGCCCGGCCTACGTCGTCGGGGCCGAGGCGGCCATGGCCGAGGTGGTCGATGCCCTCACCGACAACGCCCTCAAGTACACCCCCGACCACGGCCGCATCTGCCTGACCCTCCGCCCCGACGCCCAGGCCAAACGCGTGGGCCTGTCGGTGGCCGACTCGGGCGTGGGCATTCCCAAGGAACTGCGGGAGAAGGTCTTCGAGATGTTCTTCCGCACGCCCTCGGCGCGGGATTCCCGGCGGACGGGCATCGGGCTGGGGCTGTCCTTCGTCAAGGCGATGGTGGAATCGGCCGGGGGCACGGTGCAGGCGGGCGAGTCTTCCCTGGGCGGGGCGGAAATCCTGCTGTCCCTGCCCATGGCCGAAGGCCTGGCCCTGGAGGCCCAGCAGCGCCGCAGCAACGCCTTCAAGGTGGTGATCATCGGGGGTGTGGCCGCCGGGCCCAAGGTGGCGGCCAAGATCATCCGCCTGCTGCCCCAGGCCGACGTGACCGTGGTGGAGAAGAACGAGTTCCTCTCCTATGCCGGCTGCGGCCTGCCTTACTACATCTCGGGCGTGGTGCGCAACCAGGCCGAGCTGATGAGCACCCCGGCGGGGGCGCTGCGCGACGCGGTGTTCTTCCATAACGTCAAGAACGTCCGCATCCTCAATCGCACCGAGGCCCTGGAGATCGACCGCCCGCACAAGCGGGTGCGCATCCGCCGCTCGGGCGACGGCCAGGAAAACTGGCTGGACTACGACAAGCTGGTGCTGGCGACGGGGGCCTCGCCGGTCAAACCCACCATCCCCGGCGACAACCTGGGCAACATCTTCACCCTGCACGGGGTGAGCGACGCCGAGGGCATCCGCTCGGCCCTGCAGGCGGGCAAGGCCCGGGACGTGGTCATCGTCGGCGGGGGCCTGATCGGCATGGAAATGACCGAGGCCCTGGCCAACGCCGGCTGCCGGGTGAGCATCGTCGAAATGCTGCCCCAGACGCTGCACATGCTGGACGCGGAAATGGCCCGCCTGGTGGAACTGCACCTGGAGTCGCGCGGGGTCAAGGTGCTGACGGGCACGCGCGTGCTGGCCTTCAAGGGCGAGGGCCGGGTGCAGGTCGTACAGACCGATCACGGCGACCTGCCGGCCGACCTGGTCATCATGGGCATCGGCGTGCGCCCCAACGTGACGCTGGCCCGCCAGGCCGCTCTGGAACTGGGACCCACCGGCGCCGTCAAGGTGGACGACCACCTGCGGACCAGCGACCCGGACATCTACGCCGCCGGCGATTGCGTGGAGTGCCTGGACCTCTTGACCGGCAGGCCCTGCTACGTGCCTTTGGGCTCGACCGCCAACAAGCAGGGGCGGGTGGCGGCGGTCAACATCTGCGGCGGCGACGACCGCTTTCCCGGCGTGCTGGCCAGCACCGTCTGCAAGGTCTTCGATTACTGCGTGGCCCGCACCGGCCTGACCGAGGCCAGCGCCCGCGGCATGGGCTACAACGTGGTCACCGCCCTGTCGGCGGCCCCCGACCGGGCGGCGTATATGCCCGCCTCCAGGCTGCTGATGCTCAAACTGGTCATCGACGCCCAGACGCGCAGGCTGCTGGGGGCCCAGGCCGTCGGGGCCGGCGCCGGCGACAAGCGCATCGACGTGGCCGCCATGGCCATCACCGCCGGCATGACCGTCGATCAACTCGCCAACGCCGACCTGTGCTACGCCCCGCCCTACTCCGACGCCATGGACAACCTGATCACCGCCGCCAACGTCGGCCGAAACAAGCTCGACGGGCGAATGGTCGGCATCTCCGCCGCCGAAATCTACAAGAAGCTGCAGGCCAAGGAGGACTTCATCTTCCTGGACGTCCGCAGCCCCATCGAATACGAGGAGGTCCGCCTGCCCGGTTCAACCCTGGCGCCGCTGGGGTCGCTGCGCAGCCGGCTGGGGGAGCTGCCCCGGCACAAGCCCATCGTCACCTTCTGCGAACTGTCGCTGCGCGGCTACGAGGCCTACCTGATCCTCAAGGCAGCCGGTTTCGAGAACGTGCGCGTGCTGGACGGCGGGCTGATAATGTGGCCGTACGAGAAGGTGCAGTAAGAGAAGTGCGAAGTGCGAAAGTGCGGAGAATGATCAGTCCGGGTGCCATGGCGCCCGCTGTCTGCCGCCATGTTCTCCTGGGTGCCATGCCCTTACGCGTTTTGTGCGGAAGGGCATGCGTTGAGAAAGTGCGAAGTGCGGAGAATGATCAGTCCGGGTGGCATGGCGGCCGCCCCGAAAGGCAACTATGAAAACCATCCTGCTGGTAGATGACGACGTCGACCTGATCGAGGTGTATCGCCTGGCCATCGGGCAGTACGGCCACCAGGTGCAGTCGGCTAATTCCGCCGAGGAGGCGCGACAACTCCTGAAAACAGTGACGGTGGACGCCGTGGTGCTGGACGTGATGATGGAGCGGATGGACTCGGGTTTCGAACTGGCCCAGGAACTGCGGCAGAAACGGCCGGAACTGCCGGTGATCCTGCTGACGGGAATGCACAAGGTGCTGCCGCAATCCTTGCGGTTTGAGCCTTCCGAGGGCTTCCTGCCGGCCACCAAACTCTTGAACAAGCCCATCGATCCTGCCGTGCTGGCACAGGAAGTGGACGCGCTTCTTGTAGGGCGTGCAGGTTAGCGGCGCAGCCGCGCTCTGCACGCGGGACCAAAATCGTAGGGCGTGCAGATTACCGGCGCAGCCGCGCTCTGC
>PMYM01000020.1 GCA_003171235.1 Phycisphaerales bacterium | reverse complement strand
GGGAGAGGCCCTTGCCGGTTTGCCGGGGCCGGGGGGAGGATTTCATCCCCGGTCAGTGCCTCCATGCGGTCGGTCTGGCCGCAGGGGTCGCGAGGGGACTGCATCACGATCTCGCCGTCGAGGTCGTCGGCCTGGAAAGCGGGCGGAGGCGGCACGGGCAGGTCCGCTTCCGACTCCTCCTGCCGGGCATGCCCCCGGCCAAGGCGGTCCAGGGCGGCGGCCAGGGCGGCCATCGGGCCATGCCCGCGCTCAGGCGGCGCGGGGATGGGTGTGACCTTGTCGCAGCTCGGGCAGCGGCCGTTCTTGCCGACGAACGAATCGGCGACGCGCACCCAACTCCCGCAATGAGGGCAGGCAAAGCGGATCATCTATGTCCTCGTCTGGACCTCCTGCATAATCTAGCTTCCCCGGTGTACCCCGAGCAAGCCAATCTTATGCCCTAGGCAGTTCCACCCGCCGATGGGCGGGCAGGCTTCTGTTGGGTCGATACAACACCACCGACCGCCCGACCAGGTCGACCATCTCGGCCTTGCAGGCCTGGGCCAATTCCTGGGCGGCCAAGCGGCGGTCCTCGCCGGCCGACGACAGCAGCCGCAGCTTGACCAGCTCCTGCCGCTCCAGCAGAGCCCGCACGTGGGCGATGACGCCCGGCTCCAAGCCCGCCTTGCCCACCTGCGCGGCTGGGCGCAGGTTGCGGGCCAGCGATCGCAGATACACCCGTTGCGGGGCACTCAGCACTGACATCATGTTCTCCACATCGGCCGGCGACATCTTAAATGACCGGCGGCCTGGAGGGTGAGCAAAACCCGCCCGGATATTCCGGCCGAGATGCCGGCCCGCCACACCCCAGGATCGCATCCTCCGGCGGCGCCGGATTGACGACCAGCCGATTCACCCCTTGACGGACTTGTGCTACCATGCCCGTCATGGCTACCAAACCCAAAGTTTCATCCAAGCCCTGGCAGCATCGTCTGTCGTCAGACCCGGCCCCCGCCACCGCCGCGCTGCTGGCGTCGCTGGACGTCGATGCCGCCCTCTACCCCTACGACATCGCCGGCAGCATGGCCCACGCCAAGATGCTCCGCCGCATCGGCGTGCTGAAGGCAGCCGAGTTGAAGGCCATCCTCAAGGGCCTGGCATCCGTGGGCGATGCCCTGGCCGCCGGCAAACTGCCCCTGGACGTCTCGCTGGAGGACATCCACATGGTGGTGGAGTCGGCCTTGATCGCCCGCATCGGCCAGGCGGGGCGAAAACTCCACACCGGCCGCAGCCGCAACGACCAGGTCGCACTGGACCTGCGCCTCTGGGCCCGCGACCAGGTGGACCAATTGGTCAAGCTCGTCCGCAGCCTGCAACTCGCCCTGGTTATCCTGGCCGACAAGCAGGGGCGGTTTGTCATGCCCGCCTATACGCACCTGCAGCGCGCCCAGCCGATCATGGCCGGCCAGGCGGTGCTGGCCTACGTCGAGATGCTTCAGCGCGACGCGGAGCGTCTGGCCGACTGCCGCAAGCGGGTCAACCTCTGCCCGCTGGGCTCCGGCGCGGTGGCCGGCACGTCCATCCCGCTGGACCGGCGGTTTGTCGCGCGCGAGCTGGGCTTCGCCGACATCACCCGCAACAGCATCGACGCCACCAGCGACCGCGACTTCCTGACCGAACTGTGCTTCTGCCTGGCGACCCTCGGCGGGCACCTGTCGCGCTGGGCCGAGGACTGGATCATCTACGCCACCACCGAGTTTGGCTTTCTGGAGTTGGACGACGCCTTCTGCACCTCCAGCTCGATGATGCCCCAGAAGAAAAACGCCGACACGTTGGAACTGATCCGGGGCAAGAGCGCTGCGGCCATCGCCGCCCTTACCGGCATGCTGACGCTGACCAAGGGCCTGCCTTTAGCCTACAACCGCGACCTGCAGGACGACAAGCGATTCTGCCTGCCGGCCGTCGCCGCCATGCGCTCGGCCCTGACCGTGGCCGCCGGCGTGGTGTCGACGGCGCGCTTCCGCCCGCGGCGAATCGCCGCCACCCTGGAGGCGGGCTTCCTGGACGCCACCAGCCTGGCTGAGTACCTGGTCTCCAAGGGCGTGCCCTTCCGCCGGGCCCACCAGTTGGTGGCCGGCCTGGTCGCCCGGGCGGAAAAACAGGGCAAGTCGCTCTCCCAGTTGCCGCTGGCGCAATTGCAGGCCGCCGCCGCCCAGATCGGCCCCGACGTCGCCGGCTGGCTGACGCCCGCCAACGTGGTCAAGCGTTACCAACCCGAAGGCGCCGCCGGCCCGCGACAACTGGACCAACAACTCAAGTTCTGGCGCAAGACGCTTGCGTAAGAAGTTCCTGTCCCACGGGCTTGCGCCCCGTGGTTACGGGCAAGCGCCCTTCGGGTTTCGATCATGCGTGAATTCGACCTGATCAACTGGATCATCGCCCGCCACAAGGCCGATCCCGCCCGCGTTCCGGTCGGGCCGGGCGACGACTGCGCCGTGCTGAACGTGGGCGGGCAGAAACTGCTGGTCACCACCGACCAGGTGCTCGACGGCGTGCACCTGCACCTGGCCCAGGCCGGGCCGCGGGCCTGCGGGCGAAAGGCCGCCGCCCGCAACCTCTCCGACATCGCCGCCATGGCCGGTGAGCCTCTGGCCATGACCGCCACCCTGGCCCTGCCGGCAGGCTTTCGCCTGGAGCAGGCCCAGGAGATATACTTCGGCCTCTGCGAAATGGGCGAGCAGTTCGGCTGCCCGCTGGTCGGGGGCGACCTGGCCGCCTGGACTCAGGCCCAGGGGCCTCTCCAAATAAGCGTCACCATGCTTGGCCTGTGCCGCCAGGCCGGCCCCATCCTGCGCGGCGGGGCAAAGGCCGGCGACGCCCTGTGCGTCACCGGGCAGTTGGGCGGGGCCTGGCGCAGCGGGCGCGACCTGTCGTTCGTCCCGCGCGTCCGCGAGGCGCAACTCCTGGCCCAGGAATACGACCTGCACGCCATGATCGACATCACCGACGGCCTGGCCGCCGACCTGGCCCACCTGGCGCGGGCCAGCGGCCTGGCCGGCCGGCTCGACGCCGCCGCCATCCCCATCCACGACGACGCCCTGCGCGGGCCCGACCCCCTGGCCTGGGCCCTGCACGACGGCGAGGACTACGAACTGCTCTTTGCCCTGCCCGAAGACCAGGCCCAGCGCCTGCTGGCCCAACAGCCCCTGCCGGTCAAAGTCGCCCGCATCGGCACGATGCTGGCTGGCGAGGGCCTGACCATCATCCGGGGCGAGCGCGAAGAAATCCTCCAACCCCGCGGCTGGGAACACACGACGTAGAACAACTGTCTGAAGCCGCGGAGGGGCGTCTTTATTAGCCCAGGGCGGAAGCCCTGGGAAGAATATCGCCTTGTGTGAAAAGCCCCGTTAGGGGCGCCTGAGACACTCGCTCGAGCATCCCGCTATCGGCAGGTAAGAGAATTCCTCGCATCCGATCACGCCACTGCCTCTTTAACGGGAGGCCCTTTCCGGGGGCTGCGCCGCGCAGCGGCTTTGCCGCTGCTTGCTTCGCCCCCGGCTAAATTCTTGCCGTCCCTATCGGGACTTGGTTCTCCAATCGGTGTGGCTTGTCCGGAGATGTCTGAGGCCAGGTCGGATGAAGGATTTCAGCCGGCGGCGTAAAGCCAAGGCAGGCAGAGCCGAAGGTTCTTATCCAAGCAGTATCGGCCAACCCGCCGTTCACGACTGCGTGAGGCCCGAAGGGCCAAAAGATGATAGCCGGGGGTGTAGCGTCCCCAGCGAAGTCGAGGGACGCGAAACCCCCGGTACAGGCCCGCCGAAGGAACTAAGGCAGTGGCGTGATCCGCCAGTGGGTCTTAGTTCAACTGCCGATGGCGCGATTCTCTGATAGAGGAACGCGTGCGACAAAGGTTCACGCACACCCCGTAGGACCGTTACGAAAGTGAAGCATCACCTCCAAGCTCCGCTTGGGGGTGGCACGAAAAGCTTGCACGAAAGGCAGGCTGTTGCCAGTTCCACGCCGCCGCGCTATCCTGTGGCCGATGGCGGAAGTCTTTACAACGCGCAGCGTCAAGGGCACGCTGGATTTGGGCAGGAAATTGGCCGAGCGGTTCGGCGTGGGCGACTGCATCGCCCTGCACGGCCAGTTGGGCTCGGGCAAGACGGTGCTGGTCCGCGGATTGGCCTTCGGGCTGGGCGTCACCGACGAGCACGCCGTCTCCAGCCCCACCTTCGTGCTGGTGGCGGAATACGCCGGGCGGATTCCCATCTATCACGTCGACCTCTACCGGCTGGACAAGGCGGTGGCCGAGTTGGAATCGCTTGGGCTGGGCGAGATGCTCCAATCCGGCCTGGTGCTGATCGAATGGGCCGAACGGGCCGCCGACCTGCCCCGCCCGCACTGGGCCGTCACCATCACCGCCACCGGCCCGCGCTCGCGCCGCTTCGTGCTGGAACGAGTGCCGTAGAGCCGCCTGCTGCCTGTTGCCACATGCCCTTCCGCAAAAGACGCGTAAGGGCATGGCACCCGTTGAGGATTTTTTCTTTCAGCTTTCGGCTTGCGCTTTCGTAATGTAATCTTCGATTTTCCTACTGGGAGAAAGGGACCGTGGAAGAAGCGATCGCAAAAGCCAAGGTGCTGGTGGACGCGCTGGAGTACATCCAGCGTTTCGCCAACCGCATCGTGGTGGTCAAGCTGGGCGGTTCGTTCATGGACGACGAAGAGGCCCTGGCCAACGTCCTGACCGACGTGGTCTTCATGAACGCCGTGGGCATGCGCCCGGTGGTCGTGCACGGCGGGGGCAAGGCCATCAACCGGGCCATGGACGCCAGCGGCCTGGAGGTGCAGTTCATCCAGGGCCGGCGCTACACCGACCAGCGAACCTTAAGCGTGGTCGAGCACGTGCTATGCAACGAGATCAACCGCCAGATGGTGACCATGATCGAGGCCCTCGGCTCGGCCGCCATGGGCCTGCACACCCTCTCCTCCAGCGTGCTCTTCGGGGAGAAGCTCTTCCTGGAGCACGAGGGGCGCAAGATCGACCTGGGCGCCGTCGGAGCGGTGACCGAGGTCAACGCCAAGCTGATCGAGCTGCTCTGCCAGGCAGACTGCGTGCCCGTCATCGCCCCCCTGGCTCGGGACAAGGCCGGGGCCAAGCTCAACTGCAACGCCGACACCGCCGCCGGCGAGGTGGCCGCCGCCCTCAAGGCCGAAAAGCTCGTGGTGGTCAGCGACACCCACGGCATCCGCAGCAATCCGGACGACCCCGCCACCCGCGTCAGCACCGCCAGCGAAACCCAGATCCGCCAGATGATCGCCAGCGGCGTGATCACGGCCGGCATGCTGCCCAAGGTCGAGGCCTGCCTGCGGGCGCTGGAGGGCGGCGTCAAGCGCACCCACATCATCGACGGGCGAATACCGCATTCCCTGCTGCTGGAGATTTACACCGAGATGGGCGTGGGCACCCTGATCCAGAAGTAGCCCCGCAAGAGAACAACCATGGCTATCAAGGACTTCATCGACATCGCCGATTTCACCCCCGCCCAGCTTGGCGGCCTGCTCGACCGCGCCCTGGCCGACAAGAAACTCTTCCGCCAGGGCAAACTGCCGGCCAGCCTGCCGCACAAGGTGCTGGCCATGATCTTCGAGAAGCCCTCGCTGCGCACCCGCGTCAGCTTCGAGACGGCCATGACCCACCTGGGCGGGCACGCCATCTCACTGACCCAGTCGGACATCGGCCTGGGCCAGCGCGAGCCCGCCCAGGACGCCGCCCGCGTGCTGGGTCGCATCTGCGACGGCATCATGGCCCGCACCTTCAGCCACCAGTTGGTGGTGGACCTGGCCGGTTACAGCCCGCGACCGGTGATCAACGGCCTGACCGACTACTCCCACCCCTGCCAGGCAATGGCCGACATCATGACCGGCATGGAGCTGCGCGGCGACCTGAAGGAGGCAAAGCTGGTCTTCATCGGCGACGGCAACAACGTGGCCCGCTCGCTGGCCATGTTGTGCGCCCTGTTGGGAATCGAGTTCGTGCTGGCCTGCCCCAAGGGCTATGAATTCGCCGCCGAGTTCACAGCCGGCGTCAAGGCCCGCTGCCCCCAGGCCCGGCTCAGCCAGACGGGCGAGCCCCTATCGGCCGTCAAGGGCGCGGCCATCGTTTACACCGACACCTGGGTCTCCATGGGCCAGGAAAAGGAGAAGGCCCGCCGGGTGAAAGACTTCAAAGGTTTCCAGATCAATCCGCACCTGCTGGCCGGGGCCCCCAAAGACGCCCTGGTCATGCACTGCCTGCCGGCCTACCGCGGCTACGAAATCGCCGAAGAATCCATGGAGGCCCACGCCGACTGCATCTTCACCGAGGCCGAAAACCGCCTGCACTTCCAGCGCAGCCTGCTGGCCGTGCTCCTGGGCGAGGGCGGGATAGAATAGGAGCGGGTTTGTGAGAAAATAGTGGTGCTGGGAATCCTCTGGCCACAGTATCACACCCCCCAGAGTGATAAGAAAATAGCTTTACAACGGCCTCGGCGATCATGCAAGATGATCAGCGTTCAAGAGAAGCAGAAGTTCCTAGCAGGTTCGGAAAGGGCTGCTCGTGGAGAAAAACCGCCTTTATTGCCGGGATTGCATTGCAGGGATGCAGGCAATGCCGGAAGGCTCAGTCGACCTCGCCTTTGCCGATCCGCCCTTCAACATCGGGTACGATTACGACGAATATGAAGATGAACTCGCGGCCGAAGAGTACCTGAACTGGAGTCGAAAATGGGGTGCGGCCGTGGTCCGCATTCTCAAACCTAACGGCACTTTTTGGCTTGCCATCGGTGATGATTTTGCGGCCGAACTGAAGATGGTATTTCAAAGGGAGCTGAAACTCACCTGCCGCAGTTGGGTAATCTGGTACTACACGTTCGGGGTTAACTGCAAGATGAAATTCAGCCGCAGCCACACCCATTTGTTTCACTTCGTAAAGAACCCGAAAGAATTCACGTTTAACGGGGACATTATCCGCGTCCCCTCGGCGCGACAACTGGTTTACGCTGACGCGCGAGCTGATTCCAAAGGACGGTTGCCGGATGACACCTGGATTCTTCGCCCCCAGGATCTTTTAGAAGGTTTTCAGCCGGCGGAAGACACTTGGTACTTCCCGCGTGTCTGCGGTACGTTCAAGGAGCGTGCCGGTTGGCACGGGTGCCAAATGCCCGAGCAGCTTCTGGGACGTATTATCAAGGCTTGCTCCAATTCCGGCGATCTCGTTCTTGATCCGTTCGCTGGAAGCGGAACGACCCTGGTCGCCGCAAAAAAGCTTGGGCGGAGATTCCTAGGTTTTGAACTATCGGATAATTACGCGGCCCAGATTCAGTCACGTCTTCATGCCGTTTCCGTAGGGGACCCGCTTGCCGGAGCCGAGGATCCGAAGGTTTCGGCTCCAGCTACGGTCAGGAGTAAGAAGCGGCGGGACGAGACGGCCGTGGCCCCTGTTCCTGCAGTGATTCGCACTGAACCTGACGATGTGAATCGAGGTGTTGTCGAGGCGTTCTTTGCGGCTCGTGACGGTTGTTCGGTGGACCGGATCATCGCAGACCCCGACATGAACGCATCATTCACCAGCACATGCGGTCGCCTCGGACTTCCCGGGAAATCGACGGATTGGAACCACCGGCTGATGAACCTGCGGAAGGTTGGTTACTTTAAGGGGCTGCCGCGAAGCAAAGTCACAACGTTCCCTTTGGAAGAAGCGGAATTTGAGAAATACAAGTTCGCCTGTGAGATTGCAACGCAGAAATTCCGCGTGGAGGGCTTACTGCTTGACCATGTTCTGTGCGATCCCCAATTGGCCAAACAGTTCGATGAATATGTCCGATCGATGATCCCTGTGCCATTGACGTCTTTGAAAATCCGATGGTTTGCTCTTCGACTCCGAAAACTTGCAAAAAAGTACTACAGAAGCCCAGCCGAGACACTGGAAGACTACGTGCAGTTGCCCCGGGACTATGTCATGCCATTTGATCTGACTTGGGCCAATTTACCTGTCGAGCCTGGGCTCTACTGGTTGCGGGGCGAGGGCCGTCGCCTCTATGTGGGAGAGACCCAGAATCTTCGTGAGCGGCTCGAAATTCAATTCTCTCCGAATTCGTTTGATTTCTGGAACGCCAATAAGCAGAAGCTCGAGCTAGGATATCGTCGCGTTGGTCGCGCAGAAACTTTGAGGCCGAATCAGTCCATCTGGATCGGGAAGTGGAAGCCAATCGGAAACCTTTCCGATCTCGCGGTTGCGTTATGAAATCTCTTGTTCTGGAAGCTTTTCTTCATGTTCGAGACGGTTACTCGCCCGACGCCGTAATTGCGAATCCAGAGTTGAACAAGAGATTCTTGGCCGCCTGCCGAGAAGTCGGTGCAGAAGGTACAGACTTCCAGCTTAATCATTGCCTCTACAACCTCCGCAAGAGTAGGGCTCTTGAAGATTACCCCACGACGCGGCGAGTCCGTGTCGCAAAGCGCGACGAGTATGAATTTGCCTCTGAGATCGCGGCACGATTTCTTGAACGTCGACATAACACAACCCTAGATCGGGTCATCTGCGATCCAGCACTCGCACAGGAATTCGATAGACTCGCTCAGGAACTTGCCCCTGGTTTCACGCCGTTTGATTACCGATTCACTGCGCTTAGTTTGCGGAAGACGCGAAGGCTCAGGCCGGAAGTGGCTTCCCATCTGCTGCATGCAACGCGAGTGGAATCATTCCGTGTCATCGATGTTGACTTGACCAATATTCCGAGATCGCAGGGCGTGTACTTGTTCTACTACAAGGCTGAAGGTCTCCTTTATTTGGGTGAGGCAAGGAACTTGCGCGAACGGATACGAAAGCACTTGGAACATTCTGATCGCCGGGAACTTGCCCGTTGGTTATGGGAACATGGAGTTGATGACCTGTATGTCGAAATCCACGTTCTCCCGGACCAAACAACCACTCAGGAGAGAAAGGCCTTAGAGCTCGACCTAATTCGTTCTCGAAGCCCCAGGTTCAACATCCTTGGTGCCAACGTGGAGGAATGATCGGTGGCATCCATAGCAGAAAAAAGTCTGGCTGCGGCCGGGTTATTCGAGGCAGAGGTACTGACAGAGTTACTGCTGTGGCGATGGGATCATCCATCGAAGAATGATACGGAGTTCCGGGAGAATCTGTTGGAGGATGCCGCCACGGTATTGAGGCGTGCAATTGCCGGAGAGCGATTTATTGAATCCGTTCCGCCAGCCGAGATGAACCTGATCGCTGCCGTCTGGTACGTTGAATGGAACACGATTTCAAGCGGTGAGGCTGATCCGGAAGGCTCTCGCCAGAGGTGGTTAAGCCTTATGCGCCGAGCCCTACCATCGTGCTTCTGTTCGCAGGCTGATTTGCCCCCAATCTGATGACCTTTTCATAGGTAGGGGCTTTGGCTGTCGGGCAACCGCCACAGGATTGGGCAGCAGAATTACTAACCTCTGCCCTTACCTTCTCACATCATCTTTCTTACCGCCGCGAGCAGGTCCTTGACGTGGGAGACCGAGAGGGCAAAGGCGTCTGATTCCTCGGCTGAGAGTTCCAGTTGGATAACCTTCTCCGCCACGGCCAAACCCACTTGGCAGGGCACACCCTACTTCTGCGATGCGTTCATGCAGGTATCACTTTGGCGGCTGGTCAATTATCGCCGTGAAGCGATGCACCGGCTCGGGTCGGCCGGGCTTGAAGCTGGCAATTCCAACCACACTGACCTGGACAGTTTGCCCCGCCGACGCCTGGAGGCACTCTTCCACTATTTGCCGAAGAACCTCCGGCGCCATTCGCACGCGGGCGTTGATCACCAGGCGGGCAGCGCCGCCCCTGCCCGCCTGGCCGCGAAGGACCGGCTCTGCGCGACTGGCGGTGAGGTTGGCCTGCAGAGAAGTCCCCCCGCCGGTCAGCAGAACTTTCAGGTGGGCGATCTGCCCGCCGGCGCCGGTCAATCCCGCCTGCATCCGGGCCATCAGGTCTTTGAGGAACGCCTCCCAGGGATATTCAGGCCCGGCTTGCAGTTGGATGGCGGCGTTAAGCCAGCCAAGCTCGGCCTCGCCGGCGGCATAGGTGTCGTAATCGACCTGCAGGATGTGCTGCCCGCCCGGGCCGGTCGCCCACAAATGGTCCAGCCACTCATCCACGCCCGAACCGTCCTGGGCCGACACGCAGACCACCGGCGGGTCGCCGAACTCCCGCGACAGTTCCCCCATCACCTCATCCCGCCGGCCTGTCCCCAGCAGGTCGGTCTTGTTGACCACCACCAGGTCGGCCTCCTGGATCTGCTTGCGGTAGATGTAGCCCACCGCCCCGTCCAACTCGGCGTCGGGCGCGCCCTGGAGGTTCTCCGCCAGCCGCAGGGGGTCCACCAGCACCGAGTATGGCGCCAGCTCGAACCGGTCGGCGCAGAATTTCTTGAGCGGCTGGAGGACCGTGGCCGACAGGTCGGTGCAGCTTCCCACCGGCTCGGCCAGGATGACGTCGGGGGCGTGCTGGAGGATTAGCTGGTCGCAGATGTAGAGCAGCTTGTTGAAGGCGCAGCAGAAGCAGGCGCCGCTGACCTCGCGGACCTCCTGCCCGGTGCGCGCCAGCAGTTGCGTGTCCACCAGGTTGGCGGCCTGGTCGTTGGTGACCAGCCCGACGCGCAGGCCGCGCAGCGACAGCCGCTCGGCCGCCCGCGCCAACAGCGTGGTCTTGCCCGCCCCCAGAAATCCGCCCACCAGGATCAGCTTGACGCGCTTGGCCAACCTACTCTCCGTAGTCTCACACCCCGCAGTTGTAGGTCGGGCATACTTGCCCGACATCCAGCACCGGATCATTCAAGGTGTCGGGCAGGTATGCCCGACCTACCGGCTACTCTCCGTATCCCGCCTCGGCAATTTCCACCGCCCGCAGCATGCCCCGGGCCTTGTTGAGGGTTTCCTGGTATTCGTTGGCGGGCACGGAATCGGCCACGATGCCCGCCCCCACCTGCAGGTAGAGTTTGCCGCCCGCCGCCGCCATGGTCCGCAGGGCGATGCAGGTGTCCATGTTGCCCGAGAAATCCACGTAGCCCACGCCGCCGGCATAAGGCCCGCGCCGGGTGGGCTCCAGTTCGTCGATGATCTCCATGGCCCGCACCTTGGGGGCACCGGTCACCGTCCCGGCCGGGAAGCAGGCGCGCAGCGCGTCGACGGCGGTGAGCCCGGGGCGGAGCCTTCCCTGGATGGAGGTCTCCAGGTGCATCACGTTGGCGTAGCGCCGCACCGCGGCGTAATCGCTCACCTGGACGCTGCCGATCTCGCAGACCCGCCCGACATCGTTGCGACCGAGGTCGACGAGCATCAGGTGCTCGGCCTGCTCCTTGGTGCTGCCGCGCAGCTCAGCCTCCATGGCGGCGTCCTCCTCCGCCGTGGTCCCGCGCCGCCGGGTGCCCGCGATCGGGTGGTAGTCGACCCGCCCGTCCGCGGAGACCCGGACCAGCATCTCGGGAGAGGTGCCGACCAGGGCGCAGTCGTCGGTGCGCAGGTAAAAGAGGTACGGGCTCGGGTTGGCCTCCCGAAGCGCGGCGTAGAGCGTGATCGG
>PMYM01000111.1 GCA_003171235.1 Phycisphaerales bacterium | reverse complement strand
AGCGGGTCGAGGTGATTCACCCGCCGCTGGACGAGGAGAAGATCGCCGAGGTCACGGCCCAATTGGGTTCCCTATTCGAGGTCCAACCATGAAGATGCAACGGGCAAGGCAGGCCGCCGCGGGCGTGCTGGCGGGGGTGCTGTTGGCAGTGGCGGGGGGTGGTTGCGTGGTCTACCCCAAGACGCCGCCCCTTTCGCAGGAGCAGGTGATGGGGCAGTACAATGACAATGCCCAGCGTATCACTGCCTTGTGGGCCCGGGCCAACGTGGTGGCCGACGTGGGCGACGCGCAGGGCCATCGCGGGCGGTGGGGCTCGCTGCTGGGTTCGCCCAACGCCCTGCTGATCGCCAGCAAGCAGGAGGGGGGGTCGGCGCCGGCCTTCGTCCTGATCGGGCGCGAGGCTGGGGTGGACATCTTCCGGGCGGGGATCGACCCGCCGGCGGGGGTGTACTATTTCTGGTACAAGTTCGGCGACCGCGGCGGAGGCTGGGGCGGCAAGCTGGCCCAAGCCGACCAGCCCCACGCCACCCAGGTGCCGGTCAATCCCATGCAAATGGTGAGTCTGCTTGGCCTGTTGCCGCTGGCCCAGCCGGGCCAGACCATGCAGATGAAGGTCACGCCCTCCGGCAAACCGATCTGGTCAGGCGGCAAGCCGCACTACGCCTACGTGGTGAAGGTTTTTGAGCCGGCCGAGCAAGGGGCCAAGCCGGTCCTGCAGCGGGAAGTGTATTTCGCCTATTCCGACTCCGAGCCGCCCCGGCCTTTCCGGATAGACATGTTCGACCGCCAGGGCCGCCTGCGCACCCGGGCCGACCTGGGCGACTACCGCACCGTGCAGATGCCCGAGGGGCCGGCCCAGGCGCCTTCGCGCCTCACCATCGCCTGGCCGCGCATCGGCAACCTGCAGGCCGGCAACCAGCTCGACCTGGCCCTGTCGGAGGTGCAAAGCCGCTCGGTCAACCCGAAAGTCTTTGACTTCCGGATCAATCTGCCCGAAGGTTTGGCCGTTCGGGACGTGGATCAACCACAGTTCAGCCCGCAAGAGGGATCGGTTCAGAAGTGATAACACTCATTAGAACACGTGCGAAAGCAGGCTGCTCCGGTGGCACGGCCGTCCCGGCCGTGGGAAGGACCAACCAGGAGAGGCAGGGCCGGGACGGCCCCGCGACTCATGGGCGAGACGCCCATGCCACGCTAATCCCGCCCGTGGTACTCCTCGCCCGCACGCCCATGCCACTTGTCATGCACATTTTGGCGGCGGCCTTGCTGGCGGCGATGGCGGCGCCGGCCTGGGGGCAGGACCTGCTTTCAGCCGGCAACTCACAGGGCCTATGGCTCATCCTCCAGGACAGCCCCGACAGTTACCGCGTGACTGTGCGTCCGGTCAACGGCGATTGGCAAGCCCCGGTCGTCGACAACGTCGGGCGCCCCTCGGCCGCCGCCGCCGTGGGCCAGGGGCTGCGGGTCTTTTTCGCCAACGGCGATTCCATGCTGTACTCTTCCCCCGCCGACCAAGTGGTGGGGCTGCGGCCGCCGCCGCAGCTCTGGCGGCCCGGCAGCGTGCTGCTGGCCGCGACGGAGAATCCCCAGGACCAGCCCGAAAGCGCCCTGGCGCTGATCTGGCGGCCCAGGCAGGCCGGCACGGCCCCGGCCAGTTCGACGGCCCCCGTTTCCTTGGCCGCGACCTCCGCAGCGCAGACGGCAAGCGCGTCGTCGGCCACGGCCTCGTCGGCCCCCGCATCTTCGGCATCGTCGTTGGCGGCCACAGCGGCGGCGACGGAAAACTCCCGACGCGTTGTCATTTCCAATCCGGCGGCGGGGGAGCTGGTGCTGCTGCGCTGCCTGGCGGATCGGTGGGAGGAGTTTGCCACTCTGCCGGAGGCCTCGGACCTTGCCGCGGCGGGCCCTGGCCAGGGTGACGCGCCAGGCGGCCTATGTCCTGCTATACGATCCCTCGCCGGCGCTGTGGGAACTGACCAACGGAACCTGGCAGCGGATATCCCTGCCCGAGAGCCTCGGCCCCGACCGCCCGCTGGACCTGGAGGTGATGGCCGACCAACTGGTGATCGCCCTGCTGCACCCCGCAGACGGCAGTCTGCGGTTTGCCCGGCGGGCGGGCAACCAGTGGTCGCTATCCAAGCCGGTGCAGATAGACTCTGCCGCCACCACCCGCCGGGTGCGCCTGCCCGCCTGGTCGGCCACTTCTTCGCCCCCCGCCCTTTCGCGCTGGGGCGACCAGTTGGCCCTGGCCTGGAAGCAGCAGGATCAGGTGTATTTCGCCCTGGTGGATACGGACGCGCGGGTCGGCGATGTCGGCCCGCTGCCCTTTGGCAGGCCGCAGGAGAGCGAGCAGGCGACGCGGATGGCCGAAATCTACCTCCTGAGCGTGCTGGGCCTGATCCTGGTGCTGCTGTTTTCGCCGGGGCAAACGACGCGCCAGGCAATGGTTTTTTCCCTGCCCCCCCAGCTCATGCCCGCCCGCCTGAGCAAGCGGGCCCTGGCCTTCCTGATCGACGCCGCGCCTTTCTGGCTGATCAGCATTCACTACGCCACCTCGGGCATTTCTCAATCGGAGCTGGAGGCCGACATCCAGCAGTGGGCCTTCGCCAAGCCCTATCCGGCCTGGGCGGTGTACGCCAACCTGACCTTTATGACCTCCTACACGCTGTACTGCATCATTTCGGAATTGCTGGTCAAGACGACGCTGGGCAAGCGGGTGATGCGCCTGCGCGTCGTAGGCGAGGGCGGCGGCCCGCCCACCCCGCGCGACGTCCTGCTGCGCAACGTGTTCCGGATACCGGAAATGGCTTCGCTCTTCATCGTGCCGCTGTTGTTCATGCTGGTGACGCGTTATCGCCAGCGGCTGGGAGACAAGGCGGCCTGGACGGCCCTGATCGACGTCTCGGCCTCGCTGCCGGTTAACCCGCCCGACCAGGCCTCACAGGGTCCAAAGCCCGGCCAGGGAGACGGGCCCGAATGAAAGGTCTGCGTCGCGGTCTTGTCTTGGCCCTGAAGCTGGCGGTGGCGGCGGCCCTGCTGTATTGGGCCTTCTACAAGTTCCATCTGCACGATTACACGGGCGCCTCGGGCCAGGGCCAGCGCGGCTTCATCACCATCATCTCCCAAAGCCGCTGGTGGCTGCTGCCGCCGGCCATCCTGTGTTTCCTGGCCCCCATCTTCATCCTGTCGGTCCGCTGGTGGTACCTGCTGGGCATCCAGCAGATACACATCTCGCTGGGCCAGGCCATGCGCCTGACGTTCCTGGGCACGTTCTTCAATTACGTCGTGCCCGGCACGGTCAGCGGCGACCTGGTCAAGGCTTACTACATCTTCCAGCACACTCACCGTCCGGCCGCCGCCATGGTGAGCATCTTCGTCGATCGGGTGGTGGGGCTGGTGGAGTTCGCCATCCTGCCGACGGTGGTGATGGGGGGCATGTTCCTGGCCGGGGCGATCACGCTGGATAACTTACGCCACCAGTACTTCTGGCCGGTTGTGATGGTGGCCGTGGTGCTGGCGGGATCGGCCGTCTTCGGCGTGGTGCTGCTGAGCCCTGGGGTGCGCCGCCTGCTGCATCTGCGGCAACTGGCGGGGCTTCTGCCGATGAGGGAACATTTGGCGGTGGCGGCCGAGGCCGCCAACATCTATCGTCGCCGGTTGCCCAGCTTGGCCAAGGCCCTGGGCGTGACCTTGGGCGGGCAGGCATTTTTCATCACCGGGATAATGCTCTGCGGCCTGGCCCTGCGCCTGCCGGTGCCGCCGTTCCAGTATTTCCTGTACGTGCCGCTGATCTACATTATCGCCGCCGTGCCTATCAGCCCGGGCGGCCTGGGAGTGGCGGAAAACTGCTACCTGTTGTTCTTGGGCGGTTTCGCCGGCAACACCGAGATACTTTCCCTGGCGGCGGTGGCCAGGCTGCTGCCGATGATCTGTTCGCTGCCGGGGCTGGTCATTTGGATGCGGGGCCCGCGCCTGCCCAAGGCCAACCAGATACAGGCCCAGATGCACCTGTCCGGCCAGCAGGAAAAAGCCACCCCGCCCGTCAACCCTTAGAGGTTATCGGGGCAGGCCTGAGAGTTTTTTCGGGGGCCAGTTATTCCATTCCTTGCTCAACACCCTGTTCTCTTCAGCCGACATGTCACTGTGGAACCATGGGGCAATATTTGAGGTGCGTATGCCGACCATCGAGGAACTCAGTCAACGGCAGATCCAGGACAGTATTTGCGAGGCCATGAACAAGCGGGTTCCGCTGATCCTGTCGCACCGGCAGGGCGAGGTATGGGTTAGCTCCCAGAGCCAGATTCTGCGCGTGCTGCAAGATCGGCTGTACCTGGCGTATCCCCAGACCCAGTACCAGGACGAGCCGCCGCCGGTTTTTCAGCCCGACACGCTGGTGGGGGTGAGTTACAAGATCCGCCACCACAAGCACATCTTCAATGTCGCCGTCCAGGGCATAAGCGACCTGGCGGTGGACGGGCGTGAAACCAGGATACTATGCCTGAACCTGCCCGCGGAAATGCAGCGGGTGCAGCGGCGGGCCTTCGAGCGGGCCGAGGTGCCGCGAAACCGCAGCGTGCTGGCCACCTTCTGCCAGGGAAACCTCCCGGGCCAGGCCCCTAACACCGTGACCTGGGAAGGCTGGATGGTCAACATCTCCGCCGGCGGGTTCCAGGTGCGCCTGCCCGCCCACGGCAGCCCCGAGTTGGAAGTGGGCGACATCGTCGAGGTCCGGCTGGACCTGGGGCAGGAATACCAACCCATACAGGCCAAGGCCCAGTTCCGCCACGCCATCAGCGACGAGCGGGGCGTCATGCGAATGGGCTTCCAGTTTGTCGGGCTGAATGAAAGCCGGCAGGGGCGTGAAATCCTCTCTCGCCTGGGCGACATTGCCAGCGATTTTCATCGCCTGGCCGAGCGGCGGCCCAGCTATGGGTCCGGCGTGGCTTAGTGTGCCTGCTTACTGGTGGCACAGCCTTTCCAGCCTGTGCGCCCAGGCTTGAATCTCCCCGCCCGCCGGCGTTACCATGCGGCGATGAAAACCGCGGTTGACAGCCTCGTTTACGCCGCCTGGCCTACGGCCTGGGGACCGATGGGGGCCGTCGCCTCGGCCAAAGGCCTTTGCCGGGTCATGCTTCCCCATTACACCATGGAAGACCTCAAGGCCATGCTGGCCTTCGAGCACCCCGGCGCCCGCGAGGATGGGGCGAAGTTCTCCGAACTGGCCGAGCTGACCCGGGCGCACTTCAACGGTTCGTCCGTCTCGTTCGACTCGGTCGCCTGCGACCTGCCCGCCGAGGCGAGCTTTTCCGGCCGGGTGCTCCGCGCCTGCCGCCAGATCCCCTGCGGCCAGACGCTCACCTACACCCAGTTGGCCATGAAGATCGGCCAGGAGCAGGCCGCCCGCGCGGTGGCCACGGCCATGTCCAAAAACCGCACCCCGCTGGTGATTCCCTGCCACCGCGTGGTCGGCGCCGACGGCAAGCTCCACGGCTTCTCCGCCCCCGGCGGCATACCCCTCAAGAAACGCATGCTGGAGTTGGAAAAGGCCGCCCGCTGACTGTGTTCGCGGGATTGCCCGGATTATCCGGCTTGGAACTATTCCCACGGCCGGATGATGCCCTTGACCACGCCGTCGCGGTAGGCGGCGGCGGTTTCGAAGGCCTGTTGACATTTTTCCAGCGGCCAGTGGTGGGTGGCCAGGAGATCGGCCGGCAGGTGCTCGTCTCGCAGGCGGGTCAGGGCGCGGCCGAAGGTGAGGTTGGCCCGGCGGATCATCAGCACGTCCAATCCCTTGCGCCGGGCCTGGGAATGGGTGAAGGGCAGGCGGTCGTCGCCGTGGATGCCCAGGACGCCCACCCGGCCGGCGGGGGCGGCGATGCGGACCATCTGCTCGAAGGTCTCCGGCTGGCCGGCGCATTCGAAGACGAAATCGGCGCCATCGCCGCCGGTGATTTGAGCCACGGCCGCCGGCACATCCTCGCGCCGGGGATTCAGCACGTGCGTGGCCCCCAGCCGGCGGGCAAGCTCCAGGCGGTAATCCAGCACGTCGGTGACGATGAGCGGGGCGGTAGCGTCGCGGGCCAGCAGCATGGTATGCACCAGGCCGATGGGGCCGGCGCCCAGCACGGCGACGGCGCTGCCGGCGGCGACGGCCAGGCGATCCAGGGAATGCACGGCGATGGCCAGCGGCTCCAGCAGCACGCCGGCGTCGTCGGAGACGTCATCAGGCAGCGGCTCGCACAGCCGGGTGGGGTGGACGATGTATTGGGCGAGGCAACCGCCCTGGCCGGGCAGGCCAAGGAATGTGTGATGGGGGCAGACGTTGGGTTTGCCGGCAAGGCACCAGCGGCATTGGCCGCAGTTGATGGCCGGTTCGATGAACACCCGCCGGCCAACCAGGCCTGGATCCGCGCCCGCCCCAACGCGTTCGACCCGCCCCATGCACTCGTGGCCGGGGACCAGCGGCCCGCCGGCGTCCGCGAGGGCGATGCCGCCGATGGAACCCTCCTTGAACATGTGCAGGTCCGACCCGCAGATGCCCGCCGCCAGCACGGCCACCAGGGCTTGGCCGGCGCCCACCTCCGGCAGGGGGGCGTCGACTACCTCCAGCCGCCCCGGCGAGATCAGCACCGCCTGTTTCATGCCCGCATCCTACCACGGATTTCCAGCAGGCGTTTCATGACGTTGGAACAGTCGCCCTTCCAGGCGTTGGTGCCGAAGCAGTCGTGGAGCTGGCGGTAGAGGCGGTAGAGGTCCTGATACACCGCGTGGGCGGCGGGGTTGGGGGCGTAGACTTTGGATTTCAGGCCGGTCATGGCCTGCTGGGCCTGGGCGAAATTGGCGTGTCCGCCGGCGCCGCCGCCGGCCACCACGGCCCCGGCCATCGCCGCTCCCAGGGCGCAGGTCTGGGGCGAGCGCGAGACCTCCATCGGCCGACCGGTCACGTCGGCGTAAATCTGCATCACCAGCGGGTTTTTCTGGGCGATGCCGCCGCAGTTGACCACCTGCTGCACGCCCAGGCCGTACTCCTCGAAGCGGTTGATGATGGTCAACGCCCCGAAGGCCGTGGCCTCGATCAGGGTTCGGTAAATCTCCGCCGGCGTGGTGTAGAGCGTCTGCCCGACAAGCAGGCCCGTCAGCCGCTGGTCAACCAGGATGGTGCGGTTGCCGTTGTTCCAGTCCAGTGCCAGCAGGCCGCTCTGGCCCGGGCGCAACCGCCTTGCCTGTCGGGTGAGGTCTTCGTGCGAATATGCCGCCTTGCCGCCCGGCTGGATGTAGTTCACGAACCAGTTGAAGATATCGCCCACGGCCGACTGCCCGGCCTCCAGGCCGAAGTGCCCCGGCAGGATTGACCCCGGCACGATGCCGCACAGTCCGGGGATGTCGGCCAGCGGGCGGTCGGCCCGGACCACCATCATGTCGCAGGTGCTGGTGCCGATGATCTTGACCAGCGTGCCCTCGGTTATGCCCGCCCCGACGGCGCCCAGGTGCGCGTCCAGCGCGCCTACGGCCACGGGAATGCCCGCCGGCAGGCCGGTGCGCCTGGCCCAGTCCTGCGTAAGCCCGCCCGCCGGCTGGTCGATAGACTTTGCCCGCCGCTCCAGCCGTCGCCGCAGATCGCCCATCCGCGGGTCGAGCTGGCAGAGAAACTCCGCGTCGGGGTAGCCGCCCCAGCCGTCGTTGTACATGGCCTTGTGCCCGGCGGCGCAGATGCCGATCGCCAGCGACTCGGGCGACTGCGTGCCGGTGAGCATGGCCGGTATCCAGTCGGCTATCTCCACCCACAGGTGTGCCGCCTCGAAGACTTTCGGATCGGCGTGCAGGCAGTGCAGGGCCTTGCTGAAGAACCATTCCGACGAGTACGTGCCGCCGCACTTGGCCAGGTAGTGCGGCCGGCACTGCCGGGCCAGTGCGGTGATGGCCGCGGCCTCCTCGACGGCGGTGTGGTCCTTCCACAGCCAGGCCAGGGCGTTGGGATTGCGGGCAAACTCCCGGCCCAAGGCCAACGGTTGCCCGTGAGCATCGGCCGGCAGGGGGGTCGAGCCGGTGGTGTCCACGCCGATGCCGACGATGTCGGCGGGGTCGAACCGGCGGCTGGTTTTGCGGGCCGCCTGCAGCGCCGCCCGCACGGCCAATTCGGTGCCCTTGACGTAATCGGCTGGGTGCTGCCGCGCCTGCTGGGGATCCTTGCCCAGGATCACGCCGTCCTTGCCGTGCTGGTAATTCCACACCGCCGAACCCACCTGCCGCCCGTCAGCCACACCGACGATCAACGCCCGAACCGAATTAGTCCCGTAGTCCAGCCCCAAGGCATACTTGGCCATGCAGCTCTCCTCAATTCTGTAATGCCCGGATGATAGGGCAAAGCAATTCGCAGGTCCAGCCGCGCGCTACCCAACATGCCCTTCCGCAAAAGACGCGTAAGGGCATGGCACCCAACACCCCCAGGTCGGTCGCCTCGTCTGTTCTTGACGCCGGCAGGCCCGCCCCGTCTAATTGAATTCGCTTTAGAAGGGCAAGACATGAAACAGCTACGCGTGGGCATTTTGGGACAGGGCCGCTCCGGCCGAGACATTCACGCCATCTACCTGGCCACCGATCCGCGATACAAGATCGTGGTCATCGCCGACCCGCTGAAGGACCGCTGCCAGCGGGCGCGGCAGGAGTGGGGTTGCGAAGCCGTCACCGACTACCGCCAGGTGCTCAAGCGCCAGGACCTGGACATCATCGTCAACGCTTCGCCCAGCATGCTGCATGTGCCCATCACCAAGGAGATATTGAAGGCCGGGCACAACGTGCTGGTCGAAAAGCCCTTCGCCCGCCGGGTCAAGGACGCCGACGCCCTGATCGCCCTGGCCAAGAAGCAGCGGCGCCTACTGGCGATCTTCCAGCAGAGCTACTTCGCCCCGACCTTCCGGAAGGCCCGCGAGGTGATCCGCTCGGGCGTGCTGGGGCGGATCGTGATGATCAAGATCGCCGCCAACGGCTTTGCCCGGCGGTGGGACTGGCAGACGCTGCAATCCTTCGACGGCGGCAACCTGCTCAACACCGGGCCGCACCCGGTGGGGCAGGTGCTGGACCTGTTCGACCCCAAGCTGTCCATGCCGAAAATCTGGTGCCAGTTCGACCGCGTCAACACCTTCGGCGACGCCGAGGATCACGTCAAGGCCGTCTTCACCGGCAAGGGCAAACCGACCATTGACTTGGAGATTTCATCCTGCTGCGCGTTCCCCGTTTATGGCATGCAGGTGTACGGCTCGCGCGGCGGGCTGACCAACTCCGGCAACCACGTGGAATGGAAATACTTCGATCCCAAGAGCGCCCCCAGGCAAAAGCTCATCCGCACGCCGCTGCCCGGGCCGTCATACTGCCGCGAGACCGTGCCCTGGGTGCAGGAAAGTTGGGACGTGCCGGAAGATATCGCCAAGGACGTGTTCGCCTACATGTCCAAGGTGTTTTACGGCAACCTATACGACGTGTTGGTCAACAAGGGCAAACTGGCGGTGACGCCGCCGATGGCCCGCCGGCTGGTGGCGGTGATGGAGGAATGCCATCGCCAAAACCCACTCAGCCGGAAGAAGTAGCCTGCAACCAGTAATTCAAAGCTGAAAGCTAAAAGCTAAAAGCTGAAATAAGAACGGTAACGGCCTGTATCCCGTTTCAGCTTTAAGCTTTCAGCTTTCCTCAGTTATTTCCCCGGTTCGATGCCCTCCAGCACGGCCTTGTACACCTTGGCCTTCCGCTGGAGGAATTCCTTGAAGGACATGGGGCCTTCCTCGAAGCGGGTCATGCTGATGACCAGGTCGTACTTGGGATCGACCACCAGGCAGGTGCCGCTGGCGCCGGGGTGGCCGTATGCCTGGTCGCTCAGGCCATCGGAGTCGATTTGCTTGACGCCGATGCCCCAGCGCGTGTCCAGGTCCGGCGGCCAGCGGTCATGCCCGGAGATGGGCATCATCTTCTGGATGGTCTCGGGGCGGAGGAACCGCTTGTCGCCGTAGGCCCCGCCGTTGACCATCATCTGCCCGATTATGGCCTGGTCCATGGCCGTGGTCTGGGCGCCGCCGCTGGTGCTGTCGGTGCCGGTGATTTCCAGGCCCAAAGGATCGATCAGGTGCCTGGCGTACAGCCGGGGGATCGACTCGCCGGTGATGTTTTCCATGATTTTGCCGCCCAGGGCCAGGCTGATGGCGCCGTAGCGGTGATTGACCGCCACTTCCGCGCCGGGGTACTGGTCGGCGACGATCTCTTCCAGGTCGGGGTTCATGTCGCCGGCAATCTCGGCCAGCCCGCTGATGTGCAGGTAACAGTCGCGGACGGTCAAGGGCCGCTTGACCTGGATGCCCTGCATGGGGATGACGTACTTGTCGGCCGAGTCGTCCAGGTTGACCAGGCCCTGATCGACCAGCTCGCCCATCAGGATGCCGCAGAAGAACTTGGCGCCCGAGGCGGTCGGAGCCGAGGTGGTGGTGGTGAAGGGCACGTCCTTGTTTGGCCCAACGGCCTGCGTGCCATAGGCCTTGTTGAAGACGATCACGCCGTGCCGCAGGACGACCAGGTTGAAGCCCACGCGCGTCTCTTTGAGCCAGGCCTGGCAGGCGGCGTCGATGTTCCCGGCGGCATCGGATTTCATGCCGGCCTCGGCCGGCGTGCCCTCGTGGACGAGCGTGGCGGGCTTGCCCTCCAGCGGCTTGGGACACACGAAGGCGTTGGGATAGAGCTTGTCGTAGCCGTAGAAGCCGCGTTTGAACGTCACCCACCACTGCCGCTCCAGGTGAGTGAGGGTGTCCTTGGGCAAAGGCTTGCCGGCCTGTTTGAGGGCCGTCAGGTCGAACAGGTTGGCCGCCATCTGGGCCGCGAACATATCCCTCTGCGCCTGCATGGCTGCTCGCATGCTGGCAGTAGGAGTGGTGGTGGCGCCCGGGCGACTGCTTACCCGCCCGGCCATGCGCATGGCCATCGGGTCATTGGCATAATCGGCGAAGACCTGCTTATCCACGCCGGCGGCCTCCAGCACGGCCGGGTCGAGGAACCGGCCGGGCGTCTCGGGCGGGCCATCGCCGCCCAGGCGGCATAGCGTGGCGAAGCGGCGTGAGGGCAGGCCGGCGGAGCGTTTGATCTCGACCACGGCGGCGTACCGGCCGGGCTTCTCGGCCGTCGATGCCTTCTGCCCGGCAGAATCGTAGCAGGTGACCGCGATGGTGTACGGGCCGATCAGATTCTTCACGGCGGCGGGGTCGTCAAAGTCGCAGCCGGGGAAGGCGGTTCCGTAGAAGCAATACCGCTCGAACCGGATCCTCTGCCGGGCGAATTCGAAGTACTTGTTGGTCGCGGCGGAGGCGGCCGCGCCGCCGGCCGGAGCGCTCGCCGGGCCCGCCTGCTGGGCCGCGGCAAATACGGCAAAGAGGATCAAAAGGCAAACGCCGGAGAACGCAATTCGCGCGGTTGACATGTCGGGCTCCTGTTCTTGGAGGCGGCCGGAAGGTCCGCGCGGCCGCCTGTGGCAGAGTTTTACCACATCCAGACCAGGGATGCGATGCTTGGCATGACCAGTGGCCAGGAGTATGTTGCTTTCAGCTTTAAGTCTTCAGCTTCTAGCTTTGGCCTGAAGTCTAACGCCTGTAGCCTGCCCGCACTATCCGCCGGTGATAATGCGCCAGACGTCCTGGAAGGTCAGCAGCACGAACAGCAGCAGGAAGAATATCCAGCCGGCGTATTGGAAGCCCATGATGAGCTTGAGCGGCAGGGGCTTGCCGCGGATTTTCTCGGCGATGGCGAAGGCCACGTGCCCGCCGTCCAGCGGCGGAATGGGCAAAAAGTTGAACACCGCGATCACGGCTGAAATCATGCCGAAGAAATACACCCACTGCACGAAATCCTTGCGCGCGATCTTCACCGCCACGTCGCCGATGCCCACGATGCTTCTCAACTGGTCGAACGGCACCCGGCGGGTGAACAGGGCGCCCAGCGTCTGGTAGGTGGTGACGATGAAATCGCCGGTGTCGCCCAGCCCCCAAGCCAGGGCCTGAACGGGGTTGCCCTTGATCGGATCGGTCTGCATGATCTCCATGCCGCTGAAATGCACTGCCGGCACGAAGCGCAGGTAGGCCTTGAGGTTTAGTTGTTCCGGCGTGAGCGGTCCCAGTTGTGCCGTCTGCTTGGCGCCGTCGAGGGTATAGGCGATGCTGACGGGCTGGCCGAGGGACTTTTGCAACTGTGCCAGCACCTCGTTCCAGCAGGTGACGGGGGTATCGTTGACGGCCTGCAGCGTTACGCCGACCGGTATGCCGGCCTGTGCCGCCAGGGAATTCTCCGCCACTTCGCTCACCACCGGCGGGCACTGCTCCGGCTCGGGCACGAAGCCCAGGATGGCGCGGTCGGAATTTCGCGGCTTGGCCGGGCGCACAACCGTCTCGACGATCTGGCCGTTGCGCAGCAGGCGAATGGGCAGGTCGTGGTCGGCCTGGTCCTGGGCCACCTGGTTGATCCTGGCCCGGCTGGGATTGACGGCATCGCCCAGGCCCACGATCACGTCCCCGCTCTTCATGCCGGCCTTGTTGGCCGGAGTGTCGGGCCCAACGGCCGCAACCATCATCCGGCTGTTCATGCCCAGGATGGTCAGGGGGTTGGCCGTCTCAATCTGTTCTTTTTCCAAGCCGGACAAATCGCTGGCCACGCTGACCGTCACCGGAATGGTGACGCGCTGGCCCTTGCGCTCGACCACCAGTTGGGTGGAATTGCCGGTGAGAGGTTGGCTTATTGCCTCGATGTCCCAGCCGTGCGCCACCGGCTGCCCGGCCAGTTCGACGACCCGGTCGTAGTCCAGAATCCTTTCCTCGCCCAGGTAACCCAGCTCGGACGGTTCGCGGACCACGTTGGTGATCGGCAGCCGCATGCCGAAGGCGTAAATCTTGGAGCCGTCTTCATCGTACTGCTTGGGTTTCATGGAGACGATGAAGTTAAATGTCTGGCCCTTGACCTGCCGCTCGACCAGCACGTCGAAGGTGTCGTCGGCGCTGCTCAGGCCAGCCAGTTGGCGGATCTGGTCGAACTTGCGGATGTGCTTGCCGTTGATCTGCAGGATGCGGTCGCCGGGGCGCAGGCCCTTGGAGGGGTTCTCGCCGCCGGTGGCCCGGGCGACCTCGGGCGGCACGTCCACCTGGGCGGCGGGCATGTCTTGTGCGACGCCCCCGACCACCGGGGCCACGAAACGGATGCCCGCCATGTACACTGCCACGAAGACCAGCAGGCCGAAGACCACGTTCATGAACACCCCGGCCGTCAGCACCACTATCCGCTTGCCGATGGGGGTGGCCTGCCAGGAGCCCGGCAGGTCCGACACCGCGCCGGGCCGCAGGTCGTCCTGCCCTAGCATCTTGATATAGCCGCCCAGGGGCACCAGGTTGATGCGGTAGTCAGTGCCCCCGCGCTTGAAGCCCCACAGCCGCTTGCCGAAGCCCAGGGCGAATTCCTCGACCTTTATGCCGGCCCACTTGGCGGCAATGAAATGCCCGAACTCGTGGACGAAGACCACCACGCCCAGTCCCACGACGAACTGGAGGATGTACAGCAGCGTGTCGGGCTTGAAGCCCAATGCCAGGATCATGCTCATCGCCAATGCCATAATGTCTCTTTCGTGGGGTCAGGCCCGGCGCCGTCGGGCCTGGATGACCTCGCGGGCCAGCCGCCGCCCTTCGGCGTCGGCTTGCAGCACCGTGCGTAAGTTAATTTCGACCATGTGCGAGGATTTGTTCAGGACTTCCCGCACGGCCGGGACAATTTCTCCAAAATGCACCTTGCCGGCCAGGAAGGCCGCCACCGCCACTTCGTTGGCGGCGTTGAGCACGGCCCCGGCGGTCCCGCCCCGGCGTATAACCTCGTGCCCCAACCCGGCGGCGGGAAAACGCCCCGGGTCGGCCGGTGCGAAGTTCAACCGCCCGACTGCCGCCAGGTCCAGCCGCGCCGAGGTGGGCCGGGGCGAGCGGGCCGGGTGGTGCAGCGCCACCGAAATCGGCGTGGCCATCGAAGGCACGTTCATCTGGGCCAGCATGCTGCCGTCGGAAAACTCCACGCAGCCGTGCACCAGCGACTCGGGGTGCACCACAATTTCGATCTGCTCGCCGGCCAGGCCGAAGAGCCAGTGGGCCTCGATGACCTCAAAGGCCTTGTTCATCAGCGTAGCCGAGTCAACGGTAATTTTCCGCCCCATCCGCCAGGTGGGGTGGCGCAGCACCTGGGAGAGTGTGGCCCGGGCGATGCGCCGGGCGCTCCAGGTGCGCAAGGGGCCGCCCGAGGCGGTCAGGATCACCCGCCGGACGGCCTTGAGATCCTGCCCCTGCAGGCACTGGAACAGGGCCGAGTGCTCGCTGTCCACCGGCAGCAGGCGCACGCCCGCCGCCTTGGCCGCCGGCACCACCAGCCCGCCGGCCATCACCAGCGATTCCTTGTTGGCGATGGCCAAGTCGCAGCCGCAGCGGATCCCCGTCAGCGTCGGGCCCAGGCCCGCCGCGCCCACCACGGCCGTGACCACCAGGTCCGGGCGGGTCAGCATGATGGCCTGGCTCATGGCGTCCTGCCCGTCGGCCAGGTCGCTGTATTCAGCCAGCAGGCCCTTGCCAAAGCGGGCGGACCCGCAGATCAGCCTGGTGCCGCGGGGCAGTTGGGCCTTGAGCAGCCGCCCGAAGGAAGCGTCCGCCAGCACCACCGCCTGGGGGCGGAAAAGCCGGGCCTGCTGGGCCAAGAGCCGCCAGTTCCTGCCGGCGGCCAGCGCGCAGACCGAGAAAGAAGGCTCCCCGGCGATTATCCGCAGCGCTTGCGTGCCGATGCTGCCGGTGGAACCCAGGACGGCGATTCGCTTGGGCCGTTTGGGCATTGGCATATATTACCTATACGCGTTGGATATGCAATCCGCCCGGCAGTTTGCGAAGCGGAAGGTGACTGAGAATGCAATTGCCCTGACCCAGCCAGGGCGCCAGTTGTGGCGGGGGTGGGCAGGGCGTATAATCCGCCGCTGACAAGAGCGGGAGTTCCTATGGATTTTCAAGCGGTCAAAGGAACCAGAGATTTTTACCCGGCCGAGATGGCCGTGCGAAACTACCTGGTGGATGCCTGGCGGCGAGTGTCGCTGCGCAACGGCTTCGAGGAGTTCGACGGCCCGGTGCTGGAATACCTGGACCTCTACCGCGTCAAGAGCGGCGACGAGATCGTCTCGCAGCTCTTCGCCTTCACCGACCGCGGCGGGCGCCAACTGGCCATGCGCCCGGAGATGACGCCCACGCTGGCCCGCATGATCAATGCCCGCGTCAATTCCCTGCCCCGGCCGATCAAGTGGTTCTGCCTGTCCAACGTCTTCCGGGCCGAGAACCCCCAACGGGGGCGGTCGCGGGAATTCTTCCAGTGGAACATCGACATCATCGGCAGCGACCAGGCCCTCGCCGACGCCGAGGGCGTATTCGTGGCCGTTGACTTGCTAGCCGAGTTGGGCCTGGCCAGCAACGACGTGGTGGTGCGCTACTCCAGCCGGCGACTCCTGGCGGCGGTGCTGACGGGCCTGGGCCTGGCGGCCGATGCAATTCCCGCCGTGCTGGCCGTGCTGGATAAGCGCGGCAAACTGCCCGATCCGGCCTTTGCCGAAATGCTTGAGAAGGTCGTCCCGGCCGAGGACACACGCGAAAGTATCCGCAAATTCCTGGACCTGCGCCAGATGGAATCGGCGGAGGAACTGGCCGCCGACTTGTGCATCCTAGCCAGCGAGGAATTAAGGCTGGCGCTGGAGGACCTGCGGCAGTTCCAGCAGGCCCTGCGGTCGTTTGGCATCGAGGCCTGGTGCCGCTACGACACGGGCATTGTCCGCGGCCTGGCCTACTACACCGGCATCGTGTACGAGATATATGACCGCTCGGAAACCCTGCGGGCCCTGGCCGGCGGGGGCCGGTACGACAACCTGCTGGAGGTGCTGGGCGGGCCCAAGATCGGCGCCACCGGCTTTGGCATGGGCGACGTGGTGCTGGGCATCCTGCTGGCTGAAAAGGGAAAGCTGCCTGATCTGGCCAGCCGGCTGGACTGCTTCGTGGTGACGGGCGAGGCGGCCTTGCAGGACCAGGTGCTCCAGACGGTGGGGGCCCTGCGGCGGGGGGGCGTGGCGACGGATTTTTCGCCCAAGGCCCGCAACCTGTCCAAACTGCTCAAGGACGCCGCCGGCCGCCGGGCCCGCTATGCCGTGATCGTCAGGGCGGAGTCGCTGGCGGTGAAGAACCTGACAACCGGCGAGCAGATCGACGTCCCGGCGGGGGAGTTTCTCCGCCAACCGAAAAAGTTCCTGGCATGAACTTGCAGATGCCAATTCGCCGTTTTTGCGTGTCGCGGGCATCCTGCCCGCGCGTCCCGCGACCGTCCCTGTCGTGAAGTTGCGGATTGACCGGGGGCAAGATGCCCTCGGAACTCGCGGGCGAGACGCCCGCGACACTAGGAGAAGCCCGTGGCCCGGCGGAGCGTCCATTACGAGGCCGCCTTCGAGAGCTATTTGCGTGCCAAGGGCTGGCCGTACGTGCTGGTGGACGAGGCCAAGAAGGCCGTCTTCGCCCAGGCCGCCATCAAGAGTTTCGATTTTCTGGTGTATTCCAACTCCGGGCCCAACCTGCTGGTGGACGTCAAGGGCCGCAAGTTTCCCGACGGCAGCAGGGGGGGCCAGGCCAGCCGGGCCTGGGAGAACTGGGTGACGCGCGAGGACGTCGAGTCGCTGCAGGAATGGCAGAACATCTTTGGCCAGGGGTTTGTGGGAATGCTGGTCTTTGCGTACTGGCTGCAGGGGCCGCCGCAGCGCGCCCCCTTCGCCGACGTGCATTTTTTCCGCCAGCGCTATTACGCCTTCGCCGCCGTCGCCCTGGAGGACTACGCCCGCGCCGCCTGCCCGCGCAGCGCCAAGTGGCAAACCCTGGCCATGCCCGCGGCCCAGTTCCGCCGATGCATCCAGGACGTTGGCCAGATGCTGTAGCAGTGACCGGAAAACGATCCCGCCGCCCCGGCCGGCCTAAAATGAAGTCGGCAGCGAAGGTTCAGAAGGCCGCCCCGGTTGGCCGATAAACAACGCGGTATTGCATTGACAAAGCGCTAGGCTATAATCGAGCGTATGATAAAGAAGGCACTGACGATGATGGGAGCGTTGGGGCTGATGGCCCAGGCGGCCTTGGCGGCCGACGGGTTCAAGCCCCCGGATCTGCCGACAAGTGAGGCTGGGCCTTACTTCGCCGCCACCGTCTGCCTAGCCGGCCTGTGCGTCGTGGCCTTCAAGAACGCCAAACGCGTCCAACAGAATTGAGCAATAACCAGGACTATCGCAGAGCTGACCCAGGAAAATCCTAGCCTTTTGGGAGAGCCAACATGAAGCAGATCGTCATCGCAGGCCTGATTCTCCTCAACGCGGCCTTGGCCGGGGCGCTGATGCTTGGCCTGTCGTCCCGCACCGCCCAGGCCCAGGTCTCCGGCGGCGCCAACGACTACGTCGCCGTCACCGCCCACATCGAGACCAACCGTGAAGCCCTGTTCATAGTTGACCTGGGCTCGCGCCGCATGGCGGCCTGGGAGCTGGACAAGCAGAACAAGAAGCTCCAGATGCTCGGTCAGCCCAAGGAGCTCCAGCGCGATTTCGGCGCCGGAAATTAATCAGGAGAAACCGACCATGACAGACACCAAGAACGTTACCCTCGCAATCCTGAGCGTCTCGGCCGCCATCCTGCTGACCATCCTGGTCACCTTCCACCTGACCCAGCCGGCCTACGCTGGCACCACCGTGCGCGGCGGCGACTACATCGTGGCCACCGGCGCGTTTTCCGACCGCGTGGACATCATATATGTCATCAACACCGCCCAGCAGAAGCTAAATGCCTATGTCATTGACTACCACCCAGGCACGCCCAACAACATCATCCTCCAGGACTCCATCAGCCTGAGACAGGCCTTCGTGGCCAAATAGGACTATCGGAATTGGCGATTTCCGCCAAAGGCGGCCTGTGACTCGCCCGGGCCGCCTTCTTTATTTGCCCCTGGGGCGGCCAGTACATCCAGGTGAGCGGGGACACCCCACACCGGCGGAAAACGCCGGCAATGCAAGCCTGGCCAGAACCCAACCGCACCACAAACGCCCGATGGGGGGATAACAAACCCGGAGGCCCGCCGGCCAAGACAAGCAGTTACCGCGCCACGTCAAACAGATCTGGCCTGGCATTAGGCCACGCCCCTGCCGCAGGTGGCGCATAACGTCACATAAGATATATTATCGGACGTTCCGCAAAAAGGCCGAAGAAGGCCTTAAGATGCCCGCAACTCTGCTTTTCGAGTAGGTTATTCGCCGGGAAGCGCGGGCAAGCCGCGGGATGCGCGGGCAGGATGCCCGCGACACTGGGATGCGCGGGCAGGATGCCCGCAACACTGGGATGCGCGGGCAGGATGCCCGCGACACGCGTTGTTCGCGCTGTTCGCGTTGTTCGCGGCTATGTTGTGTTGAGTTGGCCTACAGGCCCAGCTTCTCGCGGACATAGGCGACGACCTTGTCGGTGGAGATTCGCTCCTGTTTGAGGGTGTCGCGGTCGCGGATGGTGAGCGTCTGGTCCAGGGCGGTCTGGCCGTCCACGGTGGCGCAGAACGGGGTGCCGGCTTCGTCCTGGCGGCGATAGCGCCGGCCGACGGCCCCCTTCTCGTCGTAGAAACTGGCCAGCCCGGCCCGCTTGCAGGCCTGGTGGATCTTGGTGGCCGTCTCGGGCATGCCTTCCTTCTTGACCAGGGGGAAGACCGCCACCTTCACCGGGGCCAGGCGGGGGTGGAACTTCATCACCGTGCGGGCCTGCGGGTTGCCGTTTTCGTCGGGGGCGGTGTCCTCGGTGTAGGCTTCGCACAGGAACGCCAGCGTCGCCCGGTCGCAGCCGCCGGAGGGCTCGATGACGTGCGGGATGTACCGCTGCTTGGTCTCGTCGTCAAAATAGGCCATGTCCTTGCCGCTGAACTTCTGGTGCTGGGTGAGGTCGAAGTCGGTGCGGTTGGCCACGCCCTCCAGTTCGCTCACGCCGAAGGGGAATTGGTATTCCACGTCGGCGCAGGCCTTGGCGTAATGGGCCAGTTCCGTTTTCTCGTGCGGGCGCAGGCGCAGCTTGCTGCTGGTGAGCCCCAGGCCGATATACCAGTTGTAGCGCTCGTCGCGCCAGTAGGCGTACCACTTGTCGGCCTCGGATGGATGGCAAAAGAACTCGATCTCCATTTGCTCGAACTCGCGGCTGCGGAAGGTGAAATTCCGGGGGTTGATCTCGTTGCGGAAGCTCTTGCCGATCTGGGCGATGCCAAACGGCGGGCGGATGCGGGTGGAGTCCAGCACGTTCTTGTAGTTGGCGAAGATGCCCTGGGCGGTTTCGGGGCGCAGGTAGGCCACGGAGCTGGAATCCTCCATGGCCCCGACAAAAGTCTTGAACATCATGTTGAACTTGCGGGCGTCGGTCAGGGCCCCGCCGCACAGCGGGCAGAGGTTTGAGGCCCCCGCCGGGGCCTTGTCGGCGCGCCAGATTTCCCAGGCGATTCGGTCGGCGTGATCTTCCACCCGCCGCCGCGTCTTACTGTTGGTGCCGGCGATGGCCGCGGCCTTGGCCTGCTCGTCGGTTTCGGCCTCCGCCCCGACCTGGAGCAGGACGTTCTCGCCGTCTTTGGCGGTCACGGCAAAAACCTTGTCCGCCCGGAAGCGGGCCTTGCAACTCTTGCAGTCCACCAGCGGGTCGTTGAAATTAACGATGTGCCCGCTGGCCTCCCAGACCTTGGGGTTCATGATGATGGAGCAATCCAGGCCGACGATGTCGTCGCGCTTGGTGACGGTGTCCTGCCACCATGCCTCCTTGATGTTGCGCTTCAGCTCCACGCCCAGCGGGCCGTAGTCCCAGAAGCCGTTGATGCCGCCGTATATCTCCGAGGACTGGAAGATGAAACCCCGCCGCTTGCACAGGGCCACCAGTTTCTCCATCAGGTCGCCGGAGGTGTTCTGCTGGGTCATGAAACTCTCCAATTGAGAAAATCCAGGCCTGGCCCGGATGGCCAGGGGCTTTCAAGAATCGCAATCATACGGCCAAGCCCTGTAGTTGGCAATAACGCCGGTCACTGCCGGTGCGCCTTTGGCGGGTATCCCCCCCGCCGCCGATGCCCACCTATTGGCTAGAGCGGTCTAAGATTGGATAGTGACACTCGGTTGGTGGCACAGGCTTTCCAGCCTGTGCGCACAGCCTAGAAAGGCTGTGTCACCTGCAATCACGCAAAATCAAACTGGCTCTGGAGCAGTTCAAGACTGCGTGGCAACAGGGTGCTGGCCACGGGATGATTCGGGCAACTCAAGAGCGACCCAGGGATAGGCTGATCCAGGCCCGAAGAGGCCGGCCAGAATTTAGCCGGGGGTGGAGCGGCCTGAGCGAAGTCGAAGGCCGCGCAACCCCCGGTAGCGGCCTCGGCAGGGAACCAGAGGCAGTGACGCGACCGGCCCAGGAGGCATGGTTCTCCCTGCCGATGGCGTGATCGAGGCAAGAAGTGCTGGATTAAGAATATTGTGTGGGCAATGCCTTCCTGAAGGCTCGCCGCGGCATCGCGAGCAAGATCAATTCCGCACGCGAGTCCAGCCGTTCGCTCCGCCTTGCAGGGGCGCCTTTTCCGGGGGCTGCGCTGCGCACGGCCATGCCGTGCTCGCTTCACCCCCGGCTAAATTCTTGCCGGCCCGCTGGGGCCTGGCGTTCCCTTGCCTTAAGACCGGTTAGGTTTTGGGGTTGCCAAGGGCTGGGATTGTGCCACCCTGTCGATTGTCAATACGCAGTCTCAAACCGCTCTTATACGAGGCATTTGGCAGACTGCCTTGCCCCATCTTGCCGCGTCGGCTTTAGTAGAATATTCTACCCATATTCACATTTCTCCTATTCTTTGGCCGCCAAGCACTTGCGGTGGCATTTCCCCCCTATGCGCCGGCTGAATCTCGCATAGTATAGGTATAGAGATTGCCTCAGGAGGTAATCGCCGTGGATCGTAATGAATTTCGCCGCAAGGTGAAGATCGCGCTGTTTATCCTGCTGAGTTTCGCCGCGATGTGCTGAACCAGCGTCCTCGCCAGCCGCGCGGCAATCCAGCAGGTGGACTTGCTTAGCCTGTTGCCGCCTTATTGTCCTTCGCCCTGCTGTAGCATCCGCTCAAGCTCCTGCTGGCTCAGCGTGCGCACGCCCAGGGCCTTGGCCTTGTCGGCCTTGGAGCCGGGGTCGGCCCCCACCAGCACGAAATCGGTGGCCTTGGAGACGCTGGAGCTCACCCGGCCGCCGGCGTCCTTGATCTTCTGCTCGATCTGGCTGCGGGTGTAGTTGGCCAGCGTGCCCGTCACCACCACGCTCTTGCCGGCCAGGGGGGTCTTGGCCGGCGCCCGGCGAGCGCGGTCGCCCGTCATCTTCACGCCCACTTCCTTGAGTTGGCGGATCATTTCGCGGCCTTGGGTAGCGTGGAAGAATTGGTATATGCTGGCGGCGATGACCGGGCCGATCTCGTGCACCGCCGAAAGCTCTTCCTGGGCGGCCTTGGCCAGTTCGTCGATGCCGCCGAAATGTTCGGTGAGCACCTGGCTGGCCCGCCCGCCGACGTGGCGGATGCCCAGCCCGGCCAGCAGCCGCTCCATGCCGCGATCCCTGGAAGCCTGGATATTGGCCAGCAGCGCCGTGGCGGATTTCTCCCCCATTCGCTCCAGGTCCAGCAATTGCGGTTTGGCCAGGCGGTAGAGGTCGGCGAAATGCTTCACCAGTCCGCTATCGACCAGTTGATCGACGATGGCGGGGCCGAGGTTCTCGACGTCCATCTGCCCGCGGCCGGCGAAGAATTGCAGCCGCTGCTTGAGCTGGGCGGGGCATTCGGGGTTGATGCAGCGGACGTATACCCCGCCCTCGTCGCGCTGGGTGGGGCCGCCGCAGGCGGGGCATTTGGCCGGCGGGGCGATGGGCTTGGCGTCGCGGGGGCGTTTGGCCATGTCCACCTGCACCACGTGGGGGATTATCTCGCCGGCCTTCTCCACCAGGATCTGGTCGCCCAGGCGGACATCCAGCCGGGCGACCTGGTCGAAGTTGTGCAGGGTGGCGTTGACCACGGTGGTGCCGGCCAACTGCACCGGGTCGAAGTGGGCCACCGGCGTGATGGTCCCCAGCCGCCCCACCGAGAAATCCACCGTGTGCAGGCGGGTTCCGGCCCGCTCGGCGGCGTACTTGTAGGCGATGCACCAGCGGGGATACTTGCTGGTGGCGCCAAGATCCTCGCGCTGGCGGAAGGAATCGACTTTGACCACCATGCCGTCGGTTTCGTAGGGCAGGTCGTAGCGTTTTTCCGCCCACTCGTCGATGGCGGCGACCACCTTGTCGATGCCCTCGCACAGGCAGGCCTGGACGTTGGTGGGCACCCCCCACTGCCGCAGCAGGGCGTTGAACTCTGAGGCGCCGGCGGCGGGCATGGGCTCGACCACGCCCAAGCCGTGGGCGATGAACGACAGCCCGCGCTGGGCCACCGCCCGCGGGTCTAGCTGCTTGAGCGTGCCGGCGGCGCCGTTGCGCGGGTTGGCGAAGACCTCTTCACCCCCGGCCGCCCGCTGGGCGTTGAAGCGGGCGAAGGCGTCGCGCGGCCAGTATATCTCGCCCCGCACCTCCAGCACGCGCGGCACGGGCATCTGGGCCGTGCTACGTGACTGCGACTCATGGGCTGGAAGCTCATGCCACTCCAGCAGGCGCAGGGGAATGGCCCCGATGCGTTTGGCGTTGTTGGTGACGTCGTCGCCCACGCTGCCGTCGCCGCGCGTGACCACGTGGCGCAGGCTGCCGTTCTCCCAGCGCACGGCCGCGGCCACGCCGTCGATCTTGGGCTCCACCAGGTAGCGATATTTACCGGTGCCGAGGGCGCGGGCGACGCGGGCGTCGAATTCCCGCAGTTGCTCCATGCTGTAGGTGTTGTCGATGGAGAGCATCGGGATTTCGTGCCGCACCTGCTGGAAGCCCTCGATGGGCTGGCCGCCGACGCGCTGGGTGGGCGAGTCGGGCCTCGCCAGGTCGGGGTGTGCGGCCTCCAAGTCCTTCAGCTCCTGCATGAGGCGGTCGTACTCGCGGTCGGAGATTTCCGGCTTGGCCTCGACATAATACAAATAGTCGTGGTGGCGGATTTGCCGGCGGAGTTCCTCGACGCGTTGTCTGACGCTCTGGCTCATCGGCTAGACGATCTCTCCCGTCGAGGTGTCGTAGGTCCAGTTGAAGGCGGCGGCGTCGTAGTCCTGAAGTTCCGAGGGGGCGAAGAACAGGGCTATCTCCTGGGCGGCCGCCTGGGGCGAATCGCTGCCGTGCACCAGGTTGAAACGCTTGGACATGCCAAAGTCGCCCCGGATGGTTCCGGGCGGGGCGTCCGGGCCGAAGGTCGGACCCATCAGGCCGCGGACCACGGCGATGGCGCCCTTGCCTTCCAGCACGGCCAGCACCACCGGGCCGCTGCTCATATATCGCACCAGCGGCTCGTAGAAGTACTTTTCCTGGTGCAGGGCGTATTGCCGGCGGACCAGGGATTCATCCAGGCGGGCCATCTTCAGCCCCACCAGCTTGAGGCCCTTTTCCTCGAACCTTTGCAGGATGCGCCCCACCAGGCCGCGGGCCACGGCGTCGGGCTTGAGCATTACCAGCGTCCGTTCCAGCACCGGCTGAGTCATGAACTCTCCATTTCTTTATGTAGGTTGGGGCAGAGCCGGTCGGCACCAAGATGACCGGCAAGACTCTACCGACGACGCCCCAGCAAATCTACGTCACTGACCACAAACGCTGGGGCGGCGCTGGCAAGATCATGTCACTTTTTGATGTTTCTTTCCATCTCTGCCCCAGTCTACGAGCTTTTCCGTTTGCGTCTGTGAACCCACCCCAAAAGCGCTCCGAGTCCAATTTCAAGGCAAACGATAACTCCGAAGCCAACAGGGACGGCCAGGAGACCCCAAAGGAGGCTGAACCGCTGCGCCACGTAACGTCCGACCATAATGGCACAGCCAAGGTTGAATACGAAGAACAGTAGTTCAATTAAGCTAAAACCGCCACGATTCTTCCGTGCGACAGCCATTCTGCTTGATTTGTCGCTGTAGTCAGTCACACGCCCTTCCTTCCCAATCGAGGCTGAGGGAACCATTGAAGAACGCCTTAGATTATTATGCCCGAAACATCAGCACGAGCGGGTGCCATGGCGGCCGCTGTTTGCCGCCATGTTCTCCGACAGCTGACACAAGCACAGCCGAGGGCCGCTGTGCCACATGTCTGTTCCTATTTCGCGTCGCGCCAGTTTGGCCCGATGCCGATATCCACTTTAAGCGGCACCGACAGGGCCAGTGCCGAAGTCATTTCCTGGCGGATGATCTCTGCCTGGCCGGCGGCCTGGTCCCGCGGGCATTCAAATAGTAATTCGTCGTGAATCTGCAGCAGCATCCTGGCCGGGCTGTGTTCACGGGAAAGCCGCTGGTGCACATTTATCATAGCGATCTTGATGAGGTCGGCGGCCGAGCCCTGCACCACGGAATTGATCGCCAGCCGCTCGGCCAGGGCGCGGCGCTGCGGGTTTTGCGAGTCGAAGCCCTCGATCCGCCGTCGCCGGCCCGAGAGCGTTTCAACGTACCCCTGCCGGCTCGCCTGCTCGACGCACTCGGCTAGGAAATGCTCGATCCGCGGGAAGCGCGCCTTGTAGGCGGCGATGAACTCGGCCGCCTCGCCGCGCGGAATCCGCAGGGTGGCCGCCAGCCCGAAGGCCGTCTGGCCGTAGATGATGCCGAAGTTGACCGTCTTGGCCCGCGCCCGCTGCTGGGGCGTGACCTGCTCGGGTGGCAGGCCGAAGACCTCCCCCGCCACGATGCGGTGGATGTCCTGGTCGGCCTGGAAGGCCGCCAGCAGCGTNNGTTGCCCGGCCCGGCCACGAAGGCGGCGCGGATCTGCCTTCCCAGTTCGCTGCGGATGGGGATGTTCTGCAGGTTGGGGTCGCTGGAGGAAAGCCGCCCGGTGGCGGTGCCCGCCTGGTTGAAGCTGGTATGCACGCGGCCGGTCCGCGGGTGGATGCACCGGGCCAGGGCCGAGGCGTAGGTGCCCAAAAGCTTGGTCGCCTGGCGATACTCCAGCACCAGGCCCGGCACTTCGTGCAGGACGGCCAACTCCGCCAGCACGCCCACGTCGGTGCTGGGGCCGGTCTTGGTCTTGCGGAGGCTGGGCAGGCCGAGGCGCGTGAACAGCACGTCGGCCAGTTGTTTGGGCGAATCGGGGTTGAAGGTTGTGCCGGCGGCGGCCATGATGCGGTCGCGCAGCTCGTCGGCCCGCTTGGAAAGCATCACCTCCTGCCGCTTCAATTCCGAGGGGTCCACGGCGATGCCGTTACGCTCCATCTCCACCAGCACCGGCAGCAGCGCCATCTCGATGCGGTGGAAAAGGTCCGCCAGCTTCTCCTGCCCCAGCCGCTCCAAGAGCACTTCGCGCAGGCGCAGGGCCATGTCGGCGTCCTCGCCGCAGTGGCGGGCGACCAGCTCGCACGGTGCCTGGTCGATGGTTATCTGGTTGCGGCCCTTGCCCAGCAGGGCCTCGATGGGCAGCGTTTCGTGGTTGAGCATCTCCAGGGCCAGCGACGAGAGGCGATAACTGCCGCGATCGGCCTCCAGGCAATACGCCGCCAGCATGGTGTCGAACATCGGCCCGGCCACGGTGAAACCGGCGTTGCCCAGCACCAGCAGATCGTACTTGAGGTCGTGGCCGACCTTTTCGACGGCCGGATCGGCCAGGATCGGCCCCAGGCCCGCCCGGACCGTCTCTCGCGCCAGGGTTTTGGCCGCCAGGGGGCCAGCCAGGGGAATGTACACCGCCCGCCCCCCCTGCCAGGACAGCCCAATTCCCACCAGCTCCGCCCACATCGGCTGTTGATGAGTTGCCTGGGTGTCGATGGCCAGGCGAGCCTGCCCGCGGACTTCGCCCAGGACCTTTTCGAATTCCTCGGGCGTGTCCACGCAGCGATAGTCGAACTGGGAATTGATGGTGCGTGGCCTGCTGGTCTGCGGGGCGGCCTTGGGGGCCGGCGGCGCCTGTTGGGTCGATTGACTGACGCGATCCCGCGGAAGTTTATCCAGTTGGTCGAGCAGGCGAGTGAAGCCCAGCTCAGAGAAAATCGGCTGCATGGCCGCGACGCGCACGCCGCTGAAGGTCAACTGCTCCAGGTCCAACGGGATATCCACCGCCCGGTCCAGCGTCACCAGTTGCTTGGCCAGTGAAACCTGTGCGGCGCTGGCCTTGACGTTCTCTTGCAGCTTGGGGGTGAGCTGGTCGGCGTGCCGGATGACTTCCTCGGCCGAACCGAACCTGGCCACCAAGGCGGCGGCCGTCTTGGTCCCCACCCCGGGAATTCCCGGCACGTTGTCGGAATCGTCGCCGGCCAGGGCCAGCACGTCCACCGCCTTGTCGGGGGGGAAACCCTTCTGCCGGACCAGCGCCTCGGCGTCGAGCGTCTGATTCTTCATCGGGTCGTAGAGCGTCACGTTGGGGCCGATTACCTGGTCGAGGTCCTTGTCGCGGCTGACCAGCACCACCTGGTGGCCCTGGGAGGCAAAGCGGTCGGCGGCGGTGGCCATGATGTCGTCGGCCTCGAACCCCTCCTTCCTGAGGATGGGGATGCCCATGGCCTGGACTATCTGCACGATTCGCTGCACCTGGACGGGCAGGTCCTCGGGCTGCTTGGCCCGCTGGATCTTGTACTGGGGGTACAGGGCGGTGCGGTGGAGGGTCTGGCGGGCGGAATCCATGGCCATGACCAGGCAGTCCGGGCGGCGCTCGGCGATGAGCTTCAGCAGCATGCTGGTGAAGACGTAGGTGGCGCGGGTGGGCTCGCCGGAGGGGCTGCGCAGGTCCCGGAAAGGCGCATAGTATGCGCGGTAGATTTGCCAATGCCCGTCGATAATGTAGATCGTTTTTGCCACCCGGAATCTCTGCCGCAAGGCTACCCGGCCCAGGCGGGCAAGTCAACCGCCCAGGCCCCGCGGGTGCATTAGCGTTTTGGGGGACGAAAGGCCGGCGTTCCCGTGTCGCGGGCGTCTCGCCCGCGTCCGAGGCCACACCGCGCGGGCGAGACGCCCGCGACACGTCAGAATCCCCAAAACGCCGATGCACCCGGCCCCGCCGGGGCCGCTTCCCCAGCCGGGCAAAAGCAGGATTGCCTGCCCCCTCTTCTCCTGCTAGAATCAGCTTTGTTTGGCCGGCGAAATTTCCTGTTGACGCCGCCGGTGTATAAGATGATACTGCCTTGGCACTTGGACGGTTCCAGGCAGGCGGCAGGCGGATTGTCACCCGGCGCCGGCTGGGTATGCACCAGGGCTTTGGCCAAGGAGTCTGCGATATGGCACGCGTAGTCCAGCGAAGAAGCGCTCCCTATCCTTTGATCATCCTGTTCTTCCTGTGCTTCATGTGCGCGGCTCTGGCCGCGGTGTTCTACATGAAGTGGAACAAGGAAGAAAAAGCTTACGCCACTTACAGGACCAGCAATCAGCAGGTCGGCAAGGACATGAGCGACGTCCAGAAGCAGCGCGCCGAGCTGATTCGCCAGATCACCGGCAAGGAGGAAAGCGCCACCGTCACCGCCAAGGCGGCCGAGACCTCGGTCGAAGTCGCCCTGGCTGATGCCGACCGCGTCTTCAAGTACGACGACGCCCACAGCACCCGCAACGAGGGCATGGCCGCGGCCGTCGAAAGTCTCTGCAGTCTGGCTGTTGCCAACGACAAGACCATGGGGGATCTGCGCGTGGAGTTGGAAGCAAAGAACTCGCTGATCGGGGATAAGGACAAGCAGATCAAGAGCATCGAAGATGGCCGCAAGGCCGACCTCACCGCCAAGATAGGCGATCTGCAGAAGGCCCAGGATGATTTCGACCGGCAACTGGGCGCCAAGAATAAGACCTGGCAGGACGAAATGGCCAAGCAGGCTGCCCTGACCGCCGAGAAGGACAAGCAGTTGACCGCCCTCAGCAAGGAGATGGAGACCAAGAACGCCGACCTGCATAACCGGGACACGGCCATCACCAAACTCGAGACCGACGTCCGCAACCTCAAGGGCACCCCCAACCTGGGCGAAGTGGCGATGAAGCTGCCCGACGGCAAGATCTCCAAGGCGCTGAGCGAGCAGGGCGTGGTGTACATCAACATCGGCCAGCAGGAGCAGGTCACGCCCGGCCTGCCGTTCGCCGTCTTCCCCTCGACGGGCATTCCGGCCGACGGCAAGCCCAAGGCCAAGATCATCGTGAGCAGCGTCGGCCCCAACGTCAGCGAGGCCAAGATCGTCGAAGTGGCCAAGGACGAGGTCATTACCGAGAACGACCTGATCTCCAACCTGGTTTACAATCCTCACCGCCAGATGAATTTCGTGGTCGAGGGCGAGTTCGACCTCTACAACCAGGGCCGGCCCGATGCCGACGGCGTCAAGCGCGTCAAGGGCCTGATCCAGAGCTTCGGCGGCAAGGTTGACGACGAAATGTCGCTGACGACCGATTACCTGGTGGTGGGCGCCGAACCCCCTCGCCCCCCCAAGCCCGCCGATGACGCCAACGCCGCCACCATGCAAATGTACAACGAGCAGATGAAAAAGGCCGACCAGTACAAGGCACTGATGGACCAGGCACGCGCCCTGCAGGTGCCGGTGCTCAACACCAGCCGGTTTTTGGCCCTGACCGGCTACGTGCCGCCCAAGCGTTTCAGCCGGTAGCCGGCGGCCAGATTTGAATTTGTTGCCTGCCACCCCCGGGCGTCGTGCCTGGGGGTGTTTTTTTGGCTCATCCAGAATGGACTGCTTCCCCTCCGCGTTTTCTTATAGCCCCCGACGTAAGTCGGGGGTTCCTTGTCTTTGTGCTCTGTCAAGAACGATCAGACTGCGACCTTGACCACCACCTTGTGGACCTGCCCCTCCCCTGTCAGAGGCGCATGGGCGTCTGCGGGAAAGAAAATCGCGAACTGCCCGGCCGGCACCGCCAGCCAGCTCTCCGGTTCATCCACGAAGAAGACCAGGTCCTTGGCTGCGTCGTAGCCGGGGCTTTGGGCCTGGCACCCGGCCGCCGGCCGATGGCCCATCACGTCGCGCCCGGCCAGCACGAATTGAATATCTATGTATCGCCGGTGGGCCTCCAGGGGCGAATTGGCCTTGCCCCTGCCGGCCGTCCGGCTGACCAGGGCGAAAACCTCCTGAGCCTGTATCTCGTGCCGCCCGTCGGCCAGGCCGGCCAGGTCATTGCTTCGCAAGAAGGCAAACGCCCGCTGGAAACGCTCTCCCAGCGGCAGATAAGTCTGGTACTGGTCCAAATGGTCCAGAATCACGGTTTTTCTCCTGGGGGTTTCCCAGAGCGATGATAATGCCCACGCCCCCAGAAGCAACATTCCGGTTTGAGGGCGAGTAAGCCCCCCTCGAACGACTCCCCAGCGGCAATCCCGCCAAGAGTCCAAGGCGATGTGGAACCGGCAGGCACGCGTGTGCTACCCGATGGCCATGATCGACTGCATCTGGCTCTGCATATTGATGAGCTTGGCGTAGGTGCCGCCTTCCTTGTCCTTCAGCTCGTCGTGGGTGCCCTGCTCGACGATCTCGCCCTTGTCCAGGATGACCAGCCGGTCGGCCTTGCGCAGGGTCGAGAGCCGGTGGGCGATGGCGATAGTGGTGCGGTCGGCCACCAGGCGGTCGAGGGCCTCCTGGATGAGCTTTTCCGTCTCGGTGTCCACCGAGCTGGTGGCCTCGTCCAGGACTAGGATCTTGGGGTTGTTCAATATGGCGCGGGCGATGGAGATGCGCTGGCGCTCGCCGCCGGAGAGGCTCTGGCCGCGCTCGCCCACCATGGTGTCGTAGCCGTCGGGGAAGCCCACGATGAAGTCGTGGGCGTTGGCGGCCTTGGCGGCGGCGATGATCTGCTCGAGGCTGGCCTCGGGGTGCCCGTAGGCCACGTTGCGGGCGACCGTGCCGTGGAAGAGGAACGGCTCCTGCAGCACCACGCCGATGCGGCGGCGCATGGCCTCCACCTCGTAGTCGCGCACGTCCAGGCCGTCGATGAGTATCTGCCCTTCCAGCACGTCGTAGAAGCGGCAGATGAGGTTGATCAGGGTGCTCTTGCCCCCGCCGGATGGCCCGGCCAGGCCGATCATCTCCCCCGGCTGGATGGTCAGGCTCACGTTCCGCAGCACCTTGCGCACGCCGTCGTAGCTGAAGCTCACGTTGCGCAGCTCGATCTTGCCCTCCAGGGCGTGGGGGCTGGCCGCCCCGCTCTTGGAGAAGATGACCGGCTCGGTGTCGAGAATCTCGAAGATGCGCTGCACGCTGGTGGCGGCGCGGTTGAACATGCGGTCGATGTGGGCGATGGTGTGGATGGGCCCAAAAAACTGCCACATCAGGGCCTGGAAAGCAATCAGGGTGCCGACGGTCATCTTTTCCTGGCCGGCCAGCGGCGGATGGTAGAAGTCGCGCACCGCCCAGTATCCGCCCACGATCCAGACCAATAGCCAGGCCACCTGGGTGCAGAAGGCCACCACCGGGCCGAAAAGCGTCCAGATCGAGATCATGCCCACTTCGTCTTCGTAGTAGTCGCGGTTCTTGTCCCCGAAGCGGCTGACCTCGCGCTTCTCCTGGCTGAAGGCCTTGATCACGCGCACGCCCGGCAGGGCGTCGGCCACCACGCTGGTCAGGCTGCTCCACTTGTGAAAGAGCCGGTCGAAGCCCCGGTGGAGCTTGTGATGGAAATACAGCGTCAGGGCGAGCATTATGGGGATGGGGATGAGCACGATCAGGGCCAGCTGCCAGCTCAAGACGAACATGAGCGCGCATATTCCGCCCAGCAACACCAGGCTGTTGGCCGATTCGATGGCGGTGAAGGCCACGAAATCCCAGATGCGGTCGCTGTCGCTAGTGATGCGCGTGACCAGGGAGCCGGTGGGTTTCTTGGAAAAGTAGCTCAGGCTCAGCTTGTGCAGGTGGGCGTAGGTCTTGTCGCGGATGTCGCGCCCCATGCGGCTGGCGAGTTGGCCCATGATGCGTTCTTTGAACCCGCCGGCCACGGCCCCGGCGACCATCATCGCCCCCATGATCAGGATGTAGGTCAGCAGGATGGCATAATCGGGCTTGCCGCCGGCCGTGCCCAGCCCTTCGTCGAACATGGGCTTGTTGAAATACATCCGCAGCAGCATGGCGCCCGTCACCGACAGCATCAGCACGAAGCCCAGCAGGGCGTTGAACCTGTAGGGCTTGACGAAATCCAGCAGCCGGCTGAGCACCTTCCGCCGGTTCAGGCAGGCCGGGCAGACCTCGCTCCAGTCGGGAATGACCTTGCCGCACTTGTCGCAGCGGACCTTTTTCTCGTCGCCCTTGGGCGGCTCGGGGGGCAGGTCTTCCTCCTGCTTGCCCTCGATCTGCCGCTCCAGCCGCCGCTGCAGCCGGGCGACGCTCTTGGCGTGCCGCAGGGTGAAACGATACTCGGCCAAGGCCTTGCCGTCGCCGCTCAACCGGAGCAGCCCCATGCCCAGCCCCTCGACAATGACCGCCTGGCTGATCTGCGAAAGCCCCCGCCACTGCCCCTGCCAGCCTCCCTCCAGCGGGTGGAAATGGCCCAGGCCCTCGTCCGTCAGCACCAGGTAGCCCTCGGCGTATTTGCCCGATGCGTCCAGATCCTGCGGCGACACCTCGCGCACCGACTCCAGCGAGACGTGCTGGGCAATAGCCTGGCGCAAGGCCGGCGGCAGATGGTCGATCGTCCGCTCAGTCTTATTCTGACTCGTGTCAACAGTCATGCGAGATGCTCAATTGTATCATCCCCGGGCACGTCCGCAATGAAGGTCAAGACAAAGCATCGCACGACGACGCCGGAACCTCCAAATCAAAAGCCCACGCAAATAGAAAGCCCACGGCAGGCCTGCCGTGGGCTTTTGCCGCGCCGGGAGACAGTACAACCAAATTGGTGTCGCGGGCATCTTGCCCGCGTTTCTCGCGGACGATGCCGCCTCTCGCGGGCGAGACGCCCGCGACACAGCCCCGGCACATCGGACGAGTATTATTGGTGCGTCAGCACATCCAGCCGGGCCAGCAGCAGCGCCGTCTGGAGTTCCAGATCGTCCTGGAGCTGCTGGGCCAGCAGGCTGGCCTGCTTGGCCGGGTCAACTTCCTTCAGCAGGTCGGTCTCCTGGCGGATTTCCGCGTAGCGGTTGGTCTGGCGGATGCTGACGGGCACCGAAACGTCGGGGTCCACGCCCCACTCCTTTGAACCGTTGTCCCGGTGCAGGCTCCGCCCCGAGGGCAGATAATAATGGGCGGTGGTGAGCTTAAGCTCGGCCCGCTTGGGCCGTAGCGGGATAAGCTTCTGCACGCTGCCCTTGCCGTAGCTGCGCTCGCCGATGATGACGGCCCGCTTCCAATCCTTCAGCGCCCCGGCCAGGATCTCCGCCGCCGAGGCCGAGTAGCGGTTGACCAGCACGATAAGCTTGCCTTCCTGCCACTGGCCGTTGCCCTGGGCGGATTGCGACTGCTGGGGCTCGTTGCGGCCCTTGGTGGAGACGATAACGCCCCGGCTGAGGAATTCGTCGGCCACCTGCACCGCCGCCGGCAAGAGCCCGCCGGGATCGAAGCGCAGGTCCAGGATCAGCGTGTGGCTGCCGGAGGCCTTGACCAGCTTGAGGGCCGTGTTCAGTTCGCTGGCCGAATCGGCCGTGAACTGGGTCAGGCGGATGTAGCCGATCTGGTTGTCCGGGTCGATCATGAAATCCCACTTGCCGTCGCTCAGGCTGCGCCAGCCCTTGATGGTCTGGATGTGAATCTCGTCGCGTTCGACGTCGATCTCCAGCGGCGCCCGCTCGCCCGCTCGCTGGATGGCAAGGCGCACCTTGGTATGACGGTCGCCGGTGATGAGCTTGACCGCGCCATCGACGGTCATGCCCTTGGTCTCCCTGCCGTCGATCTTGAGGATAACGTCGCCGGCGCGGATGCCGGCCTTGAAGGCCGGCGTGTCCGGCAGCGGCGTGACCACCTCGATGGGCTTGCTGAGGTCCTTGCGGATCTGCACCCCGATGCCGAAAAACTGCCCCATCGTCCGCTTGCGGAAGTCGTCCTTCTCGTACGGCCATATCATGGCCGAGAACTGGTCCAGCTCTCCCAGCATGCCCTCGGCGAATTCCATGCAGACGACCTCGTCGGGCAGGCGGAGGGTCGAGCTGTTCAAATCCAGCATGTGATTGAGGGCCAGGTCCAGGTCCAAATGGTCGATCATGCTCTTCTTGCGAAACTGCTCGCTCTCGCGGGCGATCCCCTCCACGAAGGCCTGGACCAGGTTGGCCTTGTCCAACTGGGGGAAACTGTGGGAGGCCTCGGGCGTGGTGGCCAGGATCTTCAGCGACTCCAGGGCCGCCTGGCCCATCTTGCGGTAGTCGGGCACGTCCACATAGTTGTAATCGACCTGGCTGATGGCGTTGAGGATCATGGAGGCGTCGATGCCGGTGATCATCTCGCGCCAGCGGGGCTGGTCCTCGTTGGAATCATCGGCCTCGGCCGAGGCCGGTTGGGATGCCACCTGCGTGGTCGGGCCGCTGGTTGTTTCAACGCCGGGCGCGAAGACTCTAGTCCAGGAGGGCCCTGAGGTCGAAATCTTGGGCACTTCAAAGGAAGGATCGGAAATCGGCGTTTCCGGTTCGCTGGCGCTCAAGGCCAACGCCCCCGGGCCGCCGTAGAGGCTTATGTCCCGCACGTGCTGGGTGATCTGCTTTGTCAGGGCCTTGTACTGCTCGTTGAACTCGTCCAGGTCGCTCAGGCCGCCGCGGCCGTAGATGGACAGGGCGTCCGCCCATTTGCCCTTGGCGATGTATTCCTGCCCCAGTTTTTCGCTGTCGCGAATCAGTTTCTTGACCCACTCCTGGGCCAGGAAATCCTCCAGCGAGCTGGCCAGTTCGCGGGCCTCGTGGGCGTGGGACAGCGCCACCAGTTGCGGGTCGCGCGAGACCAGCACGCCCATGTCCACCAAGTGGGCCTGGGCGTTTTCGTAACCCATTTCCAACTTCCGCCAGTCCTCCGGCAAACTGACCTTTTCCCAGAGCTTGGCATACGCCCCCAGGGAGGTCTTGAAGTCCTGGGCGGCCTTGCGGTAGGCGTCAGCCCACTGGCCGTCCTGGGCGACCAGGGCCAGCGCCTCCTCATCGGCGGCGACGGCGCGGCGGATGCTGTCGGCAGCCGCACGGCCCACGTCGGCCGGTTTGCTGGTGGAGTTGGACAGCAGCTTGCTGGCCTGATTGATGGCCTCGGCCATGGCCTCAACCTTCTTGTATATCTTCTCGTCCAGCTTGTCCTTGGCCAGTTGTGGCCGTTGCTCCTGGGCCAGTTGCGCCAGCCGCACGCGCAGCACGGCCCGCTCGAACTCGGCCGACCGCTCGGCCGCCCCGGCCTGGCTGACGGCCAGATATTCCCGGGTCAGGGAAGCGATCTTGTCGTCGCTGGCCTTAATGTCGGTCGCGGGGGCCTGTCTGAGCAGATCCAGCCCCTCGCGGAACTGGCCGCGCTGCAACAGGTCGTGAGCCTTGGCCATGACGGTGAGGGTATCGGCCGGGGCGGTCGCGACGGGGCCCTCCTGCCCGGCCAGCATCGCCCAACTCAAACACACTGCCGCCAACGGCAGAAGATATCCAACTCGTTTCACTCTCGTAATCTCCCTGAACCCGCAGCGGCCCTTGGGCACAAACCTGTCCCGGCCGCAACTGCCGCGGATTATGTATTCTAACTGTATAGACGCTCGGCAGGCAAATTAGGTTTTCACTAACTAGGATTTTGCCGCACCCTCGGCCTATCCGGGCAAGATCGGTTACAATGAGGTCAGCCAGAAGGGAATCATGCCATGATCCAATGCAAAGACTGCGAATTCTTCCGCCGCGACGATGCCGGGCGAGTCTCCTTTGCCTGCGACCCCTTCGGCAACGTCAAGGAGCCCGAGTGCCTGACCAAGTGGCAGCTCATCAAGATCAACCAGATGGTCGCTGGCTATCAGGCGACCCTGGACTACTACCGCAAGCTCGCCCCCATGCAGGAGAAGATGCTCAAGGTCGTCCAGAACGAGCTGGACGAGATGAACGAGGG
>PMYM01000177.1 GCA_003171235.1 Phycisphaerales bacterium | reverse complement strand
GTGCCACCAACGTTGAAACGTGCGCAAAGTAACGCCGAAGAGGGCGGCAATCTCCGACTGTGCTTTCCCGCCTTGCTGGTACGCCGCCAAGGCCCGTTGTCTTGTATCCGCAGATGCGATTCCCATGAAAGGAACATCGACATCATCCCTCCGATTACGACAGCTTTTATGAAAAACGCTCTAATCGGGGGCATTTCAAATTTGGGAATTTCAAATTTGGGAATTGAAGGAGCCAAGGCACTGCCTCTGGCTCTTACAATTTGAAATTCCCAAATTTGAAATCCTCAGTACCCCATTTCGTCCAGCGCCTCGTCGTCCCAGCCGAAGTGGTGGGCGATCTCGTGCAGCACGGTGCGGCTGACTTCTTCCACCACTTCGGCGGGGGTGGCGCAGATGTCCTCGATATTGCGCTGGAAGATGTAGATGAACTCGGGGAACTCCCACGGGGTATCGACGTGCTTGTGGGTCAGCGGCACGCCGATGTAGGCGCCCAGCAGGTCGCGGATGTCGCGGCAGCCCAGCGAGCGGGCCATCGCCCGCGTGGGCCTGGGCTGGATCTCCACCGCCAGGTTCTGCATCTTGCGGCGGAACTTCTCCGGCAGGCCCTCCAGGGCCTGCTGGACCAGTCGGCCAAACTCGTCGTCGGTGAATCTCATCCTTATCCTTGTTGGAGTTTCAAGTGGAACAGGTTTTTAACCTGTTCCTTCTTGCACAGGTTGAAAACCTGTGCCACCAAAACTCACAGGCCGAAAACCTGTGGTACCAACTGCCAACCGGCCGCCTTGCTCCATCGCCGGGGCCATTCTAGAATGTAGCCATGAGCACTACAAAGATTCTACCGGTTGTGATTGCGGCTGTGGCGATGGCGCTGGCTGGATGTGGCGGCGAGAACATGGGCTTTCTGGTCAAGCCGGTGTCGGCCCACCAGGAACTGCGCGAGGCGGTGGTGGCCGACGACGGCCTGCTGGTCGCCAACAAGATCGCCCTGATCGACGTCTCGGGCATGCTGCTCAACGCCCGGATGGGTGGGCTCTTTGGCGACAACGAGAACCCCGCCAGCCTGTTCTGCGAAAAGCTCGACAAGGCCCGCAATGACAGCAGCGTCAAAGCGGTGGTGCTGCGGCTGAACACGCCCGGGGGCACGGTTCAGGCCAGCGAGGCCATGTACGACTACCTGCAGCGGTTCCGCCGGAGCACGGGCAAGCCGGTCATCGCCTGCATTACTGACATGGGGGCCAGCGGCGGGTATTACCTGGCCTGCGGGTGCGACCGCATCCTGGTGCAGTCCACCAGCATCACCGGCTCCATCGGCGTGATCATCCAGACGGTCAGTTTCGCCGGCACGATGGAATGGCTGCGGATATCCACCGACGCGGTCGTCAGCGGCCCGTTCAAGGACATGGCCAGCCCCCTGCGGGCGATGAAGCCCCAGGAGCGCGAGATGCTCCAGCAGATGGTCAATGAGTTTTACGATAAGTTTCTTTCGGTGGTCGGCCAGGGGCGGAAGGACCGGCTCAAGGACGACCTGCGCAAACTGGCCGACGGGCGGGTCTACACCGGCCGGCAGGCCGTGGAAAACGGCCTGGCCGACGGCCTGGGCGACGTGACGGAGGCCTGCGCCCAGGCGCGCAAGGCGGCCGGCGTGTCCCGCGCCAAGGTGGTGATGTACCATCGCCCGCTGGGCTACCGGGCGAGCGTGTACTCGGCCGCGCCCGAAATCTCGCCCCAGGCCGGCGGAACCACCGTCAACCTGCTGAACCTGCAGAACAGCGAGTTGATGACGCTGGGCCGCCCGGCGTTCCTTTACCTGTGGACGACGGGGCAGTAGGGGGCCCCTGGCCGGGCGGGGGCCTGCCGGCTGCCGCCAGGAATTTTGGGTTGAGCGGAAATTCCTGCATCCGCGCGACGGGAGTTTTCCTGTAAACTGGTTCTCCGGGCAGAGCTTCCTGCCCCCCAGTCGGAGTGTGTCGATTTGTTCCTGCGCCTTCTGGTTGCCTCCCTGTTCCGGTTGGATTTATGGTTCGCTTGCAGGCCCAGCGGCGGCAGCCAAGGCCGCGGGGCGGGCAAGCTTAGGAGCGGATGCAGGCCATGAAAACGCGGTGCCTGGAGTGCGGCAAGAAGATATCCATCGATGACGCCTTCGCCGGCGGCGTCTGCCGCTGTCCGTACTGCAAGGCCATCACGGTGGTGCGCGCAACGGAGCAAAATCCGTTGGATTACTCCCCCCGGCCGGAACGCCCCAACCGGCCCGACTCGCCCTTGGCCGGCGCGACCTCGCCCGCCCCGGGGCGGCCTCAGAATCCCCAGCCCGCTCCGGCCACCCCAGTCCAACAACCCGAGCAACTGGTGCCCTTGGCCAACCGGGTGATGGTTCAGGGAGTGGTCACCATCGTGATGTCGGTCCTGCTGGTGCTGTTTGTGACCACCGGCATCGCGGGCGTCTGGTGGCTTACCCGCCCGGGCCCGGGCAGCACTTCGCCCGGTTCCTCGACCAACCCGTCAACCGTCATCGCCCTCGGCGGGGAGGGCTTTACGCAAAAGCCCGGCGAGATAGCCGGCCTCCCGCTGCAATCGCCCACGGTGTTCGTGATCGACGCCTCGGCCGGCATGCAGGACTACTACGACCCCGCCGCCGCCATGGTCCGCCACGCCGTCAGGTCCACCAAGCCCTCCGACAAATTCCAGGTGTTGCTGGCGGGAGAGCAGAATCAGCGCATGTCCGGGGACTGGGCCAATGGCGGGCCGGAGGCCGACCCGTTGCTGGCCCGCTTCTTTGCCCGTTTCAGCCCGGGCGGCAAGAGCGAACTGCCCCAGGCCGTCCTGCTGGCCCTCCAATCCAAGCCGCGCACACTGGTAATCCTGTCGAGCAAGACGATGCCGGATGCCTCGGCCCTGGCCCAGCAGGCCGCCCTCAGCGGCGCCCATATCGTCGGCGTGGCCCTGGGCGACTCATCCGCCGCCGCCGAACTGATGAAGCAACTGGCCGAAAAAACCGGCGGCCAGTCGGTGAGCATCCCCGATCCCGAAAGCTGGCTGGAACACGCGCCGCCGTTGCCGGTCTATCAGCCGGAGGATTGATTCCATCCCGGCCGCCGCCCAGCCGAGCGCAACGCCCTGAGCAGACCTTCGGGCGATTTGCCCGTTACAACCCATTTCCCGCTGGTTAATATGGCCGCCGGCGCGCCGGTACGTAAACTCCGGCCGGCCGCCCACCGTGACGCCAACGAGGTAAGGCAATATGCCCAAGTACGATTTTGCGGCGATCGAAAACAAGTGGCAGGCCTACTGGGCCCAGCACAACACCTTTGTCCAGCCCAACCCCGGCCAAAAGGGCTTTTGCCAGGGGCCCAAGTTCTATGTGCTGGACATGTTCCCTTACCCTTCCGGGGCCGGGCTGCACGTGGGGCATCCCGAAGGCTACACCGCCACCGACATCGTCGCCCGGTACAAGCGGGCAAGGGGTTTCAACGTCCTGCACCCGATGGGCTACGATTCCTTCGGCCTTCCGGCCGAGCAGTACGCCGTCGAGCACGGCGTGCATCCCCGGGTCACCACCGCCCAGAACATCGCCAACATCGAGCGGCAGATCAAGATGTTCGGCTTCTCCTACGACTGGACGCGCCGGCTGGCCACCACCGACCCGGACTACTACCGCTGGACGCAATGGATTTTCCTGCAGCTTTTCAATTCCTGGTATGACCCCGAGGCCCAGGCCGCCCGCCCCATCGCCGAGCTGGAACGCAACCTGCTCTCGGGCCAGTACGTGGTGGACTTCGGCGGCAACGTCGTGCCGGCCAACCAGGCCTTCCGCATTCCCGACATCAACCTCCACGGCACGCGCATCGGCGAATTGAAGTACCAGGAGCTGGAAGTCGATCAGCGCCGCCGCCTGCTGGACGAATACCGCCTGGCCTACCAGGCCGAGGTGCCGGTCAACTGGTGTCCGCAACTTGGCACGGTGCTGGCCAACGAGGAGGTCACCAACGAAGGCCGCAGCGATCGCGGCAACTTCCCCGTCTACCGCCGGGCCCTGCGGCAGTGGATGCTGCGCATCACCGCCTACGCCGCCCGCCTGGAAAAGGACCTGGATATCCTGGACTGGCCCGAGTCGGTCAAGCTCATGCAGCGCAACTGGATCGGCAAGAGCGAGGGCGCCGAGGTGGACTTCCCCCTGACGACCATGCCTGATTTGGCCAAGTGGTTCGAGCGTCGCACCCACAAGGGCTTTGCCGCAGCCGAAGAGAATCAGGTCATCCGTGTATACACCACCCGGCCGGACACGCTCTACGGCGCCACCTACATGGTGTTGGCCCCCGAGCATCCGCTGGTGGAGGAAATCACCACCGCCCAGCAGAAGCCGGCCGTGCAGGCCTACGTCGCCGCCGCCGCCAACAAGAGCGAACTGGAGCGGATGACCGAGGGCAAGGAGAAAACCGGCGTCTTCACCGGGGCCTACGCCGTCAACCCCGTCACTCGCCGGAACATCCCCGTGTGGGTGGCCGATTACGTGATGATGGGCTATGGCACCGGGGCCATCATGGCCGTGCCCGCCCACGACACACGCGACCTGGAATTCGCCCGGAAGTTCAACCTGCCGGTGATCCAGGTCGTCCAGCCGCCGGCGGGGCAGGCTTGGCAGGGATACGTCGAGGACGGCATCGCCGTCAACTCCGGCCCGTACGACGGCCTGCCCACCCCGCACTTCAAGGCCAAGATCGCCGCCGACCTGGTCGCCTCCGGCCTGGGCAAGGCCACTATCAACTACAAGCTGCGCGACTGGCTCTTTGCCCGCCAGCGATACTGGGGCGAGCCCATCCCGGTGATCCACTGCGACAAGTGCGGCACCGTGCCCGTGCCTGATAACCAACTCCCCCTGACCCTGCCGGAGATGGACGACTTCACCCCCTCCGCCTCCGAAGATCCCAATGCCCTGCCCAAGCCGCCCCTGGCCAAGGCCGTCGCCTGGGTCAGCACCGCCTGCCCCGCCTGCGGAGGCCCCGCCCGCCGCGAAACTAACACCATGCCCCAGTGGGCAGGCTCCTGCTGGTATTACCTGCGCTACCTGGACCCCAAGAACGCTTCTGCCTTGGTTGACCCTAAGGCCGAGAAGTACTGGATGGCCCCGGGCGGAGTGGACCTGTACGTCGGCGGGGCCGAGCACGCCGTGCTGCACCTGCTGTATGCCCGCTTCTGGCACAAGGCGCTGTTCGACTTGGGTTACGTCTCCACGCCCGAGCCCTTCGGCAAGCTCTTCAACCAGGGCATGATCCGCTCGTTTGCCTACCGCGACAGCCGCGGGGTTTCCGTCGCCTACGACGACGTGGACGCCAGCGGCGAAAAACCCCGCCATCGCCAGAGCGGCGAGGTATTGACCGAGAGCGTCGAGAAGATGTCCAAGAGCCTCAAGAACGTCATCAACCCCGACGAGGTGATCGCCCAGTACGGCTCCGACACCTTTCGCCTGTACGAGATGTTCATGGGCCCGTTGGAGACCTCCAAGCCCTGGAACACCCGCGACGTGCCGGGCGTGCACCGCTTCCTCAACCGCGTCTGGCGGATGATACTCGGCAGCGAGGATCAGCCCGCGCTGCTTGGCACAGCCGTCCCGGCTGTGGAACGGAAGGACACAGGCGAGACGCCTGTGCTACCCGACGAGGTCGAACGGGCACTGCACAAGCTCATCAAGAAGGTCGGCGAGGATCTTGACTCGCTGAAGTTCAACACCGCCATCGCCGCCCTGATGGAATTTGTCAACACGGTCTATAAGGCCGGGACGCTGTCGCCGTCGCAGGCAAGGCGGTTCCTGCTGGTGCTAGCCCCGTTCGCCCCGCACATCGCCGAGGAACTCTGGCAGCAGTTGGGCGGCCAGGCCAGCCTGGCCTATGAACCCTGGCCCCAGTACGACGAAAGCCTGCTGGCCCAGGAAACCATCGAGATCCCGGTGCAGATCAACGGCAAGCTTCGCAGCCGGATTCGCGTGGCCCCCGACGCCCCCGAAGAAGCCATGCTCGCCGCCGCCCTGGCCGACGAGAAGGTCGCCGCCGCCCTGGCTGGCAAGAGCCTGGTCAAGAAGATCGTCGTCCCCGGGCGGATGGTCAACCTGGTGATCCGGTAAAAGTCCTTGGCGTTACTCCCGCGTAGATAAAGCCCACGGCAGGCTTGCTATGGGCTTCTACCAGTGGCATGGGCGCCCCGCCCATGAGTATCACGGCCGTCCGGGGCGTGTCTCTTTCAGTCTGCCGCAAGGCAGATATAATCGCCGCCATGAAAAGGCAAGCCGGCAAGCGTCAGTCGCCCAACCGTTCGCGCCAGGCATTCGGGCGGGCGCGGAAGGTGTTGGTGGGCGGGGTGAATTCCCCCGTGCGGTCTTTTCTGGCCGTGGGCGGCGATCCCGTATTCATCGCCTCCGCCAGGGGATCGTGCATCACCGATCTGGATGGCAGAACCTACGTTGATTACGTTGGAGGCTACGGCCCGGCCATCCTGGGCCACGCCTATCCCGCCGCGGTCAAGGCCGTGCAGCAAGCGGCCCGGCGCGGATTCTGCTACGGCGCGCCCACCTTGGCGGAGACCGAATTGGCCGAGATGATCGTAGCCGCTTATCCATCGATCCGGAAGCTGCGATTTGTCTCCAGCGGCACCGAGGCCGCCATGTCGGCCATCCGCCTGGCGCGGGGATTCACCGGCCGGTGCAAGATCATAAAGTGCCGCGGCGGCTACCACGGCCACGCCGACTGTCTGTTGGCCAGCGCCGGCAGCGGGGCCGCCACGCTGGGACTGCCCGCCTCGCCGGGCGTCACGCCCGGCGCCACTCGCGACACCATGCTGGTGGATTACAACGACCTGGCCGGCGCAGCCAAGGCCTTCAAGGCCGCCCGGGGCGACCTGGCCGCCGTGATCGTCGAGCCCGTGGCTGGCAACATGGGCGTCGTGCCGCCGGAGGCGGGATACCTACAGGGGCTGCGGGAACTTTGCACCCGGCACGGGGCGCTGCTGATATTCGACGAGGTGATGACCGGCTTCCGCGTGGCCTACGGCGGGGCCCAGCGGTTCTACGGCGTCAGGCCGGACCTTACCACCCTGGGCAAGATCATCGGCGGGGGGCTGCCGGTGGGGGCCTTCGGCGGGCCCGTCGAAATAATGAAGAACCTGGCGCCCGAGGGGCCGGTCTACCAGGCCGGCACGCTTTCAGGAAACCCGCTGGCGATGGCTGCCGGGCTTGCCGCCCTCCGCGCCCTCCGCGGGCGGGGCGTGTATGCACGGTTGGAGAAGATGTCGGCCTATCTGGAGGCGGGCCTGAAAGAAGCGGCCGCCGCGGCCGGCCTGGCGGGCAAGCTCACATTCAACCGCGTCGCCAGCATGCTGACCTGCTTTTTCGCCCCGCCGCCGGTGCGGGATTACCGCTCCGCCACCGCCGCCAACGCCAGGGCCTACGCCGTTTTCTTCCACGCCATGCTGGAGGAGGGCATCTTCCTTGCCCCCAGCCAATACGAGGCGATGTTCGTCTCGGCCGCTCACCGCCAAAGAGACATCGACCGCACAATAGACGCAGCCGGGCGGGCCTTTGCCCTGGCGGCCAGGCACATGTAGGGCTACGAGGTGGAACAGGTTTAAAACCTGTGCCACCGGGAATTACACAGGCCCGGCGCCTGTACTGTCAATTCAGCGAGGTTGACCTGGCGGCGGCGGCGGGTATCATGGCGGACAAATAGGAGCCTGTTATGGAACAACTGCGTTTGCCGCCGGCGGGCGAGGAATCCCGCGCCGCCTTCGCGACCCTCAAGTCGGCCAAGAACTGGTTCTGGATCCTGATCCTGCTGTGCGCGGTGGTGCAGCTTACGGCCTTCGTGCTGGTGCGGGTGGGGGGCGTGATTGATTCGGCGGCGGCCCTGGCCGACCGGCCTGGACCCTCCATCAACGCCGAACCGGCCACTCGCCGGGCGATGTCAACGACCGTGCCGGCGCCTTGGATCATCGACGGCCACCCTGCTTCAGCCGCAGCCACAGGGGCTTCCCGGCCCGCCAGCGCCCCGGCCAGCGCCCCGGGCGTCGTCCGCCAGGCCGTCGAATTCTTGCCGGTTGCCCCGCCCCCCACCCGCAAGGCTCAAATCTGGTATGACCAGTTGCAGTGGATCCTGCCGGCCAGCAAGTTCCTGGCCATGGTCTGCTCGCTGCTGCTGACGGTGACGTTGCTGCTGGGCCTGCAGTTGGCGATGGTGGGGCGGACGGGCGGGGCAGGACCCCTGGCTTCGTCGCTGGTCTGGTCGCTGGTGCTGGCGGTGCTGCTGCTGCCCTGGCGGCAGATCCTGCCCGACACATCCCTGACTGGGGCACTGTTTGGCCTGGAAGAGTTGCTCAGCGGCACGCAGATAATGCGTCAGCCTCCGCGCGAAATGCCCTGGGCGGGGACGACCTGGTACTACGCCCGTTTTGTGGGCTATCCGGTGGTGGCGCTGCTGGTCTGGTCGCTGGTGGGTTCGCGGTTCACGCTGGGCTACCGCCGCATGCGCGTCAGCACCCAGGCCGACATCATCGATGCCGGCCCGTCGGATAAACTATAGAGGAAGACGACAGGCTGCGGGCTATAAGGTGTACGTTTGATGCCAGGCCTTCTCCCCAAGACAGGAACATAGCCAAGCCCGGAGGGCCGGCAAGAGTTTAGCCGGGTGCGAAGCAGGCACGGCGAAGCCGGGCGCAGCGCAGAGCCCGGAAAGGTGTTCCCTATCGTCACAGAGCGAGCGGCCGGATTTGCGTGCGAAAACGATCTTGTTCGCGATGCCGGAGCTAGCCCTACCACCTGGCGAATCACACCATCGGCAGGGAGAACGAATCCTCTTAGTCGCTCAGGCCACTGCCTCTGGTTGGTTCCCAAGGCCATTACCGGGGGTTTCGCGGCCGGCGCTGCGCTTTGGCCGCTCCACCCCCGGCTAAATTCTTGCCGGCCCTCCGGGCCTGGATGCCCCTCGCCCCTGCGTCGCTCTGTATTCACCTAGAGCCTCCTGTGGCCTTGCAGGAGCTAATCCTCCCCGGCTCTGCAAGCCCTGGAAGGGCATTTCCTTGTGGTCCATGTCTTGCACTGTGGTCTGCAGTCTGAAGCCTGAGGCCTTCTTCTACCTTGCCCGGCGCCGCAGTAGCAGGGGGGCGCCGGCCAACATCAGCAGCAAGGCCGCGGGGGCCGGCACCAGTTGCACGTTGTCCAGGTACAGCGTAACGGTCTGGACCTGCGTCTGGCCGACGTCCTGGCCGGGGTCATAGGGGGCAATGGCCCCGTCGGCGTTGGCGATCACGAAAAAAGACTGCGTGGGCGACAACTCATCCAGCGGCATGACGTAGTGCTGCCAGCCGCCCGGCGCGACGTCCTGGTAGCCACCCAGCGGCGAGAGGGGCACAACAACCGACACGTAGGGATTGGTCAGTTCCAGCCCGTCCACCTCGGCCAGGGCGTCAAAGGCCAGGGCGGTTTCGGTTCCCAGGGTAACGCCGCCGCGGGTAAGGGCGGCGGCGGCGTATGTGCCGTTCCAGCTCGTGCCGTCCCAGGTGTAGGTCACGCTGGCCTGCAGGCGGGCGATGCCGCCGTCGTGCCCGGCATAGCCGATTATCTGGGTAATGGTAGAGCCGTTGGGGGGACTCTCATCCAGGATCCAATCGGCAAAGGGCGTGGCCCCCTCGAAGTCCCCCAGCATCACATCGGCCCGGACCGATGAACCCGACAGAAGAATCAACGCGAGAAGAAACAGCGCCTGGGACATTCGTAAAGAGAACATCGCCCACTCCTTTGAAATTCACTCCAACCCGGGCTCGTGGCGCCGCCGGCCCGCTGACGGGAGCACATACCGGAAAAGACGGCCGTCCTCCATCCTCGGCCTCCGATATGGCGTGCGATCATAGTCCGATAACCAGAGTTGTCAACCTAAAAACCGTGACCATGCTCCCCCCACAACCGCGCCGGCATGTAATCGGTACCCGAGGGTGTCCGATAATTCATG
>PMYM01000065.1 GCA_003171235.1 Phycisphaerales bacterium | reverse complement strand
TAATCGCTGTGGCACGACAGTTAATTCCCGCTGCGGCAAGCTGTTGGACAAAGCCGCCGATCGCTACTGTTTGCCGGTGGCCAGGGTCAGCGCCGTGACGTTGGAAAGGGTGAAGTAGCCGGTAAAGCCGCCGTAACGGTGGATGTACTCGGTTACCAGTAGGGTGTTGCCGGAGGGATTGGTGAATGTCTGGTGGAGGCCCTCGGAGGGCCCGCCGACCAGTTCGATCATGAAGGTCATGCCGTCGGCCTTGAGGGCGGCGAAGGTGTTTTCGATGTCTTCGGTGGCAAATGCCAGGTGGTGGGTTCGCGGGCCATAGTTATGGACGAACATTTCCGTCGGTCCGGCGGAGGCCTCGTCCGCGAAGGGGGCGATGCCGGAGGTGAAGACCAGCCCCACGTCGTCGGCGCTGCGGCGGCTGACGTTGGTGATGGAGTTGAGGCTCTCGACGTAGATGGAGAACTGGTAGCTGTGGTTGGTCAGGCGGACCGATTCCAGGATAGCCTCGTCGCGGGACCGGGCGGGCAGCCGAGTGGCCAGGTGGTCCAACCGGCCGATGTTGCCCCGGTAGGGGGCCGCCGGCGATGGCAGGCGCCAGTCCACCGGTTGGGCTCCGCTGAATGAGTAATCCCGCCGCGATCCCAGCCACTGGATAAAACCATACGATGCCCCGATGGCCTGGGAAGGCTGGGTTTGGATGAACCAGTAGGTGTCGGTCCGGACGATCTGGTCGGTGACGAAGCGGACGCCCTGGCCTTGCTGTATGGCCACGTAGCGCTCCAGGTCGGAACATTCAAAGAAGAATGTCTCCAGGCGCGTATTGGGCAGGTGGCGGCTCTTGGGGCGGTCGTTGAGCCGGCCGAAGGGATTGGCGGCGGGGTTGTTCCGCGAGCGGATCAGCACATCCGCCGGTCGGGCCTGGCCGGAGCGGCCCTCCAGCCGCAGCACGGCGGTGAGGTAGTCAGGCCCGCGAAACGCTCCCCCCAGCGACATGCCGGTGTAATGCTGGAATTCCTCCACGGCCTGCGACTGCAGTTCCGGCTCGACGTTGATGATGACGCCGGCCAGGTCGCCCACCAGGCCCTCCAGCCCCAGCCGCCGGCGCTGCTTGGCCAGCAGCGGGGCCTGGCGCTGGAGATACTCCTGGGAATTGCGGAAGGCCGCGGCGCCGGCGGGTAAGGAATTGGCCATGCTCACCTCGTGCCCGGGAAAAAAATCAACACTTTTGCATTTAGGGACGATATAATAAAGAGTGACCTGTTGCGTTAGTCGTATTGTAGGCGCGCCCGCGAGTGTCGGGCGCACGGGCAGAGCTGGCACGGAAAACCGTGGGCTATGCCCTGGCCCGACGCGGCGAATCCCACCGGGAGTTTATCTCCAGCCGCATGTCGAGCATCCCTAAGTAGCGTGGGTTTTCAGGTAATCCGTGAACAAGGAACATCCCGCGGAGTTCGGCAGTTTTCAATTTTCCCCATCCATTCGCAAAGATATCGCCCAGGCGGGCTATGTAACGCCCACCCCCATCCAGGCGGCCTGCATAGGCCCGGCCATGGAGGGCAAGGACCTGATCGGCTTGGCCCAGACGGGCACGGGCAAGACGGCCGCCTTCGCCCTGCCCATCATCCACCGCCTGGCCCAGCGGCTTGAGCTGGGGGCGCTGGTGCTGGCGCCCACGCGCGAGCTGGCGGCGCAGATCACCGGCATGTTCAACGATCTGGGCAAATCCAGCGGCATCCGCGTGGCCACCATCGTCGGCGGCGTGCCCATGGACCGTGACAACGGCGCCCTCAAGAGCTGGCCCAACGTGCTGGTGGCCACGCCCGGCCGNNGTGGACGAGGCCGACCGCATGCACGACATGGGCTTCATCCCCCAGATCCAGCGCATCCTGGCCGAGTTGCCCCGCCAGCGCCAGACCATGATGTTCACCGCCACCATGGACGCGCAGATCGAGGCCATCGCCCGCCAGAGCATGCGCGACCCGCTTCGCATCGTGATCGGGCAGCGGTCGGCCCCGGCTGACCGCGCCCGCCAGCAACTCTTCCAGGTCGGCGACGCTGACAAGCTGCCGCTGCTGGAGCGGCTGGTGCGCGCCTCCAACGGCGGGCGCGTGCTGGTCTTCGTCCGCACCAAGATCGGCGTGGACCGCCTGGCCAGGGAACTTTCCGGGCGCGGGCTGCGGTCCCTGCGGTTGCACGGCGACCGCGAGCAGGAAGATCGCGACCGGGCCATGGCCGACTTCCGCAACGGCCGCTGCCGGCTGCTTATTGCCACCGACATTGCCGCCCGCGGCATCGACGTGGCCGACATCGAGCACGTCATCAATTACGATTTCCCGCGCCACCCCGAAGACTACGTCCACCGCATCGGGCGGACGGCCCGGGTGGATAGCGCCGGCCTGGCCAGCAGCTTCGTCACCCGGCTGGACCGGCATTACCTGGCCGATGTCCGCCGCCTGATCGGCGACAAACTGCCCGCGCCCATACTGCCCGACGGTTCACTCGCCCCGGCCGAGGCGCCGCGCGAAAGCGCCGCCGGCGAAACCTCGCACGGCAAGCGGCCATCGCACGGGCACAAAGGCCGCCGCGGTTTTGGCCCCAGCCGAAACGGCAGGAACACGCGAGCGGCGACTTCCGGCGGCCACGGCCTTCACGCCGCCGGGCAGGGCCAGACGCACGCCAAGCCCCCTGAGCATCATCCACGACCCCAGCCGGGCCAGGCAGGGTAAGCCGCCATGCCGGAGGCGCGGAACGACAAGGCCTGGCAGGACGACGAGCTTGTAGGCAAGTATCTTTCCGGCGTCCGCGGGGCCATTCCGCTGGCGGCAGAGCAGTTTTCGGTGATGCTGCGTCTGCTGGCAACGACCGACGGACCAATCGCAAAGGTGCTGGATGTCGGTTGCGGGGACGGCATCCTGGCCGGCGTGGTGCTGGATGCCTATCCCCAGGCCCGCGCCGTGCTGGTGGATTTTTCCCATCCCATGCTCCAGGCCGCCCGCCAACGGTTCGCTCAGCGCGCCGATGCGGTGAGCTTCCTCTCCCTGGACTACGCCAATGAGTCTTGGGCAGAGGCCGTGTCCGGCCAGGGGCCGTATGATGCCGTGCTTTCCGGGTTCTCCATCCATCACCAGCCTGATCCGATCAAGCGGCGGATATACGCGGAGATTCTCCAATTGCTGCGGCCGGGCGGCTGGTTCATCAATATCGAGCACGTCGCATCCGGCGGGCCGACGGGCCAACGCCTGCACGACGAGAATTTCATCGATTCGCTCTGGCAGGCATTCCGCTCCGGCGGCCAGGCCGCCACGCGCCAGGAAGTCGCCGACATCTACCACAACCGGCAGGACAAGCTCGCCAACATCCTCTCGCCCGTGCACCAGCAGTGCCAGTGGCTGGAGGAGATTGGCTTTGTCGAGGTCGATTGCTACCTCAAGATCTTTGAAATTGCCCTGCTGGCCGGGCGGAAGCCCTGAGAGTGACACGGTCGTCTCGGGCGTGAGTGGCATGGGCGTCCCGCCCATGCTGATGTTGTAGTCAAAATAACCTATTGCTCAACCGGCTGCCGGACAAGGAATTACAGAGAACCGCAAGATTCCTTGAAGGAACCTGAGCCGCAAGGTTAGGATTTCGGCAAGGAGATTATCATGTCGTCACAGAAGAGGAAGAGTGAGCGCCTTGCTTGCTTCCTGAATTTCATCCTTCCCGGTGCAGGGCTGTTGTATCTGGGCAAGGCGAGGTGGGCTGCCGCTAACTTATGCATCGTGCTGCTTATTGGGGTTGTGCTGGGTCTCAGTCTGCCGGAAGCAGTCTTCGACGCCTACATACATTACGTTGCTTTTGGGATTGCTGGTGGGTGCGGTGCTGTGGGAAGTATAGTTGCTAGACAGATGAATCAGTCCAAGGACTGAGGCGTGCTCCCTTGCTCGGCTTCATGTCGTCCATCTACAAATTCCGGCGACTGCAACATCCTAATATAAGAAAAGCCGGAAACGCCCAAGATGGCCGTGGCACTCGCGGGCAAGATGCCCGTGCCACTGGCGAAAAAACATTCCCGTTGGATTCCCGGCCCGGTAGATTGTGCGCTGTGAGAGCGAAAGGTCAGGCCGATCTGACGTGAGAATTGCCCTGGTCATAGAACGGATGCAGCCCAGCCGCGGCGGGCGCGAACGGTCGGTGGGCGAGATCGCCGCCGCCCTGTCCGCCCGCGGGCACGAGGTGGCGGTCTACTGCCAGCAAGCCCCCCAGAAGCCGGAGGGCATGGCCGTGCGGGTGCTGGGCGGCGAGGGCAGCTCGGCCGGCATGGTGAACTTCGCCCGGGCGGTGATCCGCACGGCCCGGCAGGAGGGCATCGATATCGTCCACGCTGCGCTGCCCATTCCCGGGGCCGACGTTTACCAGCCGCGCGGGGGAACGATCCTGGGCAACCTGGCCGCCAAGCGGCTCCGCCGGCCGGTGATCGCGGCAGTGCAGGGCCTGGCGCTGAACCTGGGGTGGTCCAGGCGCGGCACGGCCCTGGCGCTGGAGCGAAGCTGCATCGCCAACCCCGCCACTCTCTGCCTGGGGGTCAGCCAAAAGGTGGTGGACGAGATTGGCGCTCTCTATGGCCGGCGGGAGAACCTCCGCCTGGTGCACAACGGCGTGGCCGTGCCCGAGGTCTCCGACGACCAACGCCGCCTGTGGCGCAAAGAGTGGCGCGATCGCTGGCAGGCGGGCGAGGCCACCACCGTCTTCCTAACGGTCGCCCAGAACTTCAAGCTCAAGGGGGTCGAGCAGACCATCGCCGCCTTTGGCCAGATTGCGCGGGCCAACGATTGCCGCCTGGTAATCGTCGGCCGCCAGTCCGGCCAGGGCCGCTATCAGCAGCAGGCCCTGGAAACGTGCCCGCCCGGCAGCGTCATCTTCGAGCCCCCGCAGGAGGATGTCTTTGGCCTGTACAGTGCGGCCGATGCCGTCGTGCTGCTGTCGTGGTACGACGCCTGCAGCCGGGTGGTGCTGGAGGCCCTGCGCTGGGGCCTGCCCTCGCTGACCACTCGGCTCAACGGCGCGGCGGAATTCCTGGCCGACGGGGCGGGCATCGTGATTGACACCCCCTCCGACATCGCCGCCGCCTCCGAGGGCATGACACGCCTGTGCGACCCTCAGGCCCGCCAGGCCATGAGCCAAGCCTGCCAGGCCGCATCCGCCTACGCAAGCATCGACCGCCAGGTGGATCAACTGCTGGAACTGTACGAAAACATCATGCGTGATCGCGCCGGCGGGGCAGGGTGAGTTCCCCCGAACTTCATCCGTCAAAGTGCATACTGTTCCCGCCCGGGAATTGATAAGATCTCGGCGATGCCAGGCGAAACGATAATCCTGTTTGTGGTTCTGCCGGTGGCGGCCTACCTGATCGGGTCGATACCGACGGGTTTTCTCATTGGACTGGCCAAGGGGGTAGATGTTCGTCGGGCCGGTAGCGGCAACGTCGGCGCCACCAACGTGGGGCGGGTGCTGGGCCGGCGGTGGGGCTACCTGTGTTTCCTGCTGGACGTGCTGAAGGGGCTGATTCCCGTGCTGGCGGCAGGATGGCTGCTGCACGAGGTGGGGCGCTCCGGCGGCGCCGCCCCCTCGGCCATCCCGGCGGCAAACCACCAGATCGCCTGGCTGCTGGTGGGGTTGGGCACGATCCTGGGGCACGTTTTCAGCATCTTCCTGAAGTTTCGCGGCGGCAAGGGCGTGGCCACGTCGCTGGGCGTGACGCTGGGGTTTTTTCCGTACTTGACCTACGCGGGGCTGGCGGCCTTTGCCGTCTGGCTGATCGTGGCGTTGATCTGGCGATACGTTTCGCTGGCCTCGGTGGTGGCGGCGCTGTCCTTTCCGCCGCTGTTTCTGGCGGCCTGCCGGATCTTTGGTTGGCCGGTGCTGGGACTGGCGCCGCTGCTGACATTCGGCTTGTCCATGATGCTGCTGGTGATCATCCGCCACCGCTCCAACATCAAGCGCCTGCTGGCGGGCACGGAAAACAAGATCGGCGGGCGCGGGCGTGGCCAGTAACGGGAAAAGTGCGGTTCCCGGCGGCCAGGCCGGCAGGGCCAATCGGGTTGAAGCAGAGCCCTATCCCGCCGCCGAGTCGCTGCCCTTCCTGACGGGCGACCTGCCGGGCGTTGGCGGGCAGGTCAAGCGGCGATTGGAAGATTTCCGGGTGGAGGAAATTCCCTTGCCAGCCTTTGGTGTCGCGGGCGTCCCGCCCGCGTCGGGCGCGGGCAAGATGCCCGCGACACCCACTCCGGCAGGGGGCCAATGCCTGCACGTGCGATTGACCAAGGCGGGCATTTCCACCCCGGTGGCCATTACGCGGCTGGGGCGATTCCTGGATATTCCCCTCAGCGCCATCGGCCATGCCGGCATGAAAGACGCCTTGGCCGTCACGGCCCAGACCATCAGCCTGGAGAATGTGGATCGCCGGCGGCTGGCGGCATTTCACGATTCGCAGATGCAACTTGAGGTGCTGGGCCTGGGGCCGCGACTCAGGCCGGGAGACCTGGCCGGCAATCGGTTCGACCTTCGCATACGCGGAGTCGCCCCTGACGCCGTCAACCTGGCCGAGTCGGTGCTGGCGGTGATTCGCCGGCGCGGCCTGCCGGCATACTTCGGCCCGCAGCGGTTTGGCTCGCGGCAGGACAATGTCGAGCTGGGGCTGGCCTTGCTGGGCGGAGAGCTACAAGAATTCGTGAAGATCTACCTGGGGCGCGCCCGGCCGGGCGACCAGCCCGAGGAAAAAGCCGCCCGCGACGCTTTCGACGCCGGCTTTCTGGATCGCGCCCTGCAACTCTGGCCGCGACGTTGCCAGCAGCAGCGCCGCGTGCTCATGGCCTACAGGCAGGCCCATCGCCGGGCGGGGCCGGCCATCTCCGCCGTGGACAAGACCGCCCGGCGGCTGTACATCTCGTCCGTGCAGAGCCGGATATTTAACCAGTTGCTGGCCCGCCGCATCGATACTCTCGATCGTTTCCTGCCGGGCGACATCGGCCTAGACCAGCAGGGCCGGTTGTTCCCGGTCCATCGGCCCCAGGAGCACCAGGCGGCGGCGGAGGCCTTCCGGGCCAGCCCCACCGGTCCCATGGTGGGCTATGTGGCAGGCTTGGCCGACGCTCAGGCGGGGATCATTGAACGCCAGGCGATCGATCCCTACGCCCTGGACCTGGCGGCGTTTGGCCGCTTCGGGGCCAAGGGCACGCGACGCCCGCTGCGGTTTTGCCTGACGGATCTGCGGGTGGGCGAAGGCGACGATGGTTTCGGCAGATTCCTGGCAGTGCATTTCGACGCCCCGCCCGGCTGTTATGCTACGATCCTACTGAGGGAGATCATGAAGGCCGAGATAGCGGGCGAATGAACCTGTATTTCACAGCGCCCCAAGGGTTGGCAGCCGGGGCGGTTGCCGGCCCGTGGGCAAGGCCGCCGGCAGCGCGGCTGGAAGGAAAACGCCATGGCCCCAAAGAAGGCATTGCGGGACAGGCAGGAGGCGCTGGGCGAAGTGCTGAAATCCAGCGGGCTCGACGTGCTGCTCTTGACCAAGCGGGAAAACGTCCGCTACTTCACCGGCTTCACCGGCGAGGACTCTTACCTGCTGGCGGGGCGCGGGTGGATGCGCCTGCTGACCGACAGCCGTTTTGAAGAGCAGGCCCGGCGGGAATGCCACTGGCTGGAGGCCTATATCCGCAAGGATCGCATGAGCCTGGCCGTCGCCGCCGCCCTTAAACGCCGCCGGGCAAAAGTGCTGGGGGTGGAAGGCTTCTACGCCACGGTGGCCCTGGTCGGGGCCCTGCGCAAGGGCCTGCGGGGGACCAGGCTGAAGGTTCTGACCGACCAGGTGGAGAACCTGCGCCAGGTCAAGCAGGCCGGGGAGATGGCCAAAATCCGCCGGGCGGTGGGGGTCGCGCAGCAGGCCTTTATGCAACTGACGGCGGGGGGGCGCCGGGCCTTCATCGGGCGAACCGAAAACGAGTTAGCGGCCCAACTGGAATACCGCATGCGGCAACTGGGGGCCAGCCGAGCATCGTTTGAGACGATCGTGGCTGCCGGGGCCAACGCCGCCCTGCCGCACTACCGCCCGGGCAGCCGCCGGGTCGGCCGCGACGAGTGCGTGTTGATTGACTGGGGGGCGATGGTGGAGGGTTACTGCAGCGACTTGACGCGGGTGGTGTTTGCCGGTAGAATCCCGCCCCGAATCGGCCGGATTTATGAAGTGGTCCTGCGTGCCCAGGCTGCCGGGTTGGCGGCCATTGGTCCGGGTGTTTCCTGCGACAAAGTCGACCAGGCGGCCCGGGACGTTATTGTCGCGGCCGGCTACGGCGATAATTTCGGGCACGGGCTGGGCCACGGCGTCGGCCTGGAAGTCCACGAAATGCCCCGTCTTGGCCGACTGTCCCGGACGCAACTACAGCCAGGAATGGTGGTTACGGTGGAGCCGGGCATCTATTTACCAGGGCTGGGCGGCGTGCGGATCGAGGACGACGCCTGCGTGACGCGACGGCAAGGCCGCTTCCTGAGCGACCTGCCGCGCGACCTGCGGTCGATGGTCCTGCGGTAGGGCGGCCTTGGCCCGCCCGCCAGGCACGCCCAAACTGCGGAAAAGGAAGGTTTATGAACCTGGAAGAAATTCGGGAACTGGTGCGGCTGATGGTGGAGAACAACCTCGGCGAGTTGGACATCACCGAGGGCGAGAACAAGATCCGCCTCAAGCGCGGCGCCGGAGGCGAGGTGATGGTCGGACCGGCGCCCTTGGCGCCGGCCGGACCCGCTGTGGCGGCGCCCACGGCCGCCCCGGCGCCCGCCCCAGCCTCGGACCTGCGCGAAATCCACAGCCCCATGGTCGGCACCTTCTACGCCGCCCCCAGCCCCGAGTCTGACCCCTATGTCGGCGTCGGTGCGGCCGTCGGCCAGGACACCGTGGTGTGCATCATTGAAGCCATGAAGGTCATGAACGAGATCAAGGCCGAGATTTCCGGGCAGATCGTCGAAATCTGCGTGAAAAACGCCCAACCGGTGGAGTACGGACAGGTGCTTTTCAAGGTTAAAGTATCCTAAGCAAGTAATCAGTAGCCCGTAGCCAGTAGTCAGGAAAACCAAGAACGAGTACCCGGTAGCCGGTAGCCAGAAGAAAGCCAAACGGACCACTGGGCGCCGGCTACAGGCTACTGGTTACCGAGTTGTGCCATAGATGGGAGCGACATGTTCTCACGGATTCTGGTAGCCAACCGGGGCGAAATCGCCCTGCGGATCATCCGCGCCTGCAAGGAACTGGGCATCGAGTCGGTGGCCGTTTACAGCGAGGCCGACCGCGGCGCCAGCTACCTGCGGCTGGCGGACGACCGCATCTGCATCGGCCCGGCGCCCTCGGCCGAAAGCTACCTCAACATTCCCCGCATCATCGCCGCCGCCGAACTGGCCGACGTGCAGGCCATTCACCCCGGCTACGGTTTCCTGGCCGAGAACAGCCATTTCGCCGAGGTCTGCCGCTCCTGCAAGATCGAGTTCGTCGGCCCGTCGATCGAGGCCATGAAAAAACTGGGGGACAAGATCGAGGCCAAGAAGCTGGCCAAGGCCGCCAAGGTGCCCACCACGCCCGACAGCGACGGCCCGGTGGAGACGGTCGAACAGGCCGTGGCCGTGGCCCTGAAGATCGGCTACCCCGTGGCCATCAAGGCCGCCGCCGGCGGGGGCGGGCGCGGCATCCGCTTCGCCCACAACGAGGCCACCCTGCGATCCGGCATCATGCAGGCCCAGCGCGAGGCGGAAATCGCCTTCAAGGACGGCCGGGTCTACATGGAAAAGTGCATCGATAACTTCCGCCACATCGAGGTGCAGATCCTGGGCGACATGCGCGGCAACATCATTCACCTGGGCGAGCGCGAGTGCTCGCTGCAGCGCCGCCGCCAGAAGGTCATCGAGGAATGCCCCTCGCCCGCCCTGGACCCCAACATCCGCGAGGAGATGTGCCGTTCGGCCGTGCGCCTGGCCCGCGAGGTGGGCTACTTCAACGCCGGCACGGTCGAGTTCATGCT
>PMYM01000127.1:9160-9710 GCA_003171235.1 Phycisphaerales bacterium | reverse complement strand
GACTGGCGGAGGGGCGGTTTGGGGGGCGGCTCGGGCGTTTCGATAGGCAGGGGATTGAAACTGGCCGCTCGAACAGACGCGGGCGGAGGCTCTTCCTTGATGTCGAAAATAATCTCTTCTTCGCCGGGCTGGGTTTGCCCAGCGGGGGCCGGAGGCGTCGGCGCGGGTGTGACTGCCTTGACCGGAGCGGCCGGAGGCGCCTGGGCCGGAGTGGAGACCGGTCCGGGCGCCGCCGCATCCGGCTTGGGCGGGAGAGGCCTGGCGGGGCCGCTGGGCTGGGCCTGCCTCACCACGCTGCCGCAGACCGGGCAGAGCACCTCTTGGGAGCTGTGCTGGGCCACCTCCAGCAGCTCGCCGCAAGCCGGGTTGGGGCACATGACCAGGATCGCCATCAGTAATTCACCAGCACGGTTTCAGCCACCTCGGGGGTGATAATGCCCTGGCTGACCAGTTCGCCCACCGACTGCCGCATGGTGATCATGCCGTGGCGGCCGCCGGCCTGAATCACGCTGCGCAGCATGAACGAATCCCGCCGGCGGATGATGTTCTT
>PMYM01000127.1:189-9019 GCA_003171235.1 Phycisphaerales bacterium | reverse complement strand
GATGGTCTCGTAGTCGCGCATCTCGCCGATGGCGATGACGTCGGGGTCCTGCCGCAGGGCGGCGCGCAATCCGGCGGCGAAGCTCTTGGTGTCGCGCCCCACCTCGCGCTGGCGGACCAGGCTGAGCTTGTTCACGTGTATCGTCTCGACCGGGTCCTCGATGGTCACGATGTGCCGGCGCTGGGTGCGATTGATCTCGTTGATGATGGCCGAGAGCGTGGCCGTCTTGCCCTGGCTGGTGGCGCCGGTGATGAGCACCATGCCCTTGGTCACGCCGGCCAGCGTCTTGAGCACGGGCGGCAGGTGCAATTGGTCGATGGAGCGGGCCTCCTCGGGCAGGATGCGGATGACCAGGCCCACCGACTGGCTGGCCAGGCAGATATTGACGCGGTAGCGGCCGTCATCGTCGCCCACCATCAGGTCGCAGTCCATCTGGCTGCGCAGCATCCCGTTGGGGTCGCCCCCCAGCATGTCCATGGCCAGCCGCTCCGACAGCTCGGGCGTGACCACCCCTTCGCTGGCCGGAACCAGGTCCTTGCCGATGCGGAAGAGAATTGGGGCGCCGGCCGCGATGTGGATGTCGCTGGCCCTGGCCTGGCGCGCCTTGGTCAGCAGTTTGCGAATGCCTGGGGGAATCGCCGCCATAGCTCTTGCCTTCGCGCCGAGCCGCCCGGGCACGCCCCGGGCCGCCCTCGGGCCTGCAGTATACTTCATTGGCCGGCGGAAATGCCAATGTGCCCTACCAGAGCAGGCGAGCTGTGGAACAGGTGAACAGGCGAAAATGAAAAAGGTCAGATCGCCTGCGGTCTTCTGCTCAACTGCTCACCTGCTCCGACTCACACTATATATCGTGAAAGACTTCTAGCCTTGCAGAACGTCCCGCAGGGCCTGGGCCTTGGCCTGGGCGATTGTGCCTTTCTCCAGGGCCACCTGCACGATCCGCCGGCTCAGGACGCGGTAGATCTCCGCCAGTTCGACATCGGCCTGGCGGAGCTGGGCGTACTGGCGCTGGATGAGCTGGTGATCTCCCCGGGCGACCGGGCCGGTCAGGGCCTTGGCCGGGCCCAGGCGGAGCACGTTCTCGGCCGTGGCCCCGACCAGCGGCGCCAGGGCCGCCCGGGCGTCGTCCTGGCCGATGCCCGCCAGGCGGGCGGTGGCCAGCGCCGCATCCACCAGCCCCACCAGGCAGTTGGAGGCCAGCACCGCCGCGGCGTGATAGAGCAATTTGCCCTCCGTCTTGATTCGCACCGGCCTGCCCCCCAGGTCGGCCGCCAGGTTTTCCAGCGCCGTGGCCGCCGGCTCGTCTCCCTCGCAGAAACAGAACGTGCCGGGAAACCTGCTCACGCCGGCCTGCACGTCGGGAAATGTCTGCAGCGGGTGCATCGAGCCGACCTGGGCGCCGCAGCACTCGCGGGCGCTGGCCAGTATGGAACTGGACAGGGCGCCCGAGCAGTGGGCCACCACGCTGCCGCGGGCGAAGGCCCCCTTTTCGGCCAGGTCGCGGCACAACGATTCGATGGCGTCGTCGCTGACCGTCAGCAGGACCAACTGGCCCAACGGAGCCACCTCCTCCGGCAGGCCGGACGGCACGTCCGCTCCAATGGCATGGGCGGCGGCCTGGGCCCGCTCGAGGCTGCGGGCGCCGATCGCCGCCACCCGGTAGCGGGCCTTGCGCGCCAGCAGGGCCAGGGCCATTCCCACTTTGCCCGGCCCAACCACGACCAGGTCCGGGCGGGGCTGGCTGCGCGGCCGCAGCGGCGGTTTGTCTTCACTAGTCGGCAAGGAATGCTCCAGGGCTCAGCAGCAGTCTAGCCGGGCGGGTTGCCCGCGGCAACGAGCTACCTGATGGGGCCCTCGCCGTGGCGTTTGCGGATGGCGTTGGCGGCGGTCAGCAGGTGGTGGTCGTCCTGGAAGACCGAGGCCAGGTTGCTGGTGGTGATGCCCAGGTTGGCGGCGGCCTGGGAGAGCCGCCCCTGGCAGGCCTCCAGCAGGTCCAGCAGGAAGGCCGCCACCGGCCAGAAGCGGTGGTCGCGCCGGCCCACCTGCAAGCGGTGGCCGCCCTCGCCTGGCCCGCCGCGCGGGGCAAATACACAACCCCGCACCACCTCCGGCCACTGGTGCTTCTCCAGGTCCAGCGTTCGGCGGAGCTGGCAGGCGATGTTCATCCGCAGACGCTTGAGGGCCAGGGCCTTGTTCTCGTGCTGGCTGCGGGAGTCGTCGCCGTGGGCGCCGATGCCCGTGGGCTGGTGCTTAAGCCGCACGGCCGATGACACCTTGTTGCGGTGCTGGCCCCCCGGGCCGGAGGACTTGTAAATGTGCACGTCGCACTGGGCCAGCAGGCGCCGGTCGTCCAGTTCCAGGTAATTCACGCGTTCTTCGGCGGATGCCATTGAGGGAAATTGTAGTGACTGAGGCAAAGAGGAGCTTATGCAAAAGCGCCAAATCCGAAGCATGAAATCCTAAACAAACAGCAAACCGACAAACAGCAATTCTCAAAACGCCGGAGGGGAGTTCATGTATGGAAGGCTTGCCGTTTGATCATTTGAGTTTGTCCTATTGTTTAGGATTTAGAGCTTAGGATTTAGGATTTTGAAAATGAAGATACGCGGGTTATGCGTGCAATCCGTAATACATCCACCAGACCACCGCCAGGCCGACGTAGGCGGCGGTCATGACCCAGCAGCCAAGCTCCGTCAGCCAGTGCCGGCGGAAGGTGACGATGATGCAGGCGGCCAAGAGCACCATGAAGATCTTGAAGGCCGCCAGTTGCCCCGGCGAGGCGACCAGCGGGGCGGCAATGGGATTGCATTCCTTGAAAGACCCGGTGCGGGCGGCGATGATAGTGAAGCTCAGGTCGAAGGCGTTGACCAGGCACAGCAGCATCAGCATGAGCAGCACGCGGCGCACGCGGCCATGGCGGCGGTCGGCCATCTGCCGCAGCGCCTGCCGCAGACGCGGCGCGAGCGAAGCTTGAGAGCCCAGGTTCTCCAGGATTGAAGGGCCCTGGTTCATCAAGATGGGCATCGCCCGCCCGGGGCCGCGGCTTTAGGGACAACCATCATGGAATTATGCTGCTCCAGGCCGCCGGCGAAGGATCTCCTGCTGGAAGAGCTGACGCTGGAGTTGGAGGGGGGTGCGCAGGTGGCGGTGCTGCGCCACCGCCGGCCGGAAGGGCCAACCCGCCCGCCGGTGCTGTACGTGCACGGCATTCAGTCGCACCCGGGCTGGTTTATCGGCTCGGCCCAGGCGTTGGCCCGCCGGGGCCACGAGGTTTACCAACTCACGCGGCGGGGCAGCGGCCTGGCCCGGCGCGATCGCGGCGACGCCGCCTCCGCCCGCCAGCTCATGGACGACCTGCGGCGGGGGGTGGATTTCGTCGCCGCCCACAGCCGGGCCGATCGCCTCTGCCTGCTGGGAGTCAGTTGGGGAGGCAAGCTGCTGGCGGCCTATGCACTGGGCGGCGACCCGCGCGTGTTGAACCTGACCCTGGTGGCCCCCGGTCTGTGCTCGAAGGTCAACGTGCCGCTGGGGCGGAGGCTTGCCATCGGCCTGTCGTGGCTGTGCTGTGGCCGGCGGCGGTTTGACATTCCCCTCAACGACCCTGCACTGTTCACCGGCAATCCCGCGATGCGGCAGTACCTTCGCGACGACCCGCACCGGCTGCACCAGGCGACGGCCCGCTTCCTGGTCGCCTCGGTTGTGCTGGATGAGCGACTGCGGCGGGCGGTGCCCGGGAGCATAACAGTCCCGACCCGCCTGATCCTGGCCCGGGACGACCGCATCATCGACAACGCCGCTACTGCGGCTTTGGCCGCTCGGTTGACGGCCGGCAAGTTCACGGTCATTGAGCTGCCCGGCTCGCATACGCTGGAATTCGAAGAGGACCCTCAGCCGTTCTTCTCAACCCTGGCCGACGCGATGGAACTGCAGTGCGACGTCAAGGTGCCGTGATTGGAGACATTTCATGACAAGAACCGGGAAGATTACTCTTCTCTTCGGAATCTGCTTGATCGTCGCCACTGCCGGAGTGTGGCTGTGGTGGATGACGCGTCAACCGCAAGGCCTTGATCGCACCACGACGGAGTATGCTTGGCAGAAGACCGTCGTCACCGTTGATGGTCAAGAATACACGGTAGAGCATCGCCAGTTTGGCGAAGGAATAAGAGTAGAGGACAAACCGTATTGGAAGCAACCCGCCAAGACGCCACAAGAAGCGGCGGTTGCAGAACTGACTTGTCTTCGGACCGGAGGCACATTCGAGGATTACCTGCGATTATACGCTGATCCGGCCCAGAGGCGCAAGTTCATTGCATCAACGGGCGGCGAAGATGAATTCGTGAAGTCCAACAGGAGTATGCGACAAGCACTGTTGTTAGGGGAGGTGCGTTACAAGGAACTGTGTATCGTTGCCGTGAAAGCCGCAGTCGATGATAGCCCCGACCCGTGGGTGACATTCGGCCTCTGCTTTATCAACAAGAATGGCCATTACCTTTCACAGGAGAAGCCGCAAACGCCCCTGATGATCTGGCTTTCCCAGAACGACTACCTGGTCAAATACCCCTAGTGTTCTTCTAGCAGGTAGGGTGGGAGAAACCGCCCGCAGGGCGGTCTCCCACCGTTCTTTTCAATGATTTCTGGATACTTCTTACAGGAATATGGTGGGAGATCGGCCTCCGGCCGATTTCTCCCACCCTACACGCTGTTCGCGTTGTTCGCGGAGTTCGCGGCTACTTCTTTGCGTAGGAAGTGCCCCGCCAGGTGATGGCGGCGCCCTTGCGCAGCTTGCTCAGCGAGACGCCCAGGCACACCATGCCCACTGCGCAGCCAATGGGGTATGACCAGAACAGTCGCTGCCGCGCCCCCACCAGCCCGTAAAAGCGGTAGATGACCGTCAACTGGGCCAGCACCGCCAGGCCTGCCAGAACCAGCGTGACATGCCAGAACGAGGCCGCGGCGACCCCGGCGGCCAGGGCGGCCCCGGCCAGCGCCAGTGAAACATACGGCATCAGCCCCATCACCGTAAGCACCGCCAGCGATATGACGATCCGCCGGAAGCTGCCGAACGTGCCGAAGAAAATCCGCCCCCAGCCGCGGACGATCTGCCGCAGCGAAGTGTACATCCGCGTGACATACAGCCCGTCGTTGCGCACCACGCGCAGGCGCAGGCCGGCCTGCTTGATCCGCCGGGCCAGGTGCATGTCCTCGTTGATCCGGTCCTTGATCGCCTCGTGCGTGCCCACGGCCTGGTAGGCGCCGCGGCGAATGAGCATGAAGGCGCCGTTGGCGTAGGCCTCCTTGCGCCGGTCGCTATTCACCCGCGCCGGGTTGAACCAGATGATCATGATGCCGCCGCAGACCGGCTGGACAATGTTCTCCCAGAAGCCTTTCATCTCCAGCGTCGGCAGCACGCTGAGCATGTCCGCCTTCTGGTCCTGGGCGTAGGCGATAGCCGAGCTTAGGCTGCGGGGGCTGGTCTGGCGGCAGTCGGCGTCGATCATGCAGATCCACTCGCCCCGGGTCTGGGCGATGGCCTGCTGCATGGCGTTGCTCTTGCCGCACCAGCCCTCCGGCAGCGTCTGGATGTTCACCAGGCGCAGGCGGCTGTCTTCCTTGGCCAGTTCGGCGACGATCTGGCCCGTGCGGTCGCCGGAGCGGTCGTTGGCCACCGTCAGGTCGAAATTGGGGTAGTTCTGCTCGAGCATGCTGCTCACGCAGGTGCGGATGACCGCCTCCTCGTCCTTGGCGGCCACCACCACGCTGATGTGGGGCTGCTGATCGGCCTGGCACTTGCCATACTCCTGGGTCAGGATGAAGCCTTGGCGCTTCTCCAGGAAGATCATGGCATGCCGGGACAGCCAGACGGCCAGGGTAAAACCGCAAAGCACGCTGAGCACCACGGAAAGCGCCGTCATGGTCTTGGCCTTCCGTAAACCTGCAGGGCCTCCTGGATGACCTGGCGCAGGCTTACGCCGTGGGCTTCGGCGGCGGCGGCGCAGTCGGCGTATTCGGGGCTGGCCGAGAGCGCCGGGCCATCGGAGGAGGCTTCGCCCAGCTTGATGCGGATCGGGCCGTAGCGCGTCTCCACCGTCACGTGGCGGCGCAGCAGCTTGACGCGGGCGCACAGCCGGCGGCGCACGCCCAGGGTGGGGGTCTGGCGGAAGAAGATCTCTTCCAGGCGGGCGGCGTCGCCCACCTGGCACAGGGCGGAGAGCATCCAGCCTGGGCGGGACTTCTTCATGACCAGGGGACTGGCCCAGGCGTCCAGGGCGCCGGCGGAGAGGAGTTGCTCCAGGGCGTAGCCGATGACCTGGCCGGTGCAGTCGTCCAGGTTGGCGGAGAGTTCCATGACGCTGTCGGCCCGGCCGGCATCGTCGGCCTGGCCCAGGCACAGCCGCAGCAGGTTGGGCAGCCCGGCGGACTCTTCTCGCGTGCCGGCCCCGTAGCCGACCGCCTCCAGATGCATGGCCGGCAGCGGGCCATAACCCTCGGCCAGCGTGGTCAACAGCGCCGCCCCGGTGGGGGTGGTAAGCTCGCCGGTCTCCTGGCCGGAGAAGTTCTCGTTCGAGATCGCCGCCCCCTTGAGCAGTTCGACCGTGGCCGGGGCCGGCGCCGGCCAGGTGCCGTGGGCCATCTTGATCCAGCCCCGCCCGGTGGGGATGGGCGAGCAGAAAACCCGCTCGATTCCCAGCATCTCCACGCCCAGGCAGGCCGCAACAATGTCGATGATGGAATCCACCGCGCCCACCTCGTGAAAATGCACCTCTTGGATGTCCACGTTGTGGACCTTGGCCTCCGCCTGGCCCAGGCGGGTGAAGCTGCGGCAGGCCAGTTCGCTCGCCCGCGGGGGCAGTTGGGCCTGCCGGATGATCTGGAGGATTTCGCTCAGTCCGCGACGGTGGTGGGGGCCATGCTCTGCCGGATCATGCCCGTCATGGCCGTGGTCGCCCTCGATCTTCACGTCGAACTTGGTGGCGGCCATGCCCAGGCGCTGGACCTTTGCGGCGGCCAGGCTGTAGCCGGAAAGGCCCAGCCGCTCCAACTGGGCCGACAGCGCCTGGAAATCCAGGCCCGCGTCCAGCATGGCCCCGACGATCATGTCGCCGGCGGCGCCGCAGAAGCAGTCAAAGTAGCCGATTCTCATGTTTCTTCCTGGGCCGGAGTTTAGCACCTGACGATAGAACTTCATAGGCCGCAGGCTGCCGATTCTCTTGCGTCTTGCGCTTGCGGGAGATAAAATCGTAGTTGTAGCGGGGCCAATGCCGCTTGTTGCGGAGGGTGGCGCACCGGTTCCGATATTTATTGCAGGTGGCAGCCATGTCCGACTTAGTTCGTGCCACGGATTCGCCTCAGGAGCGCCCCGGGGCCATGCTCGCCCGCATTTATTGGGTGTTCTTGGGCAACTTGATGTTGTTCGGGTCGTGCGCATGGGCGTTCGTGGAAGATGAACTCGCCTTGGCGGACCTGCTGTTCTGGCTGAGCGTCATGTCGCTGGCGGGTGTGCGCTACCTGGATATCCGGCGGTATGCCGGCACCACTATCCGAGGCGTGCCGGCCCGGGCAAACACCTGGCGGCGGTACTCGACCCTGCTGCTGATCGTCTCGGCCCTGCTGTGGGGCTGCTCGCTGTTCAATCATTTCTGATTCCATCGCCCGACCGCCCGCGGTCCGGACAAAGCTGTTGCCGCCCGGGCCAATACCCAAGAGAATGGCCCCCATGGGCCAAGAAAACCGTTTTTGCTATTCGTCGCTGGCAGAGTTTGGCGAAGATCTTGAGCGGCGGGGCCTGGAACTGCCCCTGCGGGAGGATCTCTCGGTCCTGCGGCAGGGCCTACCCCTGGCTGGCAAGACCCTGCCCAATCGTCTGGCCGTCCACCCCATGGAAGGCTGCGACGCCCAGCCCGACGGCTCGCCCGGGGAGCTTACCCTGCGGCGATACGAACGCTTCGCCGCCGGCGGGGCGGGGCTGATCTGGTTCGAGGCCGCCGCCGTCGTGCCCGAAGGCAGGGCCAATCCGCGACAGCTCTGGCTCAACGAGCGATCCGCCCTGGCCTTTGAAAAAACCCTCGCCCGCGCCCGCAAGCTCGCCGCCCAGGGCGGCACAAACCCGCTCTGCCTGCTCCAGTTGACCCACTCGGGGCGCTATAGCCGGCCTGAGGATCGCCGCCTCCCCGTCATCGTCGACCGCTACCCCCAGCTTGACCGCCACCAGGGCCTGGACGGCCGCTGCACCCCGGCAAGCGACGATTACCTGGACCGGCTGCAGGAAGCCTTCGTCCGCGCCGCCCGCCTGGCCCAGCAGGTGGGCTTCGACGGCGTGGACATCAAGGCCTGCCACCGCTACCTGATCTCCGAGCTGCTGGCCTCCTTCACGCGCGAGCATTCCCGCTATGGCGGCAGTTTCGAGAACCGNNTCAAGGCCTGCCACCGCTACCTGGTTAACGAACTGCTGGCCGCTCGCAGCCGGGCGGGCAAGTACGGCGGAACGTTCCAAAACCGCACCCGCTTCCTGCGCGAGGTGGTCGGGGCGGTCAAGAGCCAGGCCGCCGGCGATTTCCTGCTGGCCACGCGATTGAACCTGTATGACGGCATGGACTATCCCTGGGGGTGGGGCGTTGCGGATAGTCCCCCGGCCACCGGGCGACTGCCGGCGCCGGACCTGGCCGAACCGCTGAGGTTGATCGGCCTGTTGGCCGAGCTTGGCCTAAGCTGCGTGAGCGTTACGGCCGGCAATCCCTATTTCAACCCGTTCATCAATCGTCCAGCCGACCGGGCCGGCAACAACCAGCCGCCCGAACACCCTCTCTGCAGCGTGGTGCGACTGGCCGACATG
>PMYM01000127.1:0-183 GCA_003171235.1 Phycisphaerales bacterium | reverse complement strand
GCTGAGGCAGTTCTTCCCGCAGGCAGCGGCCGGCTTGGTCGCCGACGGGTGGGCGAGCCTTGCCGGCCTGGGGCGGCAGGCCTTTGCCTATCCCGATTTCGCCCGCGACACGTTGAGCGGGGGAGGCTTTGATCCCGCCCGCGTGTGCCTGACCTGCGGGGCCTGCTCCCAGATCATGCGCGA
>PMYM01000021.1 GCA_003171235.1 Phycisphaerales bacterium | reverse complement strand
GCGCAATCTGGAGCGCGAAATCGCGAACGTTTGCCGAAAAACCGCCAAGAGGATTGTAACGGCGGAGGTTAAAAGCAGTTCGATAAATCAGGAAGAAATTGAGAAACTGCTGGGGCGGGCGAAATTCCGCGTGCATGGGATCAGCGAAAACAACCAGATCGGCCTGACGACCGGCCTTGCCTGGACGGAGGTCGGCGGTGAAGTGTTGCAGACCGAAGCGACCCTGATGGAGGGAAGAGGCCAGCTGACTCTGACCGGGAAATTGGGCGAAGTCATGCAGGAATCCGCGCGGGCGGCGATGACCTTCGTCCGCAGCCGGGCCGCCGAATACGGCATCGGCCGGGAATTCCCCCGGAAAATGGATCTGCATATTCATATCCCGGAAGGATCCATACCTAAAGACGGACCGTCAGCCGGAATTACAATGGCAACCACCATCGTGTCGGCACTGACCAAGATCCCGGTGCGCAAAGATGTCGCGATGACCGGCGAGATCACCTTGCGCGGGCTGGTGCTGCCGGTGGGCGGCGTAAAGGAAAAAGTGCTGGCGGCCAGGCAGGCGGGCATCCGGACGGTGATCCTGCCCGAACGCAATCGCAAGGACCTGGTGGACGTGCCGGCCGATGCCCGCAAGAAAATCAAGTTCGTCTTTGCCACTCAAATTGACCAGGTGCTGGCCGAGGCCCTTTCCGGCAGAAAATACGCTCCGCCCCAGCCACAGGGCACTGGCCAGGCCAGGCGGCGCCTGGACAAGAAGCCCAAAGCCAAGGTCCGCCCAGCCCGCGGCGCCCGGCGGTAAGCCCCGCCAGGGGCTTACAACTAGAAGCAGAGAAACCCCGATGGCAGGGAAACGTTGCTCGCGTGCCACTGTTTTGTTGTGCACCCGAACCGCCTGTCTTGACCGATCCCGCAAGATCCTCCCCCAATTGTATGGCCGGCACCGCCCGCCCGCACGTGTTGGCTCTTGATGGAGAAACGCGTATAATCCCGGCAAGAATGATGGTTGGCGATCATGAGCCGCCCGGCGGAGGGACGAGGATAAAAGCCAGGGCCGCACAACCTGTGCTGGTCACCGGGGCCAGCGGCTTCATCGGGCGGCACTTGGTGCGGCGGATGATTGAGCGTGGCTGCAGGGTGTCATGCCTGGTGCGCGCCAGCTCGCGCATCGACGAACTGCGGTCGGCCGGCGTCCAACTGATCACGGGCGACGTGACCGATCGGGCCGCCATGGGATCGGCCCTGGAGGCGTCACAGGCCGGCGTCGTGTTCCATCTGGCCGGCCTGGTGAAGGCGCTGGGGGAAGACGATTTCGCGCGTGTGAACGCCGGGGGCGTGGAATCGGTCGCGGCCGCCTGCGCCGACCGCGCCGACCCGCCGGTGTTGGTCGTGGTGTCATCGCTCGCCGCCGCGGGGCCGTCCGCCGTTGACCGGCCTCGCGTGGAAGGGGATTGGCCGACGCCCGTTTCAGCCTACGGTCGCAGCAAGCTGGCCGGAGAACAGGCCGCCGCCAGGTATGCCGCAAAGCTGCCGACGAGCATTGTGCGCCCGCCGATCGTCTTTGGCCCCGGCGACCGGGGCACGCTGCAAATGTTCCGCCCGATCGCGCGCTTGGGCATTCATGTCGTGCCCGGTTGGGGCGAGCGACGCTTCTCGCTGATCCACGTGACCGACCTGGTCGAGGGCCTGCTCCTTGCCGCCGAGAAAGGCGAGCGCCTGCACCCCGGCGGAGCGCCGGGCCAAGGCGTCTACTTCATGGCCGCCCAGGACGAACCGACGTATGCCCAACTCGGGGCAGCCCTGGCCATCGCATTGGGAAAGAAAAGTGCCACCCTGGTGCACCTGCCGGGGCCGCTCGTGCGACTGGTCGGGCTTTGCGGCGACGCGATGGGGCGGATTCGGCGGCGCCCCGGCTGGGTGAACAGCGACAAGATTGCCGAAGCCCTGGCCGGGTCGTGGACGTGCTCATCCCTCAAGGCGCGCACGCAACTGGGTTGGTCCCCCGCGGCCGCCTTGGCCCAGCGCCTGCGCGAAACGGCCCAGTGGTATCGCCAGGCGGGATGGCTCTGACCTGGTTCCCCCCACAGCCAGGGTTCACTGCATCTTGCCCCCGCCCGGTATTTCCCGAGAGCACCGGGTCGGGCTCATGGATCTCCTTTGTTTCGCGGCAGGACGAGCGGGGCTACTTCGGCATGATTCTTTCGAAGCGATTCTCTGCCGTCTGCAGGTCTTTTCCGTAGAGTTCGATATAGTGGACTTGTGGCCAGGCCAGCCCGTCGGAGGCGTTGATGTACATCTTCTCGACAACGGCCGGCCGGCCGTCGATGACCAACTCGGCACGGACGGCGCCGCCCAGCTTCTTCACGGTGATCGGCCGCTGGGGGGCGGCCACCATGGTCATCGTGTACCCGCTTACCGAGGGGTCGGGTTTGATGTCGAAGCCGTAGGCCATCTTCTTTTCGATCCAATTGAGTTCCTTCCGGCGGCCGTCCTCGGCGAGCATGACATAGTAGGCGATTACCGGTTCGGCGGGATCCAGTTTGCCGTCGGCGGTGAGCCGGGCGTCGTAATGCACGGTGTTGGCGTTCTTGCTCCGCTGGATGATGAACAGCGGACGAGTTTCCGGCCGGGCGCCCTCCGGCGCGGCCTGGCTCTGCTGGATGGTCAACGGCAGCCGAGTTTCGTCCTGGGCACAGCCCGCCGCGGCCAGCAACGCGAGAACGGCCAACCACCACCAGGCCTGTTTCATGGCACATCCTTCCCGGGTTTGGCGGGTCACCCGCCCAACAGACCGCTGCCGGCTCAGCTCAAGCCTACGCGCCGATGCGCGACCGGGGCGTGTGCCGGCGCTACAGCCTGGCCAGTTCGTCGGCCATGGCGTCGACCGTGGTGCGGATCTGTTCCTGACTGTGATTGGCGGTGATGAAGAAGCGCAATCGGGCGGAGTGCTCGGCCACGGCGGGGTGCAGAATCGGGTGGGCGTTGATGCCACGCTCAAACAGGGCGCGGGCCAGGCGCAGGCTCTTGACCGAGCTGCCGACGATCACCGGGACCACGGGCGTGCCGCCGGCCGAGCCGGTGTTCAGGCCGCGCTCCCCGGCCGTCTTCAGGAACAATGCCGCCAATTCACGCAGCCGGACCACGCGCTGCGGCTCACGCCGCAGGACCGTCAGGGCGGCCAAAGCCGCCGCCGCGTTGGGCGGGGACATGCCGACGCTGTATACGAACCCCGGGGCGGTGTACTTGAGGTACTCGACCAGCTCGGCCGAGCCGGCGATGTACCCGCCGCAACTGGCCAGCGACTTGGAGAGCGTGCCCATCCACAGGTCGACGTCGGCCCGCGCCACGCTCCAGTGCTCGCCGATGCCCCTCCCGGTGGCCCCCATGGTTCCCAGCGAGTGCGCCTCATCGACCAGCAACAGCGTCTTGTGCTTCTTCTTGAGCTCCACGAAACGTGGAAGTTCGGGAAAGTCGCCATCCATGCTGTACACGCCCTCGATAGCGATCAGCACGCGGCGATAAGTGTGGCGCACCTCCGACAACAGCGCGTCCAGCGCCTGCCAGTCGTTGTGGGCAAAGGCGCGGCGGGTAGCGCCGGAAAGGGCGGCGCCCTGGATGATCGAGTTGTGCGCCAGGATGTCGTGGAGGATCAGATCGCTGGGCCCCAGCAGGTGGCCGATGGTGGTGACGTTGGTGGCGTGGCCGGAGACGAACACGATGGCCGCCGGGGTGTCCAGGAAGGCGGCCAGGGCCTCCTCCAGGTCACGATGCACCTGCTTCTCGCCGGACACCAACCGGCTGGCGCCGGCGCTGGCGCCATAGCGGTCGATCGCGGCCTTGGCGGCGGCGGCGACCTCCGGATGGTGGGCCAGGCCGACGTAGTCGTAGACGCTGAAGTTGACGATCTGGCGGCTCTGGATGCAGGCAGCGCTCCCGGCCCCGCCCTGGTCGACGCGGAAATACGGGTTGTCGCCGGTCACCACCCGCAGCATGCGTTCCTGACGCTTCAGCTCGCCGTACTCGGGGAACTGGGTGAAATCGTAGTGTTCGGGCGGGATCTGGCCGGTGGGGGCGTCGGCTCTGGGGCCGTCGATCAAATACTCCTGCACAGCCTGGGCCAGATCCTCCAGCGTCTGTGCCTGGCTGAACACCGTGTCGGGCAGGTGGCCGGCGAAGGTTTTCTCCAGAGCGGCCGCCAGTTCCAGGCGCTGCAGCGAATCCAAGCCCAGGGCGGTGAGGGGCGTGTCGGGCGCCAGGTCGGGTACAGCCGCGCCGGCCAAGGCGCGGGCATGCTGGCGGACGGCGGCAAGAGCGGCCTCCTGCGAAGAATGCGGCGCGGGATGGGCAAGGGAGGCCCCCGCCTCTTGGGCGCCAGGTCGGGCGGGGGCGCCGGGGTCGGCATCTTCAACCGGCAGGCCGCGGTATTCGGCCAGGGCCTTGAGTTCGCCGGCCAGGAACGCCGCCCGGCAGGCATGGCGCTGGATTTTGCCGCTGGAGGTCTTGGGAAGCGTGCCGTATCGCACCAGCACGATCACATCCAGTGCCAGGCCATGCTCATCCAGCACCGCCTCGCGAACCGCATCCAGCACCGGGGCGAAATCAACCCCTCCTTTGCGCGCGGCTTCCTGCACCAGAACGAGGCGCCGTCGGCCGTGGTCGTCCGCCACGAAAGCCGCCCCGTAACCGGCTTCCAGCAGCGGGTGACTGCCGCGGGCCGTGGCCTCGATATCCTGCGGATAGCGGTTCATGCCGCGGACGACAATCAGGTCGTCCCGCCGGCCGGTGAAGTAGAGTTGGCCCTGGCGCATGAACCCCAGGTCGCCGGTCCGCAGGAACGGGCCTTCCCCCGTGTCGCTCAACTGGGCCTTGAAGGAACCGCGGGTCTGGTCGGGCTTGTGCCAGTACCCCTGGCCGACCGACGCTCCGGCAACCCAGATTTCACCGACGCGGTCGGGGGCGGCCTGGGCCTGGGTGCGCGAATCGACGATCACCACGCGCTGCGCGCCGACGGGCGATCCGCAGGCCACCAGGCGGCGAGCCTGCCGGGCATCGTCGGGCACGACCTCGACGCGGTTCTCGGTCAGCGCCGAGTCGTGGAAGGCGCCGATGGTCACGCCGCTGCCGCGCCTCGGGCCGCTGACCATGAGCGTCGCCTCCGACAAACCGTAGCTGGGATAGAAGGCGCCGGGGTTGAAGCCACAGGGGGCAAAGGCTGCGGCAAAGCGTTCGAGCGTTCCGGGGTCAACGGGTTCGGCGCCGACGAAGGCCAGGGCCCAGCAGGACAGATCCAGGGTGGCGCGCTGCTGGTCGGTGATCTTGCGGACACAAAGGTCGTAGGCGAAGTTGGGCCCGCCGGAGATGGTCGCCCGGTACTTGCTGATGGCGGCCAGCCAGGCGATGGGATTCTGGAGGGCCGTGGCCGGCGACATGAAAACGGCTGTCAGACCGGCAAACACCGGGACCAGAACGCCGCCCACCAGCCCCATGTCATGGTACATGGGCAGCCAGAACACCCCGCTGTCCTGGGCCTGTATTCCGAAAGCCTGATGGATGGCGCGGATGTTAGCCATGAGGTTCGCGTGGCTGAGCATGACGCCCTTAGGCTGGCTGGTCGAGCCGGAGGTGTACTGGAGCATGGCCAGGGCGTCGGCGTCGATGGCCGGTTCGTTCCAGCGATCGGCCAAGACGTCGGGAACCTCGTCGGTGGCGAGCCACTGGATCCGGGAGGGAGTGCCCGCCTGGCCGCTCTTTTCCATCTCGGTCATGACCTGGAACTGGTCCGCGGCAGAGGCGGTGCTCAGGGCAACGCGGGCCCCGGTATCCGCGGCGATGGCCCGGAAGCGATCGCTCAGGCGATGGCGATGCGGCGGATACGTCGGCACCGCCACGCAACCGGCGTACAGGCAGCCCAGAAAGGCCGTGATGAAGTCGAGGCCGGGCGGATAGACCAGCAGCACGCGCTGCCCGGCAAAGCCCATGTCCCCCAAGCGATCTGCGATGGCTCGGGCTCGCCGATCCAGTTGGGCGTAGGTCAAGCTGGAGTGATCGGACGTGCCGTCGACCAGATGCACGAATGCGGGCCAATCCGGGCGTTCTTCAGCGTGGCGCCGCAACACGCCGACCAGATTGCCGGGAACCTGATGCGGACTAACGTGGGTTGGGACGTGAATCGGCATCGCCGGAGATTTCCCATACGAATTTGGCCCACGACGGTCATGGGTCCCGGATTTCCGATTATCTCTCGACTCCGTCATCGGTTCAAGCCCCATTCTAGGCTCCGGGTTGATAATAGCCAGAGTCGCCTCAAAATGGATATGTCCCTGGAGGCTCCTGCACGGTCAAACGGCGCGTGGCCATAGGCGGCATTCTTGGCCGCTCCCGCCTCCGCCTGGGTCAGGTCCGCTGCGGCAAGGATGAAACCCGCCAACGCCGCCACGGCCCCGGTTTCCCCCGGTTCCGCCCGGCGCAGAGCGATGGGAAACTCTCGTGCCGATGAGGGTGACGAAACGCTCCGCCGGGGTGGCAAGGCGTTCCGCCGGCTAGGGTTGGGGGGGCGTTTGGCCTTCCCTGGCAGGGGGGCTTTCGGGCGGCGCATCCAATGCCGCGCGCACCTCCCGGTAGAGTTTCGTGTCCAAACCCGCTCCACTGAGAGCGCTCATGTTGGGGTTAAGCCAATCGAGGAATCTCAAAGCACTTTGCCGGAGAACAGGCGACACCTTGCCGGCCGCAATAGCCCCGTTTGTAAATCGGAGAGCTCGGTTGGCCCAGTTGGCCGCTTCCTCGGGTTCGCCAAGCTTCGCCAGAAGGCCCGCCAAGACTCCTGCCGTCTGCAAGAAGCTGGGCAAGAGATCCAGGCGGCCACGCTCGATGGCCTCACCCAGAAGCGACGCTCCGCGCGTCATGATCTTCCTGGCCGCGTCGGTTCGCCCCGCTTGGTTGTGTGCCTGGGCTTGGTTGAAGAGCGCTGACTCCAAGTCGCCTGTCAGTTCCCGCCGGCCCTCCTGGTGGAGGAGGGCTTCGCGAATCTCGATGGCCTTGCCGCCGTCGGCCACGGCGGCGCCCAATTGCCCCAGGATTCGTAGGGCGACCCCGCGATTGTTGTAAGCGCCGGCCAGGTCGTTCCGCAGTTCCCGCCGGCCCTCCTTGTAAACGAGGGTTTCGTAGAGTTCGAGAGCCTTGCCGTAGTCGGCCACGGCGGCGCGCAATTGCCCCAGGTTTCGTTTGGCGACCCCGCGATTGTTGTAAGCCTTGGCCAGGTCGTTCCGCAGTTCCCGCCGGCCCTCCTTGTAAACGAGGGTTTCGTAGAGTTCGAGAGCCTTGCCGAAATCGGCCACGGCGGTGCCCAATTGCCCCAGGCCTCGTTTGGCGACCCCGCGATTGTTGTAAGTACTGGCCAGGTCCTTCCGCAGTTCCCGCCGGCCCTCCTCGTTGACGAGGGCTTCGTAGATATCGAGAGCCTTGCCGGAGTCGACTACGGCGGCGGGCGATTGTCCCAGATCATCCAGGGCGACCCCGCGATTGTTGTAAACGCTGGCCAGATCGTTCCGCAGTTCCCGCCGGCCTTCCTTGTGGACGAGGGCTTCGCGAATCTCGATGGCCTTGCCGAGATCGGCCACGGCTGCGTCCAATTGCCCCAGGTCTCCTAATGCGTTCCCGCGATTGTTGTAAGCGCTGGCCAAGTCGTTCCGCAGTTCCCGCCGGCCCTCCTTGTGGACGAGGGCTTCGTAGAGCTCGATGGCCCCGGTTGCTAGTTCAACGTCCAGGGACAAATATCCGAAGGATTGGAGCCAGGCAGAGAGAGCTGGGTGATGCATCCCGGCGGTTGTTCCGTACATGAAGACGGCGGCCAAGGCCACATTCCCAGCGGCCAGGGCGTGCTCGACGGCGCGGACCAGCGGCAGAACATCCTGGAGAACCTGCGGCTGCTCAGGGATCGGGCGGCCGGCAAACCAGCGGGCGATGTCGCATCGGATGGCCCCAGCCTGGCCCAGGGGAAGACGGTCCAGAAGATAACGCCGGATCAAGGCGTGGGCTTCAGCCGATTGTCCGTCGAATCCAAGGACATGCCAGTCGGCCAACTCCTCCAGTGCATCGAGGACCTGTTTCTCAGGGTCCTGCAACAGTGCAGCGAGCATCCCCACCGGAGTTGACACCAGGCAACAAGCAACCATGTTCAGCAGCGGCGCCTGCGGCTGCATGTATTCAAAGACCTTGCCCAGCAGATGGCCGAGTCGGTGCTGCCTGTCGTCGCTCAGGATGTTCAGTTCCCCGACCCGTTCCACTTTCCCGCCGTATCGCTTGGCCAGCAGGCTGCCCAGGATGTTCAGCGCCAAGGGGTGGTTCTCGTATACCCAAGCGGCCCGGGCCAGTTGGTCGTCCTTGCCTTGGACGCCTCTGGCCCTTAGCAGGGCGATGCTGGCCTGCTCGTCCAGCCCGGCCAGCTCCTCCAAAACCTTCGGACAGTCATCCAGGTCGGAGGGAATCGCTCTGGATGTGAGGGCGATAGCCGATCCGTTGACCCACGAGGCGGCGTCACGAAGCAACAGGCCCAGCCCGCCCTCGGCTGCGGCGCGATCGTCCTGGGTGGCGCCAATCCCGCTGGCATCGGGATCGCCTTGCCAGATCTTCAGCCACCGTTCGACCCCGTCCAGGACCAGCAGCGTCGGCCGTCGGCGCAGCAGTTGGCAAAGGCACTGGCTTTGCCTGGACGGATCAGGCATCTCCTTGGGGTCAAACTGCCCGCAGGTGAGGTAGTCCAACACTTCGGGCAGGAAGCGAGCGAAAGTGTACCCGGTCTCGTAGGGGCGGCACCAGAACACGGCCTTATCCGCCAGCCCTTTAAGGTTGTCGTGATACCACCTTGCCAACAACGAACTCTTGCCCTGGCCGGGCAGGCCGATGACGCAAACGATGTTCGTCTCGCCCCCCGGCAGGGCGCTGCGCAAAATCGCCAGCTCTTTGCTTCGCCCGTGGAACTCGCCCGGCACCATCTGCGATCCCGGCTGGACCCAGTGGGCGGGCCAGTACACTGTTGAGTCAACGGATGGCGGTGAATGTTGGCCTGCTTCGAGGAACAGCTTCTGAATGGCTGTACGAAGGAGTTCGTTCCGGGCTGCGCCACTTGGATCGTTTACCGCCTCGGCCAGTCGCTCGATCTCGTTGCGATACCGCGGCTCCAGGTTCGCCGCTTGGATGAGCGCATCTGACAAGGTGGTGGCCGCCTGGTTCGCAAACCTGGCATGCATGGCAGCGACAAAGCCGGTGTGGTCAAATCCCTTGTTTCCGGCTCGGGCCAGGAACAAGTCCATAGCCTTCGTGATCACGGCGATGACGACCGCGACCGGGGCGGCTTTGCCCGCCAGCAGGGTGGTTACTGCAGATGCAAAGCCGGCAGAACCGACCCGGACTACGTCTGACGCATCCTGTCGCCTGATAGCCATGACCATCCTCGCTGAAGCGGGCACCGCCGGCGATCACAAGGCAAAGGCGCCTGGGGGGGATCCCGCTCCGTTGCGGCGGCGGCCCCCGTAGCACTGCGATCTTCGCGCGAAGCATCTTGCATCAGCAGAGCGGGTTTGCCGGCCACTGATGACTCACCCGAGAGAAATCGGCTTCAAGCCGCCCAAAAACCGATTTGAATCGAATGAGGTATCCATTTTCCTGTTGTCCATGCACCCGCTTGGCGTCGACACATACCATAAGTGCCGGCCAGGTGCAAGGCCCCATGCAGATGATTGTCGTGCCACAGCGATTAT
>PMYM01000024.1 GCA_003171235.1 Phycisphaerales bacterium | reverse complement strand
CGGCCTTCCTTGCATCTGAGCGGTTTTGGCCGCAACGCGACTCCGCGTAGGTTCTGTTAGAGCCCCTAAGTGCCACATCCCTTACTCAATTCAGCGCCCTTTATGGCCGATATCGCTGCTGTAGCCGGAGTTTGGGCCTTGCGCGGGCATGGCCTGGGCACGAGGCGTAACGTATGTTGCCTGAAGGAATAGAGCGGGCCTGTGACCGGCGGCGGGCGAGATTGGCCGCCAGGCCGGCGTCGGCGGGGCGGATTGTCCCGCGGAGGCCGAGCCCTTCGGGCCGCCTTCCGATGGCGACTGAACCGCTGCGCCTTGACCTGCCTGACCCGCTCCCCCGGACCCCGGCGCCGCAGGACCATCGTGCATGAAATGGAAGCTCCTAAAGAAACGCCAGTTTCCCATCGGCATCGACCTGGGAACAGCCGCCGCCAAGCTGGTGCAGTTGGTTGACCTGGGCGGGCAGATGGAATTGACGGCGGCAGCCTACCTGGACCTCCCCGAAGAGCTGCAGAAGAACGTCTCGGGCCGGCTGGAGTTCCTCGAGGGCCGGCTGGGCGGCCTGCTGCGCCAGGGCGGCTTCCAGGGGCGCAAGTGCGTCATGTCGCTGCCGCCCTCGGACACCTTCCTGGCCCACGTCCGCGTGCCCAAAGTCCCCTCCAGCCAGATGGAGGGCGTCCTGCGGGGGGAACTGGAGGGCAAGTTGCCGTTTGACGTTTTCCAGTCGGTCATCCGCCACCTGGTCGCCGGCGAGGCCGAGGCCGGTTCAACCCTGGAAGTCATCGCCGTGGCCACGCCGCGCCGGCTGGTGGACCAGTTCGCCGGCATGGCCGAGCGGGCGGGGCTGGAGCTGCTGGCCCTGGACGTCGAGCCCTGCGCCATCCTGGAATGTTTCGGGCGGCTGCTGCGGCGGGCGGAAGACGCCGAGCGGGCCACGCTGTTTCTGGATATCGGCCAGTCTTTCTCGCAGGTGGTCATCGCCCTGGGCGCCCGCATGGTCTTCGCCCGCAACCTGCCCATGGGGGGCAGGCAGATCGACCAGGCGGTGGCCAAGGTCTTGAACATGCCGCTGGCCGAGGTCATGGGCCTGCGCCGCAGCCTGGCCGGCCAGAAACCAAACCCCCAATCGCAATTCGTGTACGACGCCCTGCGTGATTCGCTCAACGCCCTGGCCGGAGAGATCACCCAGTGCCTGCGGTATTACGAGTCGGTGTTTCCTTCCCACCCGGTGGAACGGTCCATTTTCCTGGGCGGCGGCGCCCTGGACCACAACCTTTGCCAGCAGATGGCCCAGCGGCTGAACCTGCCGGCGCAGATCGGCGACCCGCTGCTGCGGATCGGGCGGCGCTTCACCATGCCGGCCCCGGCGGGCATGGATCGCCGCCAGGCCAATCCGGCCTGGGCGGTGGCCGTTGGTTTGTGTCTGGGATCCCAGATAAGCGTGGCGGCGTGAGGTAAACATGAGCCTGATAAATATGCTGCCGGACGATTACGTGCACCGCCAGAAGCAGCGGCGGATGACGCGGCTGTGCATCCTGCTGCTGGTGATCGTGGTGCTGGGCGTGGCCGGGGCCGCCCTGGTCAGCCAGCGCAACTATCGCATCACCCGCCAGGTGAGCGAGGATGTCAACGCCTCCTATCAGGAGGCCAACCGGTTGATCCAGCAGATGCAGGAGCTGGAGGGCTCGCGCGGCCAGATGCTGGAAAAGGCCAAGCTCACCGCCGGCCTGCTGGAGCGGGTGCCGCGCAGCTTCCTGCTGGCCACGCTCACCGAGGCCATGCCCGAGGGCTGCTCCCTGGCCACGTTCGAGTTGACCAGCAAGAAGAAGACCACCCTGGTCATAACCAAGGACACCAAGGAGCAAATGGCCAAACAACCGCCCAAGCCGGCGGAATCCGCCAACGATGTGACCGTCACCGTCACCGGCCTGGCCGGCACCGACGTGGAGGTGGCGCGCTTCATCGCCGCCGTCGCCAAGTGCGAGCTGGTGGACACGGTGGACCTGGTGTACAGCGAACAGAAGAAATTCCAGGACCAGGTGGTGCGCGAATTCCAGGTGGTGTTGACGCTAAAGAGCGACGCCGACGTGCGGAAGCTGCCGCTGGCGGCCAATACGCCCCAGGCGGATCGGCTGGCCAAGGCGGCTGCGGAAATGCCGGCCGCGACGGCCGGCCCACAGGAGTAACCATGAGAATCGGCTTGCGCGAAATCATATTCGGCGTGCTGCTGCTGGCCCTGCCGGTGGGGGCGTGGTGGTTCGTCTTCCGCCCGGGCAACCAGCGCAACGCCCAGATGCTCGCCCAGATCGAGCAGCGCCGCCAGAAGCTTGTCCAGCTCAACCAGGCCACCGCCACCATAGGCGACCTGCGGAACGAGATAACCTCACTGGAAGAGGCCATCACCTTCTTCCGTTCCAAGCTGCCCAGCGAGAAGGAAATCGACAAGGTCCTGCGCGAGGTGTGGAAGACGGCCGAGACCAACCAGCTCGCCACCAAGAGCATCCGCCCGCTCAAGGCCGGCACCGATCAGCTCCTGACCGATCCCAACGGCCCGTACGCCGAGCAGCCCATCAGCATCCAGTTGGAGGGGCCGTTCCCGGGCTTTTACGGCTTCCTGCTGGCGCTGGAGGCCCAGCCCCGGATCATGCGCCTGCAGCAGATGAACATCGAGCGGCTTGCTCCCTCCTCGGTCCTGTCTCCGGGCAGCGAGGAAGGGCAGATCAAGGCGAACTGCGTGGTCTCGATCTTTTTCGAGCGGAACAAGGAGTAGCTCCGTGGCCAACGTCGCAGACAACGAAGCGCAGGTCGAAGAGGCGGCCGAAACCTCCCCGCAGCGCAGCGCCTACGCCCGGCAGGGGATGCGATCCAACCTGCTGCTGGTGGCGCTGTTCTTGGCGGCCGGGGCGGGCGTGTACGTGATGGCCGTCAAGAAGGGGCCGGCCCAGGCATCCGCCCAGCAGCAGGCGGCCGAGCAGGAAGTGGACATGGCCATCCTGCACCTTCAGCGGGGCACCACCGCCCCCTCGGAAAGCCAGGACACCCGGCAACTGATCCAGAATTTCCATCGCGAGCTGGCCCAGCGGCAGATCCCGCTGGAGCGGCTGCGGAAGAACCCCTTCGTCTTCGTGCCGCCGGCGCCGCCGCCGGCGGGCGCCATTGCCCCGGCGGAAGACCCGGCCGTGCGCGCCGCCGTCGTCAACGAGCGGGAAAGCCACGACAGGGCCATGACCGCCCTGAAGGGTTTTCAACTGCAATCGATCATCATGGGCCGCAGCGGCGGCATCGCCGTCATCTCCAACAACCTGCTGACGATGGGGCAGAAGATCGAGGGGTTCGTGGTCAAGAGCATCGAGCCCAAGCGCGTGGTGCTGAGCTTCCAGGGCAAGGATTATTCGCTGTACATGCAATAGGAGTCGGCGTTGGCACAGGCTGCAGGACAACACTCGGCTCGCCGAGCGGAGCAGGGCGCGGGCGGGCGCCAGAATGAGCCGGCGGAATTCGCCGAGCTCTGGCGGCCTTCCGGGCGGGAGCCGCTGGTCCGCGGGCCGGCGGGCGTGCTGCTGGAGGAAGGGCGCGTCAGCCCCGACCAGCTCCGGGCGGCGCTGAAGCGGCAGAAGGAAGACCCGCACCTGACGGTGCTGGAAGCCATGGTCCAGATCGGCGCCGTGGACGAGACGACGGTGCTCCGGGCCATCGCCACCTATTTCAACGTGCCCTTCCTGCCCCTCTCGCCCAAGGACGTCGACCCGGCGGTGTTCAAGCTGCTGGACAGCGACTTCATCAAGCGCAAGGGCGTGATCCCCGTGCGCCGCGAGGGGCGCAAGGTGCTGGTGGGCATAAGCGACCCGGCCGACATCTTCCTGGTGGACGAGGTCAAGCGCCGCATCCAGGAGCCGGTGCAACTGGCGGTGACGCCGGCGGCCGACATCCTGGCGGCGGCCGAAGAGCTCTCCGGCGCCAACATCAGCGGCGTGGACGAGATCATCGAGGGCATCAGCGAGGGCGACGTCGAGGTCGTCGAGAGGAAGGACGAGGAAGTAACCGACCTGGAGAAGATCGCCGGCGAGAGCCCGGTCATCCGGTACGTCAACTTCCTGGTCTTCAACGCCGTGCAGCAGGGGGCCAGCGACATCCACATCGAGCCCGGCGAGGACAAGCTGCGCATCCGCTACCGCATCGACGGCATCCTGTTCGAGCAGCCCGCCCCGCCGCTGCAGATGCACGCCGCCATTATTTCGCGCGTCAAGATCATGGGCAACCTGGACATAGCCGAGCGCCGCCTGCCCCAGGACGGGCGCATCCGGGCCATGATCCACGGCCGGCACGTCGACCTGCGCGTCAGCACCCTGCCCACCGCCCACGGCGAAAAATGCGTCATCCGCATCCTGGACAACCGCTCGATCCTCATCGGCCTGGAGAAACTGGGCATGAACGGCGAGATGCTTTCGGCCTTCCGCCGCCAGATCGAGGCCCCGCACGGAGTGGTGATCGTCACCGGCCCGACGGGCAGCGGCAAGACCACCACGCTGTACTCGGCCCTGCGCGTGATGGACGGCGTCACCCTGAACATCTCCACCGTGGAAGACCCGGTGGAATACATGCTGGATTTCGCCAACCAGGTGCATGTCCGCGAGAGCATCGGGCTGACCTTCTCGGCCGCCCTGCGCAGCCTGTTGCGCCAGGACCCGGACGTGATTATGATAGGCGAGGTTCGCGACGAGGAAACCGCCCGCATCGCCATCCAGGCGGCACTTACCGGCCACCTGGTGCTGACCACCCTGCACACCAACGACGCCCCCTCGTCCATCACGCGGCTGGTCAACATCGGCATCGAGCCGTACCTGATCGCCGCGGCGGTGAACGGCGTCATCGCTCAGCGGCTGGTGCGGCGGATTTGCGAGCACTGCAAGACCGCGGAGACCAGCCCGCGCGAAGGCGACCAGCAGTACCTGGCCCGGCACAACGCCAGCTTCGACAAGCTGTACCGCGGCACCGGCTGCGAAAAGTGCCACCAGACCGGCTACTCCGGCCGGCTGGGCCTGTACGAGATGCTGGAGATGACCGACGACCTGCGCGACGTGGTCACGAGCAACCCCTCCTTGATGGACCTGCGCCGGGCATGCCGCAAGGCGGGCATGCACGGGCTGTACGAGGACGGTTTGGCCAAGGTTGCCGCCGGCCTGACGACGGTGGAGGAAATCGCCCGGGTGACTGAGGCATAGGAAAGTTAAAAGCTGAAAGCTGAAAGCTAAAAGCTAAAAGCCCAAAGCCAAAAGCTGAAAACAACTGACTACTGGCTACTGGCTATTAGGTATGGAGGCTGCTGGTGAAACTAGACGAACTGTTAAAACGGGCTCTGGAGCGCGGCGCGTCGGACATTCACGTGGTTTCGTGCCACAGGCCCATCTTCCGCATCCACACCGAGTTGGTGGACGCCGAATTCGACGTCGTCGGCCCCGAGCAGGCGGTCGCCCTGGTCAAGGAAATGGTGGGCACCCGCCGCTACGCCCAGTTCCTCCGCCGGCGCGACCTGGACTTCTCCGCCGAAGTGCCGGGCATGGGCCGCTTCCGCGTCAACGCCCACTTCCAGCGCGACACGGTGGCCATCGCCTTCCGCGCCATCCCCAGCAAGGTGCCGCCGCTGGCGGGCCTGAACCTGCCCCCGGTGGTCAGCAGCTTCACCGACCTGCCGCGCGGGCTGGTGCTGGTGACGGGTGAAACCGGCGCCGGAAAGAGCACCACCCTGGCGGCCATGATCGACGCCATGAACCATAAGTACGGCTACCACGTCATCACCCTGGAAGACCCCATCGAGTACGAACAGCAGCCCGACAAGTGCATCATCGAGCAGCGCGAGGTCGGCAGCGACGTGCCCAGCTTCGCCTCGGGCCTGCGGCACGTGCTGCGCCAGGATCCCGACATCATCCTGGTGGGCGAAATGCGCGACCTGGAAACCACCTCCGCCGCCATCACCGCCGCCGAGACCGGCCACCTGGTGCTCTCCACCCTGCACACCCAGTCGGCCAGCCAGACGGTGGAGCGCATAATCGACATCTATCCCGCCGAGCAGCAAAACCAGATCCGGGCCATGCTGTCCAACACCCTGCAGGCGGTGGTCAGCCAGACGCTCTTCAAGCGCAGCGACCGCCCGGGCATGATCCCGGCGGCCGAGGTGCTTATATGCACCAACGCCGTGCGCTCCTGCATCCGCGAGAACCGGGTGTTTGAAATCCCCAACATCATCCAGACCGGCGCGGCCAAGGGCATGGTCACCCTGGACCAGTGCATCAAGGGGCTGTATCTCAACGGCCGGATCTCGCGCGAAGACGCGCTGTCCAAGGCCAACCTGCGGGACTGGATGAACCAGTCGCTCAGTGCGTAGGAGCGGGCAATGTCGCAATATCGTTATCAAGTTCGCGACGCCGCCGGAAGCCTGAGCACCGGGCAGCTTACGGCCGGCAGCCTGGCCGAGGCCGCCGCCCTGGTGCGCGGGCAGGGCTACCTGGTGGACATTTCCACCGTGGCCGCCGGGCCCAAGGGGCTTCTGGGCAAGCTCAACAGCCTGAACCTGCGCCCCGGGCCGGGCCTGCGCGACGTGATGAACTTCACCAACCAGTTGGCGGTCATGATAAAGGCCGGCATCAGCATCCGCGCGGCCATCGAGGGCATCGCCGAGCAGACGGAAAACCCCAAGTTCAAGCAAATCGTGGACCAGATGCGCCAGGACGTCGAGGCCGGCAAGCCCTTCTCCGAGGCCCTGGCCCGGCACGCCAAGGTCTTCAGCCCGCTGTACGTCAACATGGTGCGGGCCAGCGAGATGTCCGGCTCCTTCGGGCACATGCTCGACCGCATCGCCGCCTATCTCCGCCAGCAGGTGGAGACCCGCTCCATGGTGCGGGGGGCCATGGTCTATCCCATCATCATCGGCGCCATGGCCATTTCCACCACCATCTTCCTGCTGACCTTCGTCCTGCCGCGCTTCAGCACCCTGTTCCAGGGGCACGAGTCCATGCTGCCCCTGCCGACCAAGATGCTGCTGGGTATGTCGGCCTTCCTGCTGACCTACTGGTACGCCTGTCTGGGCAGCGTGCTGGCCGCGGTGATCGGCGCCATGTACTACATCCGCACCCCCCTGGGCCGCTCGCACTGGGACCGGCTCAAACTCCGCCTGCCGGTGCTGAAGCGCATGTTCCGGGCGCTGTACATCACGCGCGGGCTGCAGACCATGGGCGAGATGATCAACGCCGGCGTGCCCATGCTGGAGACCATTCAGATCACGGCCGACGTTTCGGGCAACCAGCTCTACCGCACGATGTGGATGAGCGTTTTCCGCTCGGTCAAGGCCGGCAACAAGATCGCCGCCCCGCTGCAGAAGTCGCCGCTCCTGCCGCGCAGCGTGGTGCAGATGGTTTCGGCCGGCGAGGAATCGGGCAAGCTGGGCGAGGTGCTCAACGATATCAGCGGCTTCTACGCCAACGAGCTGCGCAACACCATCAAGGCGGCCACGGCCATGCTGGAGCCGCTGATGATCGTGCTCATGGGCTTCATCGTCGGTTTCATCGCCATGAGCATCATCCTGCCGATTTTCAAGATGTCGCAACTGGCCAAGAAGTAGCGTCTGGTATCGTATACTGCCGATGGGCCGATGGAGGCCCTCCGGCGTGGTCGAGGGGCAGGAGGGCAGCAATATGTTGCCCAGAAGGTTCGCGGCGGCGGCCTTTACGCTGGTGGAGGTGGCGGCGGCCACCGTCTTCATCGGCTTGGCGGTCGTTGCCTTGATGGTGTCGGTGCGCTCCGGCACCACTGTGAACGAAAGCGCCGGCGAGCTGTCCCAGGCCTCTTACCTGGTCGGCGAGACCCGGGAGTATATCCTCAAGCAGAGTTTCGACAGCGTGGCCGCCCTGGCCGGGGCGTTCTACACCCCGCCGCACGACGCCAACGGCCAGCAGATGACCAGCATGTCCAACTGGCGGCAGGACATTGCAGTGCAATATCGTAAGTCCGACCAGTTAACCCAGGAGGATACCACTCACAACTCCGGCGTGCTGTATGTGACCGTCACCGTCTCCCACGGCGGCAACACGCTGCTGAGCAATGGTTTCCTCGTGGCCAGGAGGCCCACCGAATGATCCGCTACAGAAACATTTCGACGAACCCCCGCCGCCGGGGCATGGCCTACATCCTGGCGGTGGCCATGCTGTGCGTGCTGGCGGCGCTGGCCGTCGCCTATGCCGCCACCACCGGCACGAATCTGCGAACGGGCAGGAACATGTCCGAGGTCCAGGCCGCCCGCATGAATGCCGAGGGCGGATTGAGCTACATGCTGCGGCAGCTCCGCGCGCTGCAGCTTGACCCCAATACCACCGCGGCCAATGCCATAACCAACCTGGGCGCCAGCCTGTCGACGGCCATGAACGGCACGGCAAACCTGGGCGGCCAGGCTATTGGCGTCGGCACGAGCGTTACCATGCCGCCCATCAACCTTGATTACGGCAGCTTTGACGCCGCGATCACCAAGGACGGCAACGGCAATCTTTTCCTGGCGGTCAACGGCCACGCCAACGGCATTAACCGCACCGTGCAGGTGGGATTGAGCCTGACCTCCAACCCGCCAAACAGCGCCTTCAACTACGGCATCGCCAGCCGCGGCTCAATTTCGGTGGGGGGGAATTCTCAGATCCTGGGCAAGAGCGTGGCCTCCGACGCCAGCGTCATCTCGACGACGGCCGGGGCGACGGCCATCACCGTCGCCGGCAGCGCCGTCATCGGCGGCGACTTGTCGTCGGTAGGTCCAACCAGCACGGTGGTGCTCTCGGGCAACCCGACCATTGCCGGCTCGCAGGATCCGCAGGTAATCGCCCAGCACGTGCACTTCGGCGTGGACCCGCCCATCTTCCCGGTGGTCGCCCCCACCGTGTTCAAGCCGCTGGCGACGGGGGGAGTCATCGACTCGCACACCAATACCCGCCAGAAGGACGCCGTTTTCAATAACGTCGTAATCAAGGCCAACACCAACCCCACCTTCTCCAGCGACGTGACCCTCAACGGAGTGGTGTACATCGAGGCCCCCAACTGCGTGACCTTCACGTCAAAGGTCACACTCAACGGCCTGGTGGCCACCGACAACGGCGCCAACTCTGGGCTGAGCAACTGCAGAATAAGTTTTCAGGGCCAGGTGGAATCGTTCGGAGTTGACGCCCTGCCAAACACTTCCCAGTTTGCCGCCGTCAAGCAGCTCACCGGCACGTTCATCGCCGCCCCGGGCTTTGACGTGAGTTTCGCCGGGCAGTTCACCACCATCAACGGCACGGTGGCCGCCGACAAGCTGACCTTCTCCGGCCAGTCGGGCGGCACGATCAAGGGCTCGGTGCTGGGGCTGAGCGATGCCGCCTGCAGCATCGAGGGCACGGTTGATATTTACATTGACCGAGAGACAGGCAGCGGCACGCCGGACGCGGGCTTCAAGATGCCGGTGGTCGTCAATGCGGTGCAGGGGAGTTTCCAGGATGTGACAGGCAGTTAGGGCAGTCGGGCCGGCGGTATTGTAGGCTGCATGTGGCAGGGCGGATCCTGCCCTGGTGGATTTGACATGAGATACAGGCCGCAATGCCGATCGGGATCGCTCGGCCCGAGCCGGCCAGTCTTTGGCCGGGCCGGCCGCCGTGGCGGTTTCAGCCTGCCGGAACTGCTGGTGGCCCTGGCCCTGACGGCGGCGCTGCTGGCATCGGTCGCGATGGCCATGCAGTCGGCCACGAACAGTTACACCGAAAACAGCGAAATTGCCGGCGTCGCCCAGGCCGCCCGGGTCATTCTCAGCCGCATCAATTCCGACCTGCGCGCCGCCGACAATGCGGCCGTGCCCTCCAACCTGCTCTCCATCACGCCGGCGCCCGGGGGCAGCATCACCCTCATCAAGTACGAATTCACGGGCGGCCAACTCTTCTACCGTGCCACCAGCGGCGGCGTGGAGACCTCCACCGTGCTGATTTCCTCAAGTGAAGACCTCAAGATCACGGGTTTTGGCGCCAGCGTCGCCGTGGTCAACGGCAAGGCCCAGTCGGTCACGGTCACCCTGAGCCTCACCCAGGGCGACAACCCCCTCAGCGTCACCTCTTCGGCTTGCCTGCGCAGAAATCTCAACTATTGAGGGCGATTGAATCGCAGCCGCATGCTCCCGGGAGGCGGATGCACGTCTGGATTGTGAAGGAAAACCCGCCCATTCAAAACGGACTTGCGATTGCGGCGCCAATGCACCCGCGGAGTGGTCTCCTTCATATGGGCAGTGCCATGTTTTCCCCGCGATGAATTCCGAAAATCTGCAGGGCGACTACCTGTGACCCAACCCATGCTCTTCCTGTGATTTGTTCCGAGAGCCCGCAGGGCGACTGCCTGTAGCCCAGGGCGCAGCCGACGCGCAGCGGCGGCAAGCCCTGGGTGACGTGCCCCACAAAAATCGGAGCCCCCGAAGGGGGCGACTGCGGTGATTGCAGAGGGAGTCTCATCAGGTAGCGGCAATCGCCCCCTTCGGGGGCTGGCCGATGTGTGGTGCATTTCTTCCACGGGCTTACGCCCACGGCTACACGCAAATGCCCTTCGGGCTAAGACCAGACAGGCAAACGCGCTCCGGGGGAAGAAGAATCAACCCGCGTCCAGCACCCCCAAGTTTCGCTTGGGGTTGGCACAGAGCCATGAAAATTCCCCGCAAGCCCCGTCATCATTTGCCTGATGCCCTATGCGCCGCCGGGCCGATAGATGGTTGAGTTGCCTACACTTAGTCATTGCCCAGCCCCGGCAAATGAACTTTCCCCCGGGCATCAGGAGAACGACCTATGTCAGAGCCATCCGCCCCCGCGCCTCCTCCGGCCGCGCCGCCTATCCAGCCGATTTATCTGCCCCCGCCGCGGCCGCGCGGACGATGGTGGAAGCGATTGCTGGTGGGCCTGCTGGTGATCCTGCTGCTGTTCTCGATCCTGGCCAACCTCGGCATGGGGGTCCTGCTGGCGGCATTTGGCTCGCCGGGCCATCTCCAGCAGACGGTGGTGGAAAAGGGCCAGGAACACCAGGTGGTGGCGCTGTACCGGATCGGCGGCCTGATCGATGAGCGTGCCGCCGCCACGGCCGAACGCTTCTATCTTGACGTCAGGGACAACACTGCCGTCAAGGCGGTGGTGCTGCGGGTGGAAACCCCCGGCGGCGGCGTGGGGGCCTCGGACCGCATCAACCGGATCGTCGCCAACCTCAAGTCCAAGGGCAAGAAGGTGGTGGTTTCGATGGGCTCGGTGGCGGCCAGCGGCGGGTACTACGTTTCGGCCGGGGCCGACGAAATCTGGGCCGAACCCACCACCATCACCGGCTCCATCGGCGTCCTGGCCACCTTGCCGGTGCTGACGGGCACATTGCAGAAAATCGGCGTGGACATGAAGGTCATCCGCTCCAGCCCCACCAAGGCCTGGAAGGCCGTGCCCGACCCGTTTGAGCAGCCCGCCGCCTACCAGATCGAATCGCTCCAGCAGACGCTCGACGCCATGCAGACGCGCTTCGAGGAGGTGGTCAAGAATGGGCGAGGCGCCCGGCTGCACGTCCAGCCGGAGGCCACCAGCCAATTCGCCGACGCCGAAGGCAAGAACTTCTCCGTCACCAGCGCCGCGCCCTTCAACGGCAAGATATACCTGCCCCCCGAAGCGATGAAGCTGGGCCTGATCGACAAGATCGGGTACGAGGAAGAGGCCATCGCCTCGGCCGCCAGCCTAGCCAACTTGACCAACCCGCGCGTGGTGCAGTACGCCCCGGTTCAGAGCGTATTTTCGGCCCTGATGTCGGCCAAGGCCAATCCCCTGATCGACGCCAAGGTGCTGGATGAGGTCCAGACGCCCAACATCATGATGATCTGGAAGGTGGAATAGGGGGGAATTTCAAATCTGGGAATTTCAAGTTGTGAACTCAGTACTGTCCGGTTAGAAG
>PMYM01000073.1:169-4289 GCA_003171235.1 Phycisphaerales bacterium | reverse complement strand
GTTATTAGGATAGGCTCTAAGAGCAGTTTAAGATTGTGTGGGCGCCAGGATGCTGGCAACGGGATGATTCGGGCAACTCAAGAGCGACCCAGGGATAGGCTGGTCCAGGCCCGAAGAGGCCGGCCAGAATTTAGCCGGGGGTGGAGCGGCGACGCTCTTTTTGTCGCCGCGCAACCCCCGGTAACGGCCTCCTTGGGGAACCGGAGGCAGTGGCGTGACCGGGCGGGGAGGCTGGTGGCCCCTGCCGATGGCATGATCGAGGCAAGAGGTGATGGTATTGCGTGGGGAATACCTTCCTGAAGGCTCGCCACGGCATCGCGAGCAAGATCAATTCCGCACGCTAGAGCAATTTGCAAAAATGTTGTCGTATGTAAATCATCATTAAGCTCTGAAAACAGGGCCAAATATCTATATCGTCTTACGTCATCTCGGTCGCAAAACGCTCTAGTCCAGCCGTTCGCTCTGCGTTGCGGGTGTGCCTTTTCCGGGGGCTGCGCTGCGCACGGCTTTGCCGTGCTCGCTTCGCCCCCGGCTAAATTCTTCCCGGCCCATTCGGGCCTGGCGTTCCCTTACTTCGAGCCTGGCGGTTTAGGATTTGGAGATACCGATAGCAGAGGTTTTTAACCTGTGCCACCCCTGTCGATTGTCAGCACACAATCTTAAACCGCTTTAGAGCATTAGAGTTTAGAGCTTTTGGGAACCGAATCCTGGTTTTGAAATTACCCCGATATGTCGTACCATGCCTGGATGATTTCACCTGGCAAGGCTTCCGCGGCGTTGCTGCTGGCGGTATTGTGTTGCGCGTGCGCGGGCTGCCCGATCTTTCAGACCCAGGACACGCCCGTGCCCCAACTGCAGAAGCTCGAAGCCTCCACCCACACGACCTACTGGCTGTACGTGCCCAGCGACTACCAGGCCGAGAAGCCCACGGCCCTGGTGGTCACGCTGCACGGCACGCCCGGTTTTGACGACGCCTCCGCCCAGGCGCGGGAGTGGAAAGGCCTGGCCGAAGAAAAACACTTCATCGTGCTGGCCCCGCAGTTGGCCAGCGCCCAGGGCGTCCTGCCGGTGGGAAAGCAGTCGCGGCTGCGCGACGTGCAGGCCGACGAGCAGCGCATCCTGGCCTGCGTGCAGGAGGTCCGCCGGCAGTACAACATCGCCCCCGACTCCATCGGCCTGACGGGCTTCTCCGGCGGCGGCTACGCCATGTACTACACCGGCTTGCGGCACGCGGACATCTTCGCCGCCCTGGCCGCCCGCGAGTGCAGCAACGACGTTTCCCTGCTGGCCGACATCCCGCCCACCGACCAGGCCCGCAAGATGCCCATCTTCATCTTCTGCGGCTCCACCAGCATCAACCCCCTGACCAGCGGCATGAACCCCATCCTCACCCAAAGCCGCGAAACCTACGCCTACCTGCTGAAGAATAACTACAAGAAAGTCAAGTTCAAGATGACCGAGGGCGGGCACTACCGCCGCCCGGAAATGGCCTGCCAGTTCTTCCTGCACACCCTGCCGGCACTCAAGAATTGACAATTTTCAATTGCCCATTGTCAATTTGGAGAGCCAAGGCTGGTGGAAGATAAAGGAAGATTGGAGAAGATCCTGCGTTGGGTGGAGCCTCCTCAATTGAAAATTGTCAATTCTTAGGCTGGCCCGGCGCGGTCGGGTCCAATCCAGCTTCCGCAGCGGGGGCAGCGGATGCGGGCGTGGGTGCCGGAGGCGGTGCGGACCACCTCCTCGGCGATGACGTGTTCGGCCTCGGGCAGGCTGTCGGGGTCGTCCTCGATGTCGCTTTCGATCAGGCCTTCGACCCTGCCGCAACGGGGGCAATTCAGGACATATTTTTCAGGGCTCATCCGCATCCCTTTGAAAACAACTCTTGTACCGACGGGCAAGCCATTTGTCCAGTGCCGCGGGCCGGCATCGTGTTGGCGGGAGCCCTGGCCAATGCCGGTGGCTATTCCCCGGCGGCGAAATCAAACACCGACGGTTCGGCCAGGGTGGCATAGTCGCAGTAGGCCATCTGGATGGCGCTGTGATGGTTGCCGGCGGCGAAGGTGATAGTCCGGGCGCCCGCCAGTTCGCTGTCCACCACCGTCTGCAGGCCGTAAGGCTTGCCGAAGGGCGGCTCGGCCCCCACCTCGGCGTCGGGGAAGAGGCGGGCGATCTCGGTCTCCGCCAACAGTTCGCACCGATTGGCCGAGAGGCCCTGGGCCAGCTTGCCCATGTCGATCTTGCGGTGGGCCGGCAGCACGCACATGACGAATCGCTGGTCGGCCTTGACGATAACCGGCTTGGCCACCTGCTTGCCGCTGACGTGTTCCTCCGCCGCCAACTCCTGGGCGGTGTAGGCTGCGGGGTGTTCGTGCTTGCGGTAGGTCACCCCTGAGACCTTCAGGAAATTCTCGATATCCATGACGAGGCCTTTCCCGCTTGAGGTTGTCCGCGCAATCTTAGCCGCCCGGCGGGGCTATTTCCCGACGCAGAATCGGCGGAAGATCTCGCCCAGCAATTCCTCGTTGGCCAGTTGGCCGGCAAGTTCGGCCAGTTGATCCAGTGCGCTTCGCAGTTCCAGGGCGACCAGTTCGGCCCGGTCGGCCAGTTCGGCGGCGCCGCAAAGTAGTCCGGCCCCCGCCCGAGCGGCCGCGGCGGCTCGCTGGAGGTTGGACCGCTGATTCTCGTGCAGCAGCAGGCCCGATTGTCGCGGGCTGGCCAGGGCCTCCAGGCAATTGGCCAGGGCGGCGCGGAGCCGGCCCAGCCCCGCTCCGGTGAGGGCGCTGACGGGCAGGGCCTCCAGGCCCAATCGCCGCGACAGTTCAGCCAGGGCTGCGGCGGGGTCGCCCGCCAGGTCGATCTTGTTGGCCGCCAGCACGGGACGGGCCCGGCTGTTGAGGGCCCGGAGCTCATCCAACAATTCCGCCTGGGCGGAAAGCTCGCCGGTCAGGTCCGCCACCAGCAGCACCGCCTCGCTGGAGGCCACCGCCGCCCGCGCCGCCGCCTGGGCCGATTGGGCCAGGGGGTCGGTCGAGCCGTCAAGCCCGGCGGCGTCCAGCAGCAACACCTCCAGGCCCTGGGCCAATTTGGCCGGGGCCGACAGGACGTCGCGCGTCGTGCCCGCCAGGGCAGAAATGATCGCCCGGTCCAGACCCGACAGGGCGTTGAGGAGCGAACTCTTGCCCACGTTGGGCGCCCCGGCGATGGCCACCCGCGGCTGGAGGGAAGCGCCCGTCCATCGCCCGCACCGGCGAAGGGCCTCTTCCAGTTGCATCGCCGTGTCGTCCAGCCGACGGGCAAGCTCCGCCGGGGGGCAGAGTTGGATGTCGTGATCGGCCAGGTCGATGCTGGCCTCCACCAGGGCCAGGGCCTCGGTGAGTTGGTCTTTGGCCGGGCGACAAAGTCTGGCCAGGGCGCCTTCCATGATGCCCACGGCCGATCGCAACTGGGAATCGGCCTGGGCGTCGATAATGTCGGCGACGGCCGCCGCGCTGGCCAGGTCCAGCCGGCCATTGAAGAAGGCCCGGGCGGTGAACTCCCCCGGCCCGGCCATTCGCGCCCCGGCCGCCTGCAGCGCCAGCACGGCCAGGCCCGCCAGGACCTCGCCCGGCAGGTGCAACTCGACCACGTCCTGGCGGGTGTAACTGCGAGGGGCGCGGAAGATGTAGGCCCGCGCCGGGGCCGCCACCGGCCCGAAAGGCCCATCCAACTCGACCAGCCCCGCTCGGCAGCGAAAGCCGCCCAACTCCTCCAGGCCCGCAAACAGACCGCCGGCCAGCGCCACCGCCGCCGGGCCCGAAAGCCGGACGATCGACCGTCCCGCCGGCCCGGCCGCACTGCTCAAGGCCACTATGGTGTCATCCGCGGGGAACATCGACCCACCAATATACGAAAGACAGTGCGAAGTGCGGAGTGCGAAAGTGCGGAGCGAGGAGGGGTCGGTTCGCCCGCGTCTTTCTATCTAGTTCTGCAGCAGGCGGCGTTCCAGGAAGCCTTCCAGCTTTCGCGCCCGCACCGGGTGCTGGAGCTTGCGGATGGCCTTGGCCTCCACCTGGCGGACGCGTTCGCGGGTGACCTTGAAAATCCGCCCGACCTCTTCCAGGGTGTAGGTGTAGCCGTCGCC
>PMYM01000073.1:0-141 GCA_003171235.1 Phycisphaerales bacterium | reverse complement strand
CTTCATCACCCGCCGGGCCTCGGCCACCGACATGCTGGCCTCGCGCGCGATCTCCTCGATGGTCGGCTCGCGCCCCAGCGACTGCACCATCTTCTTGGAGACGTTGCGCAGCTTGCTCATGGTCTCGATCATGTGCACCGG
>PMYM01000049.1:4779-9299 GCA_003171235.1 Phycisphaerales bacterium | reverse complement strand
AGGATGTTATTGAAATCGTGGGCGACACCCGCCGCCAACTGGCCGACGGCAGCCTGTACTTCAACCGCCCGGAAAACCGCCAGAAATACCCCTGCTTCGTCCTGGCCCCACAGTGCCCGCTGGGCGAGAGCTGGTTTGACGGCTCGGCCCCCGGCTCGCGCGAGCAGCTCCGGGACAAACACTACTACAAGCTCAGCGACACGCCCACCGAGCCCATGCGCCTGACGCTGGAGCTGATCGACTCGCTGACCAAACAGTACCCTCAGATCGACCCCGACCGCATCTACGTCTCGGGCGCCTCGCTGGGCGGCTACGGCACGTACGAGGCGGTGATGCGCCGGCCGACGTTCTTCGCCGCGGCCGCCCCCATCGCCGGCGGCGGCGACGCCGACCAGGCCAAGAACATCTCCTCAACGGCCTTCCACCTCTTCCACGGCGAGCTGGACACCTCCGTCTCGCCCGAGTGCGCCAAGGTCATGTACCAGGCCCTCAAGGCCGCCGGCGACAAGGTGGAAATGACACTGTACCCCGATCAGGGCCACGGCATCATGCCCATCGACGGCCCGGTGTACCTGGAGTGGATGTTTGCCCAGCGCCGCGCGGAGAAATAGGACGCAAGAATAAGCCGCGAACAACGCGAACGACGCGAACCGGAAGAGGAATTCTTACGGAGTCAAACATGCGCAGGATTGTCGTAGCTACCTGTGCTGGGTTAGCGTTATCGGCCTGGCTACTGATAGCACCCCCGACGCATGCTGCACCCGCCACGCACTCCGCAACCGCCAGCGGGTCTGCCCCAGCCAGCCAACCGGCCAAGATCCAGGTCGAAGGGCCAAGCACCGCCAACCATATCGACACCTACACCATCACCAGCGACTACCAGGAAAAGCCCTGCAAACTCTACGTCCTGCTGCCGGACAACTTCGACAAGGCCAAAAAGTACAAGGTGCTCTACATCCTGCCGGTGAACAAGGCACCCTCGGCCAGTGGCGTTATCGAGGCGCGAAAACTCGGCCTGGCCAACAAGTACGACATCATCTGCGTCGGGCCTGACTACTCCACCGTGCCGTGGTACGGCGACAACCCCGGCAATCCCAAGGTGCGGTACTTGAGCTACGTGCCTGAAGTGATCGTGCCGTTCATCGACAAGACCTATCCCACCGTCGCCAAGGCCGAGGGGCGCATGCTGATGGGCTTCAGCAAGTCGGGCATCGGCGTGCTGACGCTGCTGGCGCGCTACCCCGAGATGTTTGGCCGGGCTGGCGCTTGGGACACCCCGCTGATGCTCGACGAAACCAAGGAAGATTGGTTCTACGGCTCCAAGGAAAAGTTCCTTGGCTATTACGGCACCGAAGAGAACTTCAAGGCCAACTATATTCTGCCCAGCCTGTGGAAGGAGAACGCGGCCACGCTCAAAAGTCAGCCGGCGCGGGTGGCCATCGTCGGCTACGGGGATTTCAAGGAAGACACGGCCGCCGCCCACAAGCTGCTGGACGAGTTGGGCATTCCGCACTACTACGACAACGCCATCGGCCGCGAGCACGACTGGTCATCCGGCTGGATGGAAACCATGGTCACAGCCCTGATGTCCCCTGACATGACCAAGGCCAAACCGGCGGAGAAGTAGTAGTAGGGCGTGCGGCTGTTTGGCCGCACGCGCAATTCGGCTCTATCGCGTAGGGAAGAAGACAGAATTGCGCGTGCAACCCAGCAGTTGCACGCCCTACATCACTGCCTCCATGGGCGAATTCGACCGAGGCGTTTGGATGAGTAATCAATCGGTTTTACGTAGTACGTTTGCGCCGCAGCAGCGCCAGCCCGCCCAGCATCAGCAGCGACAGCGTGGCGGGTTCGGGGACAGGCGTGCTCCAGTCGGTGCCGGAAACGGAGGAAAGTGACATGCCAATATCAGCGAGAGTCTGGCCGGAAGCACTATTGAATACTTCCTGCCCCAGGCTGTCGCGAATGACCGTGAGCCCTTCCCATTTGAGGGTATGGCCCATGTCCAAGGTGGTGGTGAAAGAGGCGTCTTCCGTCGTATCGGGATTGCTGAGTGATCCCGTGCCCGCGACGAGAAATCCCAAGGATATGCCGATCGGTTTTCCATAAATGAATGGAACATTGGTGAATTCCAGGACCGCATTAGGGTCATAGCTGAAATCAGACTGCCAGTCTCCATTTTCATAATGGAATTTGCCGTCGCGTGAGAGGTACTGCCCATCGAGGCCCTCGGTGCCAAGATATCCTTGAAAGCTATAGTTCATGGCAACATCAGCTCCGACTGGGAGGGTACCGATGGTACTGAGGATGGAGTGAAGACTGACTTTGGCGTCAAAGGTGCCTTGGGTATCGTGCAAGGCGACCGAGTCAATAGTCATGGAATCAGCCATCGATGCCTCGGCGTGAGCGTTGCCGTAATCTGCTTCGCCAAAGTGGTTAACCACACTGTAGCTGATCATTCCCTTCAATACGCCATAGTCGGCCTGGGCCGTGGCGGCAGAAAAAGCGGTTGATCCTGAAGCTGCCACCGCCACATAGCCAACCTGCCTGTCGTCCAAGGTATAACCGGGATTTGTGCCATACACTTGAGTATATACCTGGAGCGGATCCGCCGGGCGGGCCTGGGCCGCCGAGCCGAGCGCCAGGAAGGCAGCCATCCCCAATGCGGCATGAACCATAGAAGAACGTTTCATAAAAAATTCCTTTCCTCTGCTTTTCTTAAGCGACTTCCGCGAGATTCCGTCTGCTGACGCCACCGCGTCCTATATGCAACCGAAAAGTTCGCCTCGCGCGTAACCGACCGCGCGGACAACGTAATAACTTGTTCGGAAACTCGGCCCCGGACGGGACCAAGGCAGGAAGTGAAGGAGCGAGAACGAATCTTCGCTCCTGCCCTCACGATAGAGCCGGCGGCTCAGCCAGCTTTCCTCTTCGCCGTTTCCACAAGCGAAGGTTGGAGCGCAGGTATATTACCGCGCACCTCCCGTTGCGCCTAGCCTCATTCCGGAAGAATCTTGCGGTGAGCGAGCAGGGACGGGCAGGCTGGCGGGGGAGGACTGACCTCACGCGGCCTTCCGAACCATTCCCAGTCCGGTAGGGCGAGCAACTGTTGGGTTGCTCGCGCAATCTTAGTCATTAACGCATTTGTTCGCGATGTTCGCGTTGTTCGCGGCTAATTCTTTTCCCACAGTTCGCGGCTAATCTTTTGGGCCGGCCTAATCGTCGAACTCGAAGGGTTTCTTGCCCAGGAACACCGCCCGGCGGAGGGCCACGTTGACCATCAGGCCCAAGGCCAGGCCGTTGACGACCATGCTCGATCCGCCGTAGCTGACAAAGGGCAGGGTCATGCCGGTGATGGGCATCATGCCCATGGTCATGCCGATGTTGATGAAGATCTGTGCGAACAGCAGGGCCATCACCCCCACCACCAGCAGCCGGCCATAGGGTTCGGCCGTGCGGGCGGCGATCCAGGCCCCGCAGGCAAAGATAGCCAGGTACAGCAGCATCACTCCCAGGCAGCCCAGAAAGCCCCACTGCCCGCCGATGACGGAGAAGATGAAGTCGGTCTGGTCCTCCGGCAGCAGGTCGAAGCACTCGTCGGTGGCGGCGCCGGCCTCGCGCCCGGTCATGCCCCCGCCCCCCAGCGTGACCATCGCCAGGTAGAGCTGGAAACCCTTGTTCTTGATGACCGAAGGGTCGTCCTGGCGCAGCCAGCCGTCGATGCGGACAAGCTGGTGGTAGTGCATCTTCGCCAGAGCGGCGGCGGTGACGATGCGGTCGCCCCCGGCGTTGGACCAGTAAGCCAGGGCCCGGCGGTCCTGGGCCTCGGCCGGGGCCATGCCGGCCAGCCGCTGCGGCACCGGCAGCAATATCAGCACCACCGCCAGGGCCAGCGTGCCCAGCAGGTGGCGCAGTTTGGCCCCCGCCAGCAGCAGCATGAAAAACAGCGTCGGCAAGAGCAGCAGGCTGGTGCCCAGGTCCGGCTCGCGCAGGATCAGGGCCGCCGGGATCAGCGTGAGCAGGAGCGGCGCGATCAGCCCGGAAATCTGGCGGTAATTGCTGCGGTAGCGCAAGTACCAGGCCAGTGCCATCACGTAGCTGAGCTTGGCCAGTTCGCTGGGCTGGACCCAGAAGAGCTTCAGGTCGATCCAGCGATGGCAGTTGCGCTTGGCCGGCAGGAACAGCACCGCCACCAAGAGCAGCAGGTTCACCCCGAAAGCCAGGTACGACCACCGCCCGATCCGCTGGTAATCGATCAGGGTGGCCAGAAAAAACGCCGCCAGGGCCAGGGCGGCGTACACCGCCTGGCGGGATGAGTAGCCCGCCAGGGAGTCGTCCACGCTTTCCACGGCGGCGATGGCCCGCACGCCCACCCACATCAGCGCCAGCATGATCGCCAGGATGGGCAGGACGGGCAGGCGAAGGTATTGTTTGAGGAAGTCACGCATGGGAACGTTCTAAACTGCTCTCGGCAATGTCTAAGCGGTATTTCAGAAAGTAGAGAGGAGAAAGTAGACCGC
>PMYM01000049.1:0-4766 GCA_003171235.1 Phycisphaerales bacterium | reverse complement strand
TCTCCTGCTCTCCTGCTCTAGCTGCGTGCAATCTACTGCACGCAACTCAGTCCAGATATCCCAGCTTCTTGCAGGCGTGGGCCACGTGCCGGGCCAGGGGCCCGCAGGCCTTCCCGCCGTGCTCGGCGGTGTATTCCACCACAATGGCAAAGGCAATGCGCGGCTGGCGCGAAGGTGCGTAGCCGGCAAACCAGGCGGTGTCGCCCTGGCGCACGATCTGGTCGTCGGCGTCGATCCGGCCGTTGCCGTTGGAGTCAACCCGCAGGGGCGACGTCTGGGCGGTGCCGGTCTTGCCGCTGATCTCGATCTCGTCGTCGTGGGCGTAGCTGTAGGCCGTGCCGCCGGAGGAATTCACCACCAGCCGCATGCCCTCCTTAACCGCCGCCAGGGCCGAGGGCGGAATGTTCAGCGCCCGGCGCTGCTGCAGGCCCGCCAGCTCCTGCACAATCACCGGCGTGCGGAACTCCCCCTCCCGGGCGATGGTCGCCATGGCGTTGGCCACGTGCAAGGGCGTGACGGCGAGCGCCCCCTGGCCGATGCCCATCTGTATGGCCTCGCCCCGGCCGGCGGAGGCGGGATTGGGCAACAGCCCAGGCCGCTCCTCAGGCAGCAGGCAGCCAGGGCGCTGACCATAGTTGACCTGCTCCAGGAAACCCTCAAACCGCTCCAGCCCCACCAGCCGCCCGACGTTGTAGAAGTACACGTTGCAACTATGCTGGATGGCCGTCTGGAGGCTCAGTGACCCGTGCCTGCCCGTGCAGCGCAGTTCGTTGGGCTTGGCTGGGTCCAGACAGCCGTAGCAGGTGAAGCTGGTGGCAGGCGTGATGGCCCCGCAGGACAGCGCCGCCAGGGCGCCCAGCACCTTGTTGGTGGAGCCGGGCGGATACCGTGCGGCCACGCTGCGGTTGATCAGCGGTAGGTACTTTTCGTCGGCTGCCAGCCGGGGGAAATCCTGGACATAGTTGCCCAGGTCGTAGTCGGGCAGGCTGACCATGGCCAGCACCTCGCCCGTGGGCACGTCGATGACGACGATGGAGCCGGTCACCGGCTCGGGGGCCTCCGGCGGGTTGAGCACGTCGGAGAGAATCTTCTCCAGTTCGATGTCCAGCGTGAGATGCACGTCCTGGCCGCTCTGGGCGGGAATTTCCTCGATGGTCTCGCCGGTGCGGCGCTGGCGGAGGTAGCCGCGCCGCCCGCGCAGGCGGTCCTCGCAGAGTTTTTCCACGCCGCTCTTGCCCGAAAGGTCGCCGCTGAGGTATTCGTTCAGCCAGGCCGACGCGTCGGCCGAACGGGAAGTCGCCTCCACCGCCGCCTGCCGCTCGCCGGCCGACACCGGCGTGGTCAGGCCGATGACGTGGCAGGCCAGCCGGCCGGCAAAATCCTGCCGCTTGTGCGAGCGCAGCACCGAGGCGCCCATCATCTCGTCCAGGCAGTTGCGCAGGCGCTGGGCGGCGGCGTCCTCCAGGCCGGGCACGATCACCAGTTCGCTTTCGCCCTTGACCGGGCCGACGCGGCGGCGTATCTGCTCGGTGCGGTCGACGGCGTCGTCCACTGCCTGGCTGAGCCGGTTTCGCGGCCAGCCGGTGATCTCCTGGGCCAACTGCCAGGTGCGCTGCACGCGCTGGCGGTAGAGGGCCTCGGCTTGCTCCAACTCGGGTTGGCTAAGGGCGCCCCGCGGCTTTTGAACGCGGGCCAGGCGGCGGACCTGCTGGGCCAGGTATTGCGGCTGGTCGGTGAGCATGTTGTAGTCGAGGCAGAAGTCCCAGGAAGAGACCTCGGCGGCCAGTTGGTGGTTGCGCCGGTCGTAGATGGTGCCGCGGGCGGCGGGCAGCAGCTGGCCGTGGGTGAGCACTTTGTCGGCCTTGGCCCGGAACTCATCCCCCCTGCCCAACTGCAGCCCCGCCAGGCGCACCGCGCAGGCCAGCGTCACGCCGGCCACGATCAGCAGGAAAACGATGAGTCGCCGCCTGTACATGCCTACCTTCGGTCGCGCTGGCCGTAGCCGGCGATGATAAATGGCCCCAGGGGTTTGAGCAGCAGACACACCAGCGGCGCCAGCACCGCAGAGTACACCGCCACGGCCAGGGCCTGCAGCAGGTGTCGCCAGGCCGGCCCGCCGCTGGCGCCGGCGTTGAGGGCCAGGGAAAACAGCATCCAGCCTTCATAGGCGAACAGGCAGAACAAGAACGTCAGCACCGCCTGGGTGGTGGCGAACTCGCGCAGGAAAGAGCCGCGGACGCGCCATACCCCCGCCCCCCCCAGGGCGTACGCCAGCGAAAAGAGGCCCATGCCCTCGCCCGAGAGCGTCAGGTCCAACGCCATGCCCGCCGCCCACCCGGCCAGGGCGGCTTCGGCCCCGGTGCCCACGTGCAGGGCCACGAAAACCACCACCACGGCCAGCAGCTCCGGCCCGACCTGCCCCAGCCGCGTCGGCAGCCAGAGCAACTGCATCAGCCCGCTCTCCAGCACGAGCACCAGCAGCACCAGCAGAAGAAAGTAAAACCAGCGCACCGCGTCAGTCCCTTCCAGGAAGCACGATTATCACGTCCCGCAGAGCGTCCAGGTCGGCCAGGGGCTTCACCTTCGCCCGGCAGAAATGCAGGGCGTCCTTCTCCGGCTCCACCTGGCTCACCAGGCCTAGGCCCAAGTCCACCGGCAGGAAATCCGTGGCGGCGGTCTTGACCATGTCGCCCTCCTGCAGGAGGTATTCCTCGGGCACGTGGGCCAGCAGCAGGAGCCGCCCGTCGCCCTGGGCCTGCATGTCCAAAGGCTGGCCCACCACCATCGGGGCCTGACCGTCGTTGCGCAATTGCCGGCGCTGGGGGGCGCCGGTCGGGCCGCTCTGGAGCACCGTTCGCTGCTGGCCCGGCTGGAGCAGCCGGTAAACCCGCACCGGCATGCGGAAGTTGCGGTCGGTGACCAGTTGCAGCGTGGCTGAATACGGGGCGCAGCTCGTCAGGCGGCCGACGACGAAATTCTGGCCCAGCACCGCCAGTTGCAGCTCCGGGGGCAGGGACTTGGGGAAGTCGTGCACCAGGCGGCGGGTGATGACCAGGTCGTCGGGGCGGGCGCCCCCGGCCGAGCCGGAGTTGACCAGCCCGCGGCTGCGCAGCGACAGGGGCTCGTTGGCCACCAGGCGGGCCTCGATCAGCTTGCAGGAAAAGCCCTCCAGCAGCGAGCGGTATTTGCTCAGGTTCTCGATGCTCTGGCGTTGCTGCTCCAACAACTGCTGCATGTGCAGCACCTGGCTGGTCAGGGCGGCCACCTGGGGGTCGGGCCCCTTTTCGGCGAAGACCTCGTCGATCTGCCCGCGCAGGCGGTGGGCCAGGCTGCTGCCCGGCTGGGCCAGGGGCATCAGCACCGGGCGCAGCAGGTTTCCCGGCCAGCGCGCCCACTCCGGCGGCAGCAACACCAGGGCGAAGCTGAGCAGGCACAGGCAAGCCAGGGCCCACTTCCGGGAAATGGCCTTCCGTGGTCTCATTGATTGCCGCCATGATACACGCCCAGCGTGAAAATTCCTATGCGGAGGGCGCAGGAGAACGTAGGTTGGGCGCCATGCCCTTACGCGGTTTCTTGCGGAAGGGCATGTTCGATCTTATGGCGGCAAACGGCGGCCGCCATGCCACCCGTGGTTATTGCGGTAGGGCATGTTCAAGGGATCGGCGCGCCGATTCCCCGAAACAACCGAGGAATCAGCGTGCCCTACCGGCTTTCCCGGCGGCGAGCTTGTCGCTATCATATGGCCGCACCAAAAGCGGAGATGGCGTGATCAACGCAGGGTCTTTGGCCTGGGCATTTGGTTTCGGCGTCGTGGCGGCCGCCCCCGTCGGGCCGGTCAACATGGTGGCCATCCGCCGGGGGCTGGTGGCGCACTGGACCCACGCCCTGTGGGTGGCGCTGGGCTCGGTGAGCGTCGAGGCCTGCTACATCGCCCTGGCCTTGTATGGCGGCAACGAGATCCTAAGCCGCGTCCGCGACTTCGAGCGAATCATCTCCGGCCCGGCGGCGGGGGTGGTGATCGTCATCGGCATGATGATCCTGCGCAAGGCCCTCAAGAACCCGCAGCGCGTGCTGAGCGACGGCCCGGCCCCCGCCCGCGTCAACGGCCGAACCACCATCGCCCGGGATATTCTCAGCGGGGCGCTGCTGACGCTGCTCAATCCGGCCACGCTTCTGTACTGGGTGGTGGGCGCGGGGCCGACCTGGCTGGGCAAGGCGAGCCCCAACAACGCCTTCGATGTCTTTCTTGGGTTGGCGGCGGCCACCTGCGGGCTGGCGAGCTGGTTTGCCTTCGTCATCTACCTGGTGCGATTCCGCCCGCAGAACGTCCGGCCGCGCTTCTTCCGCAGGGTCAACTTCTGCTGCGGCCTGGCTCTGATCGTCATGGGAGTGGTGCTGGCGGTGCACCTGCTGACGGGGAAGAACTGAGTCAGCCCGAAAACCAATTTGCCGCAGAGACGCAGAGAGGAATAAGGCATGTATATCCCTCGCCTGCGGCGAGGCATCAGTTTTGTAGCGCGTGCAACTGTTGGGTTGCACGCGCAATTCTGTGGTAATCCGGATTGACCAGAATCTGGATTGCGCGTGCGGCCAAGCAGCCGCACGCCCTACATTACTCAAAGGCGAATTGACGACGAATTAAACTCTGCCAGACCCCGCTCTTGACGAGTAACCATCAGGTCGGGTCGGGGCAAGAAATTCACATGCCTTACCCTCTGCCCCTGTATCTGCCACCGCGGAAACGCTAAACATGGTCACGCGGGAGG
>PMYM01000131.1 GCA_003171235.1 Phycisphaerales bacterium | reverse complement strand
GCGCCCCCGCCCCAAGCCGCAGAAGAGCCCCGCCGAAATGTACAGCGATACCCCAGCCCTGGGCATTATCACCGGTTGTCTGTTGCTGGCTAACCTGGTCATCCCTTGGGGCATCGGCCCGAAGGGAGTAGCCATGTCCTGGCAAGTGCTCGGCGAGGCCCCCATAGTCGTCACGGGAACGTTCTATACCTGGTGGGCTTGCGGTCTTGCGGCCATAATTCTGGGCAGCGTGCTGAAGGGCCTGGCTCGGCAGACAAGCTATCTGGGGTTGGGCGGCGTCTGCGTCATAATGCTCTTGGTGTCCATCGCATGGTTCAGGCGGATGCCGGGGGTGCCTGTCTTCAGCGGTGGCGGCGATGGCAGCGGCACGTTAACGGGTACACTGACGATTTTTGGCCTGATTGGGTGTGCCGTCCTTAGTCATGTCCGCCTGGGCGCGCCGCAGAGGTTATGGGTCTCCGTGGTGCAGTCTATTTGCGGCGGATTAGCAGCCGTATTGATGCTGGGCGCCCTAATCATGAACATCAAGTCTGTTTCGGACCTGCCCCGTGGAGTAACCGGTGCAATTGGATTTGATCTGGTCTTCATGCTGCTGCTGCAAGCCATCTTTGCCATCGGCAGCGGCCTGGTCATTTTCGATCTTTTTGGGACAAGGCGCGAGGCGCCTGGCCTGACCAAGACCAGCCTGTCTCTGATTTACGCGGGCCTGGGGGCGCTGGCCCTGTACCTGTTGTTCCGGCCTGTGGCAGCGACGGGCTCGGGTATCTTGCTGCTGCCGACGCTGCACATGCTGGCCGTAGCCGGTTCGATTTCGTTCCTGCTGGGCGGGGGGCTGGTGGGGGTGATCGTCCACCTGCTGTGGAAGCGGGAACTGGCCAAGTGATCGGCCTATAGTTTCTTCGCCCGGATGAGCCCGGCAAAAATTCTCAAGAGCCCCTTTAGAATTGGTTTGACAGCGGCCGGCGAGAGCTTATATTAGACCGTTCGCCCTTGGGCCCACGGTCCGGGTGCGTCCATAAAAGACACGACGGCAAGGCAAGGCAGGTCTAGCCGCCGTTTTGTTTTACGCTGCTGTAGCTCAGCTGGTAGAGCGCGTCCTTGGTAAGGACGAGGTCAGGGGTCCGATTCCCCTCAGCAGCTTCGGTGTTGGCAGCCGGCGGCATCCGGGCGGGTGTGCCGGCAAAAAGTGTAGGCCGATTATCAGGAATAATCGTACAAGGCAAGAAACAATAGGACAGGAGTGCGCACATGGCTAAGGAAGTATTTCAGCGAAACAAGCCGCACGTCAATGTCGGCACCATCGGTCACGTCGACCATGGCAAGACCACGCTGACGGCCGCTATCACGCAGATCCTGGCGAAGAAGGGCCTGGCCAAGTACAAACCCTACGACGAGATCGCCAAGGCCTCGGAATCCCAGGGCCGCCGCGACCCCACCAAGATTCTGACCATCGCCACCGCCCACGTGGAATACAACTCTGAAAAGCGGCACTACGCCCACGTGGACTGCCCGGGCCACGCCGACTACGTCAAGAACATGATCACCGGCGCCGCCCAGATGGACGGGGCCATCCTGGTGGTCTCCGCGGCCGACGGGCCCATGCCCCAGACGCGCGAGCACGTGCTGCTGGCTCGCCAGGTCAACGTGCCCGCCCTGGTGGTATTCCTCAACAAGGTCGACCTGGTCGACGACAAGGACCTGCTGGAGCTGGTCGAGATGGAAATCCGCGACCTGCTCAACAAGTACGAGTACCCCGGCGACACCACCCCCATCATCAAGGGTTCGGCCATAACGGCGGTGCAGCATCCTGAAGATCCGGTAGCCAATAAGGCCATCATGGACCTGGTGGACGCCCTGGACAACTTCATCCCCGAGCCGGTTCGCCAGGTGGACAAGCCTTTCTTGATGCCCGTGGAAGACGTCTTCTCCATCAAGGGCCGCGGCACCGTCGGCACCGGCCGAATCGAGCGCGGCAAGGTCCGCGTCAGCGAGGAAGTCGAGGTCGTCGGCCTGCGCGACACGCGCAAGACCGTCGTCACCGGCGTGGAGATGTTCAACAAGATCCTGGACGAAGGCACGGCCGGCGACAACGTCGGCCTGCTGCTCCGCGGCGTCGAGAAGGAGGATCTGGAGCGCGGCATGGTTCTGGCCAAGCCCGGTTCGGTCACCCCGCACAGCAAGTTCGAGGGCGAGGTGTACGTGCTGACCAAGGAAGAGGGCGGCCGGCACAGCCCCTTCTTCACCGGCTATCGCCCGCAGTTCTACTTCCGCACCACCGACGTCACCGGCACGGTCAAGCTGGTCGGGGCCGAAATGTGCATGCCCGGCGACAACATCCGGGTGGAAGTGCAACTGCTCAATGTCAAGATCGCCATGGAAGAACAGCTGCGGTTCGCCATCCGCGAAGGCGGGCGGACCATCGGCGCCGGCGTCGTGACCAAGATTCTGGAGTAATGCAATGGCCAAGACCAAGGCCCGCGAATATGCCTGGCTGCAGTGCACCGGGTGCAGCAACTTCAACTACCGCACCGAAATCAAGGTCGGCGGGGAAGGCACCAAGCTCAAGAGCCTCAAGAAGTACTGCCGGACGGAACGGAAGCACACGGAGCACAAGCTGAAAAAGAAATAGCCATAGGTCACACGGCAGTAGCTCAACTGGCAGAGCAGCGGTTTCCAAAATCGCAGGTTCGGGGTTCAAGTCCTCGCTGCCGTGGTGTGCGAAGACCGGTGGGGCCAAGGCGGCGGATGCAACGGGCAAGGCGGCCAGGTCAGGCAGGAGCCGGCCGGTGGCGGCCTTCGCCAAGATAGGAAAGTGTTAACAACGTGGCATTGGATATTTACAAACGCGGACAGGGTAAACTGGTGCGCATGGGAACCCTGGGAGGCGGCTGCCTTATCGGCGCCCTCATCGCCCACTACGTCTCCGGGCAATTGATCAATTACAGCAAGTACATCATGTACGGCATTCCCGTGATCATCTTCCTGGGGATAGCGGGCCTGATGTACTGGCTGGTCAACCGGGCCAGCACGGCCGACTTCATGATCGCCACCGAGGGCGAGATGAAGAAGGTCTCCTGGTCGACCAAGCGAGAGATCATAGGCGGCACCAAGGTGGTCATAGTGACCACCCTGACGCTGGCGGTGCTGTTGTGGGCGGTGGACTTGGCCTTCGCCTTTTTCTTCAACTATATCGGCGTGCTGCAAATAGCCTCCCAGCGATAGCCGGGCAAGAATCAAACATGGCCAAGCAATGGTACGTTTTAAGAGTCGCTTCCAATAAGGAAGAGCAGGTCCGCGAGGCCCTCGAGCGCAAGGTCAAGATCGAGGGCCTGCAGGAGAAGATAGGGCGCATCCTGGTGCCCGCCGACCGGCGCCCGCGCCCGCGGACCAAGCCCAGCGAAAAGAAGTTCGTCGAGCGCAAGCTCTACCCCGGCTACGTCTTCATCGAAATGGAGCTGGAGGAAGACGGCACCATCGGCGAAAAGCCCTGGTTCCTGATCAAGGAAACCACCGGCGTGGGCGACTTCATCGGCTCCCAGGGCAAGCCCGTGCCCATGAGCACCAGCGATGTGGACAAAATGCTCATGCAGGTCGACCGCCCCGAGGAGGGCGCCGCCCTGGCCGCGGAATTCAAGAAGGGCGACCAGGTAAAGATCAAGGAAGGCCACTTCGAGAATTTCGAAGGCGCCGTGGACGAGGTGCTGGCCGAGAAGGGCCTGATCCGCGTGATCCTGACGGTGTTTGGCCGGGCCACCCCGGTCGAGCTGGAGTATTGGCAGGTCGAAAAGGCCTGAGGTCTGGTCGTAGAGAGAAACAGTCATGGCAAAACAAATCAAGGCTAAGATCAAGCTGCAGGCCCCTGGCGGCCAGGCCACCCCGGCCCCGCCGATCGGGCCGGCCCTGGGGCAGCACAACGTCAACATCGGGCAGTTCGTCGCCCAGTTCAACGAGCGCACGCGGTCCTATAATGGCACGACCATCCCGGTGGAAATAACCATCTACACCGACAAGAGCTTCACCTTCATCTGCAAGAGCCCTCCGGCGGCGGTGCTGCTGAAGCAGCTTGCCGGGGTGGCCAAGGGCTCCGGCGTGCCCAACAAGGAGAAGGTGGGCAAGGTGACGCGGGCCCAGGTGCGTGAGATCGCCAAGACCAAGATGAACGATCTCAACGCCTGCGACGAGGAAGCGGCCATGAAGCAGGTGATGGGCACCGCCCGGTCGATGGGCATCGAGATCGCGGATTAGTTTCAGTCCGGCTTCCGCCGGATCTCAAGTACAAAGGGCTTGACCACGGGCCCGGCATAACAGTGGGACCCCGCAAGGGGGAAAGGAGCCTTGGGAAGATGGCAAAGGTTACGCACGGCAAGCGCTATCGGGCCGATGCCGAAGTGGTGCCGCAGACCCCGCAGAGCGTGGTTGAAGCGGTAAAGGTCATCAAGAAGTTCAAACCCCTTAAGTTCGACCAGACGGTCGAATTGACGTTGTGGTTGGGCATCGACCCCAAGCAGGCCGACCAGGCCATGCGCGGCTCCATCTCCCTGCCCCACGGGGTGGGCAGGAGCAAGAAGGTGATTGCCTTCTGCGAAGGCGATCTGGCTGCTGCCGCCAAGGCCGCCGGGGCCATCGAGGCCGGTGGCGATGAGCTCATCGCCAAGGTGCAGGGCGGGTGGATGGATTTCGACGTGGCCATCGCCGTCCCCACTCTGATGCGCACCGTTTCCAAGCTGGGGCGTGTGCTGGGACCGGCCGGAAAAATGCCTTCGCCCAAGAGCGGCACGGTGGTGGAGGATGTGGCCACGGCTGTCCGCGAATATGCCGCGGGCAAGATCGAATATCGCAACGACGACTTCGGCAACATTCACGTGCCGGTAGGCAAGGTCAGCTTCGAGGAGGCCAAGCTGGTCGAGAACATAGAGGCCTTTATAACCCGCATGCGCGCCCTTAAGCCCGCCACCAGCAAGGGCGAGTACATCAAGCGGGCCTGCCTCAAGGCCACCATGACGCCCTCCATAATGCTGGATGTGAAATAGGAGCTGGCAAATGAGCAAACCAGTAAAGGCGCTGCTACGTAAAGAATTGGTGAAGCGGCTGTCGGGGGCCGAATCGCTGGCCGTCCTGAGCTTGTCGGGAGTGGACGCGGTGTCGGCCAACAGTCTGCGGCGGAATCTGCGAAGCAAGAACATTCGCCTGGCGGTGGTCCGCAATTCGATCGCCCGCCAGGCGTTTAAGGAAGTGGGGCTGGAAAAGGCCAGCACGCTTCTGGAGGGGCCCTGTGCCCTGGCTCTGGGCGGCGAAAGCGTCGTGAGCGTGGTGCGGGAATTGCTCGAGCAGGCCAAGACGATCAAGACCGTCAACCTGCGTGGGGCGTTGATGGAAGGCGAGGTATTCGGCGCGGAGCGGCTGGACGAACTCAGCAAGTATCCCACCCGAGCCGAGGCCATTTCCGGGCTGGTGGCACTGGTGCTTTCGCCGGGCAAGCGGCTGTCGGCCGCGCTTCGCGGGCCGGGCGGCCGGCTGGGCGGCGCCATAAAGACCATCGAGGAAAAGGCGCCCAAGGAAGAAGCGGCCAAGGAAGAGGCGGCGCCAGCGCCGGCCCCGGCACAGGCATAAGATTGGATTCCAGGCGAGTTTTGAACATGCAGGCCGGCTCGATCAGGCGCCCTGGGATGTGAAATCGCCGAGATTCGCAGCGTAATAAACCGGCTGCCGATTGGCCCGAAAGGGTTAAACCAGGCCACAGGGGCCTGGCCCATCAGGCCGGAGTGTTTCATTGCTGGGAGTATGCCCTCATGACCGAGACCCAAGCTGTTGTGGAACCCGCTATCAAGGAACTGGGCGACAAGTTGGCCGCCCTGTCCCTCAAGCAGGCCGTGGAGTTGACAAACTACCTCAAGAGCGCCTACGGCATCGAGCCGGCCGCTGGCGCAGTTGCCGCCGCTGCCGCCCCGGCCGCCGCTGCCGCCCCGGTCGAAGAGAAGACCCAATTCGACGTGATCCTCAAGGCCGCCGGCGCCGAGAAGATCAAGGTTATCAAGGTCGTCCGCTCCCTGACCAGCCTGGGTCTGAAGGAAGCCAAGGACCTGGTGGAAGGCGCTCCCAAGCCGGTCAAGACTGGCGTGCCCAAGGCCGAGGCCGAAGATGCCGTCAAGCAGTTGACCGAAGCCGGCGCCACGGCGGAAGTGGCGTAAGCGTCAGATTGTTAGAGTCAAAAGATAGTCTTCTCGCCCCCAGGCGATGCGTGCCTGGGGGTTGGGAAACAGGCCGCCGCCAAACCGGGAGGTTTGGGGGCAGCGCTTTGTTTTTTGTTCCGCGCCGCTCGCCAGGTTGGCGGGCGGGGCGCGGGTTGGGCCGGACCGGCGATGTCGCCTGCCCGCCGGCAGCGACCCCAGCGGTTGGCAGAGGACGCGCGGACGCACAATGCCGCCTAGGCATATAGAGGATCGACCATGCTGAGAATGGATAAGACCCTGGATTTCTCCAAGGTCGGCGATGCCATTGAGGCCCCCAATCTCATCGACATCCAGACGGCCAGCTACGAACGTTTTCTGCAGGCCGACGCCCCGCCGGACAAGCGCAAGCGCGAGGGCCTGGAGGCCCTGCTGCGCGAGGTTTTCCCGATCGTAAGTTATGACGGGCAGACCACGCTGGAATACGTCAGCTACGAACTGGGCGAGCCGCGCTACACCAGCGACGAGTGCCGCCAGCTTCGGCTGACCTACGGGCGGCCCTTCCGCGTGCGCTGCCGCCTGAGCCGCAAGGACCGCAAGGACGTGCTGGAAGAGTCGATCTACCTGGGCGAGTTGCCCATCATGATCGGCGGCGGCGAGTTCATCGTGAACGGCGCCGAGCGGGTGCTGGTCAGCCAGCTTCACCGCTCGCCGGGCGTGGACTTCACCATCGAGTTCCAGGAGTCCGACCGCCCGCTGCACGGGGCCAGGATCATTCCCGAGCGCGGCAGCTGGATCGAGATGGGCGTGACCAAGCGCGACGCCCTGGCCATCCGCATCGACCAGTCCACCAAGTTCCCGGTGACCAGCTTCCTGCGGGCCATGGATGAGAAGTTCGGCACTACCGAGAGCATCCTGCGGGCTTTTTACACCACCGACAAGGTCAGCCCCCAAAAGGTGCAGGCCCAGATGTACGCCGTGGCCCCCATCGCCGACCCCGAAAGCGGCGAGGAGTTGGTGCCGGCCGGCGGGCAGATCGGCGAGGCCGTCACCCGCATCCAGACGGCCCTGACCAAGAACATCGAGGTCATCAGCAAGGCGGTCGATCCGCTGATGCTGAACACCCTGGGCGAGGACAACGCCGATTCTCACCAGTCCGCGCTGCTGCGGATCTATGCCCGCCTTCGCCCGGGCAACCCGCCGCAACTGGACAAGGCCCAGACCCTCTTCAAGGAAAAGTTCTACGACGAGAACCGCTACCGCCTGGGCAAGGTCGGGCGCTTCCGCCTGAACCGCAAGTTCAACCAGAACGTGCCCGAATCGACCATGACCCTCCGGGCCGAGGACCTGGTCAACTGCCTCAAGTACATCCTCCGCCTGCGCAGCGGCGAAGGCGTGGTGGACGACATCGACCACCTGGGCAACCGCCGCCTCCGCACCATCGACGAATTGGCCGGCGACGAACTGCGCAAGGGCTTCCTCAAGCTTCGCCGCACCGTCCAGGAGCGCATCAGCCTAAAGGATCCCGAGGAACTCAACAAGATCGCCGACCTGGTCAACTCCAAGAGCGTTTCCTCCAGCATCGAGTTTTTCTTCGGCCGAAGCGAGCTGTCGCAGGTGGTCGACCAGACCAACCCGCTCAGCCAGCTCACCCACGAGCGGCGCCTTTCGGCCCTGGGCCCGGGCGGCCTCAACCGCAAGCGGGCGGGGTTCGAGGTCCGCGACGTGCACATCAGCCACTACGGCCGCATCTGCCCGATCGAGACGCCCGAGGGCAACAACATCGGCCTGATCAGTTCGCTGAGCATCTACGCCGGCGTGGACGAGTACGGCTTTGTCGTCACGCCCTACCGCAAGGTTGAAAAAGGCAAGGTGCTCGACCAGATCGAGTGGCTCCGGGCCGACCAGGAGATGGAGAACGTGCTGGCCCCGCCCGACGTGCTGGAGCGGGATAAGGGCGGCAAGGCCACCAACCACCTGCCCGAAAGCCACGTGCTGGCCCGCGTCAACAGCGAGGTGTCCCAGGTGCCCCCCAACGCGGTGAAGTACCTGGACGTTTCGCCCAAGCAGACGGTGGGCGTGTCGGCCGCCCTCATACCCTTCCTGGAGCACGACGACGCCAACCGGGCGCTGATGGGTTCGAACATGCAGCGCCAGGCCGTGCCCCTGATCCGCACCGAGGCCCCGATAGTATGCACCGGCCTGGAGAGGGTGGTGGCCGAGAATTCCGGCATGGTCGTCCGGGCGCGCAAGAGCGGCACCGTGACCTACGCCGACGCCTTGCGGATTGCCATCGACAACGTCGACGAATACGACCTGCGGAAATTCGCCCGCCTCAACGAGCGCACCTGCCTCAACCAGAAGCCCATCGTCCGGGTCGGCCAGCGGGTCAAGAAAGCTCAGATCATCGCCGACGGGCCAAGTTGCGCAAATGGCGAACTGGCCCTTGGGCGAAACGTGCTGGTGGCCTTCGTGCCCTTCGACGGGTACAACTTCGAGGACGCCATCCTGTTGTCCGAGCGGCTGGTCAAGACCGACGCCTTCACCTCCATTCACATCGAGGAATACGAGGTGGAGATCCGCGAGACCAAACTGGGGCGCGAGGAATTCACCCGCGACATTCCCAACGTCAGCGAAAAGGCCCTGCACAACCTGGATGCCAACGGCGCGGTGCATGTGGGCACGCGGGTGCGCTCGGGCGACATCCTGGTGGGCAAGGTCGCGCCCAAGTCCAAGAGCGAACTGACCCCCGAGGAAAAACTGCTGCACGCCATCTTCGGCCGGGCGGGCGAGGACGTCAAGAACGACAGCCTGGAACTGCCCGCCGGCGAGGAAGGAGTGGTCATCGCCACCCGGCGATTCAGCCGCCACGTGCAGATGAGCGACGACCAGAAGAAGGGTCTGGCCCGGGAAATGAAGGATTACGAAGGCCAGATGGATGCCAAGGCGGTCAAGGTCTTCCGCGCCATGTGCGAGGAGATCAACTCCATCCTGGGCGTGCCGATGGTTGATCCCTCCACCCGCCAGAAGGCCGGCCAGAGCGAAATCGACGCCGTCATCCGCGAGCAGATCGAAAACTTCTCGCCCAAGTGGATCAAGGGCAAAGAGGCCGACAAGGAGCGGGCCGAAGCCGTGTACCACCGCTACTGGCCCATGATCGAGGACATCGAGCGCGAGAAGCAGCGCCGCCTGGGCCACATGAAGCGCGGCGACGAGCTGCCCAGCGACGTGCTGGAAATGGTCAAGGTGTACGTGGCCACCAAGCGCAAGCTGTCGGTGGGCGACAAGATGGCCGGACGCCACGGCAACAAGGGCGTCATCGCCCGCATTCTGCCCGAAGAGGACATGCCCTTCCTGTCCGACGGCACGCCGGTGGACATCTGCCTCAACCCCCTGGGCGTGCCCAGCCGCATGAACGTGGGACAGATCCTGGAGACCCACCTGGGCTGGGCGGCGGCGGTGCTGGGCTTCAAGGCCGTCACCCCGGTGTTCGACGGCGCCACCGAGGAAGAGATCCGCAATATCGTCCGCGACGCCAACGTCTATGTTCGCCAGCGCCGCACCGATAGCGAAGTCGTTCAGCGGGCCGGCGACACCCGGGAAATCCTGTGTGAGATGCCCGAGGACCACAAGACGGTCCTGTACGACGGCCGGACCGGCGACCCCTTCGAGCAGAAGGTCACCGTCGGCTACATGTACATGAACAAGCTCCACCACCTGGTGGACGACAAGATCCACGCCCGTTCCACCGGCCCGTACTCGCTGATCACCCAGCAGCCCCTGGGCGGCAAGGCCCGCACCGGCGGCCAGCGCTTCGGCGAGATGGAAGTCTGGGCCCTGGAATCCTACGGCGCTTCGTACACACTGCAGGAAATGCTCACCGTCAAGAGCGACGACGTGGAAGGCCGCACCAAGATCTACGAGTCCATGATCAAGGGCAACAACAGCCTGGAGGCCGGCACGCCCGTGTCCTTCGACGTGCTGTGCAACGAGCTGCGCGGCCTGGGCCTGAACATCCAGTTGGAAAAGAAGAACCTGATATAGGCGGCGCCGATGGCAGAGAATTGGCAAACACTCGCGGAAGACAACTACAGGGCGACGTTGCTCCTGCGCGACCGGCACTGCCGAAGTGCGGTCGGCCGGGCCTACTTCGCCGCGTATTCGCGGGTGGCGGCCATGCTGGCAGCCAGCGGCGTACAGATGCCCATCGGCCGGGAAGGCCCTTCTCACGCGAGGCTGCCAGTGCTGCTGGAGACCCACCTTACGCAGTTGGGAAAACGAAGGTGGACGGCGGCGGGTCTGGTCAGGAAGTTGTACTCAATGCGGCTGATGGCGGATTACCAGCCGTCCGTGGTGGTGAGTGAAGGCGATGTCCGAAATACGCTGAACATGATGATGCGTGCGTTTCACCTGCTGCAGGAGGAACCATGATATCGAAACAGACGACAGAAGATGCCCGGGGGTTGCGTCCACTGATCCAACAGCTTCTGGACGAATGGTGCAAGAGGCATAAGGCAGGCTTTAAGTTGAAGGTGTCTGAAGAGGTCGTGCAGCAGGACGAATGGACCTACTACATTGTTGTCCCCGATCAGGGTGAGATTCGCGCTTACGACTACGCAACGGCGCTGTCGGAGGTGGAAGCGGCCTTGCGCGACCAGCATACAGAGAACGTCTTGCTGGTTCCGGCCCTGCCGGACTAATGGAGGGCAACGCCCTCGCGATGTAGGCTCTGGTTGTGGCGAAGACGGATTGGAATCTAAGTGACTCGGGCGTCTGATGCCTGTATGGAGCACATAAATGGCCGAAAGTGCATACGATCGAATCAATGACTACGGGTCGGTGAAGATCTCTCTGGCCAGCCCCAACGANNACCTACCGTCCGGAGAAGGACGGGCTCTTCTGCGAGCGCATCTTCGGCCCCGAGCGGGACTGGGAGTGCGCCTGCGGCAAGTACAAGGGCACCAAGCACAAGGGCATCATCTGCGACCGCTGCGGCGTCAAGGTGACCCACAGCCGCGTGCGCCGCAAGCGCATGGGCCACATCAACCTGGCCGCGCCCGTCGTGCATATCTGGTTCTTCAAGGCCCTGCCCAGCCGCCTGGGCACGCTGCTGGGCATGAAGACCGCCGACC
>PMYM01000098.1 GCA_003171235.1 Phycisphaerales bacterium | reverse complement strand
CTTGCCGGTGGCGCCGTGGGCGACGGCCTGGGCCTTTTCCTTCTCGGCCAGTTCGACCTGTGCCTTGGCGATCAGCGGCCGGGCGATGGACGTGCCCAGCAGGTAGTTGTACTCGTACACGGCGTTGGCCTTGAGCATCTTGAAGCAGTACTGCTCGGCAAATTCTCGCTTCAGGTCGGCCACCACGCACTTGCTGGCGCCGCTGGCCAGGGCCTTTTTCTCGATGCCGCGCAACTCATCCTCGCCCTGGCCCACGTCGGCGGCCATGGCGATGACCTCGCAGCCGTACTTTTCCTTCAGCCAGGGCAGAATGACGGAGGTGTCCAGCCCGCCGGAATACGCCAGCACGATCTTCTTGATCTTCTTGTCCACGATTTCGCTCCTGGTGAAACCCTGGATTTTACAACTCGCGCCCGCGCCCGGCCATAAGAAATGCCGGCACAACGATTCACTGCGGAGTCGTGTAGGGTGGGAGGAATCGGCCGAAGGCCGATCTCCCACCGAATTCAGGAGCGGTGGGAGACCGCCCTACGGGCGGTTCCTCCCACCCTACGGCTATGGCTCAAAGCACACAAACTCTGACCAATAAACTCCACCGCCCAGCGTTTAAGGGTGGTAAAGTTGCAGGCGGCTTGGCGGCGTAGTAATCTTTAGAGTGGTGACGGAGAGTGCCCCGGTGACCTGGCGAAGGTCAGGACAATTTGCGTCCCGGCGTTTTTCCTCCCGCGCGGGCTGGCGGGCAGCGATCGCGCTGGCCGCCCTGGCGGTGGCGGCATGCCAGGCGGCCGGGGCGGAGACTACCGCAAGCGCGGAGGCGCCCGCCACATCCAGCCAACCCGCCGCGGCCGACCAGGCCGGCGCCCCTTCCCCCGCCGATCAGAACCTGACCCTGCCCGGCCAGCAGGCGACTTCCGCCCCCGAAGCTGGCACCCTGCCGGCCCTGGCGCCCCACCGCATTGTCGTGCCGGAAATGACGACCGCCCCCTCGCCCGCGGGGGCCCTGGACTACAACAGCGACGAATTAACCATCCTCAGCGACCTGGGCACCCCCCACGAACTGGACACACCCGCACTGTACGTGCTGCTGCGGCGCTCGCAGATGCTGCCGGAAGACCGCGCCACCCTCGAGGCCGCACAGCAGCCGACCATCCGCCAGCTCTGGGACAAGGATGATTCGCTCCGCGGACAACTGGTGAGAGTCCAGGGGCGCATTCATCACATCGAGGACTGGACCGACAACGCCCAGGGCAGCACCCGCTGGTGGGGCCAGCGCAAGGTTTTCATCGTCTACCTCACCGAGGACCGTTCCGGCGACCTGGTCCTGGTAATGCTCTCCACCCCGCCCAACAGGGGCGTGGCGGCGAGACAACAGGTGCAGTTTGCCGGCATTTACTATAAGCTGGTCAGTTTGCCGCTGCGCGAGGACGCCAGCAAGCACGTCGACTATCCCGTGCTGGTGGCCCGCCAGGTGTACATGCATCCCCAAGCTCGCACCTGGGGGTATGACCTGAGCGGCGGCTGGGTGGGTGGAATTGTGGTGGCCGTGGTGGTCTTGGCCGGGGCGTATGCCGCCGCCCTGCGCAGCGTGCGGAAGAGGCGCGTCCGCACCGAAGAGAACCACCGGCGCCAACGCCTGCCCCTGCCGCCGGAACTGGACCAGCCGGTGGACCAGAACCTGATCGACCAGGTGCAGGCATTCCGGAACCGTCAGGACAAGGATTCGCAGGATGGCGGAAGCGGGAAAGATAAAAATTGACCTGGGCCCGCGGAGTTACTGGGTGCATGTCCGCCCGGGGCTGATGGCGCGCACCGGGCCGTTCCTGGCCGAAATGTTCAATACCCGCCGGGCGATCATCATCACCGACTCCACCGTGGGCGCCCTGTACACCCGCCCGCTGCAGGACTCGTTGCGAACGGCCGGCCTGAATGTCCACGCCATCGCCTTTCCCGCCGGGGAGGAGCACAAGAACCTCGCCACCTACAACGTGGTGATGGAGCGGCTGCTGGGATTGAACCCGCCCATCGACCGCCGGACGATGATCGTGTCGCTGGGAGGCGGCGTGGTGGGCGACCTGGCCGGTTTCGTGGCCGCCACCGCCCTGCGCGGGGTGGACTTCATCTCGCTGCCCACGACCCTGCTGGCGGCCGTCGACGCCAGCGTCGGGGGCAAGACCGGGCTGGACGCCCAGGCCGGCAAGAACCTCGTCGGGGCCTTCCACCAGCCCCGGCTGGTGCTGATCGACACGACGCTGCTGACCACCCTGCCGGCCGCCCAACTGCGCAACGGCCTGGCCGAGTGCGTCAAGCACGCCGTCGTCCGCGACGCCACGCTGCTCAACTTCATCGCCGAAAAGGCCCCCGCCATCCTGGCCGCCCAGCCCGGGCCGCTGGCGGAACTGATTCTGCGCAACGTGGCCATCAAGGCGGCGATCGTTTCGGCCGACGAGCACGAGAAGTCGCTGCGGGCCCTGCTGAATTTCGGGCACACGCTGGGCCACGCCCTGGAGACGGCCGCCGGCTACGGGGGCCTATCCCACGGCCAGGCGGTGTCGATGGGCATGGTGGCCGCCTGCCACATCGCCGCCGCCCGCGGGCTTATGCACGCCACCCACGCGGCCAAGGTGCGCAGCGTGCTGGAGTCGCTCAAGCTGCCGGTGCGCTTTGCCGACCTGCCAACCCTGGACGCCAAGGCGCGGGACTTCCAGGCCCTGCTGCCCATCATGGGGCGAGACAAGAAGGCCGCCCGCGGCACCGTCCGCTGGATCCTGCCCAAGGGCCTGGGCGACGCCGCCTTGTTCGAGGACGTGAAACTGGAGGAGGTCCGCAAGGCCATCGAGTACCTCAACCTGTCCTGAAAGTTTTTTTTGGCGGCGGATTCCGGCCGTGGACAACCGCCGGGGGAGTTTGGTTTGCACCCCCGGTCGCATCGCTCCAGTTGTCTCCGCAGCCACAAGGCGCAACACCCTTTGTGCCTGTTTGAACGCGGCGGGGCAGTCCGGGTGACAACAGCAATCAACATGTGCAGAACCCTCACTTCAGCCCTGCGCCGGGCGGAGAATCACCCCCCGGCGACTTGACATGGCCGGGAGTTCCTGAAATAGTGCCTTCCTAATCAAGGATGTCACAGTGAGCACGGCGGCTACTAACGGCGGCGTTGATCCCAACTATCACCCCAGTCAAGCGCCTCTCAAGAGCGAGGTCTCCGGCCGGGGCGACGGCCCGGTCAAACTCGATACGGCCTTCCAGCGCGTGCTGCCCCACTCGCTGGAGGCCGAGGCCTGCGTGCTGGGCTCGATGATCCTGGATTCCAACGCCATCGACATCGTGGTGCAGATCTGCCAGAGCGAAGACTTCTTCCGCCCCTCCCACCGCGTGGTTTACGAAACGCTCTGCCGCATGCACACCGACGGCAAGCCCATCGAGCTGCTCACCCTGGACCAGGAGCTCAAGCAGGCCAAGCTCATCGACCGCGTCGGCGGCACCGACTACCTGGTCAGCCTGGCCGAGGGCGTGCCCTCCACCGCCAACGCCGAGTATTACGCCAAGATCGTCCGCGACAGGGCCCTGCTCCGCCACCTCATCGCCGCCAACCAGCAGATCATCAACGAGGCCTACGACAGCCACGACGACCCGGCCCTGATCCTCGACCGGGCCGAGCACAACATCTTCCAGATCGCCTCGCGCCAGGTCGGGCAGGACGCCGCCACCCTGGAATCGCTCATCCAGAACTCGTTCGAAATCCTGCAGAACGCCGACGGGCGGATCACCGGCATCGCCAGCGGCTACCACGAACTGGACAACCTCACCTGCGGCTTCCAGCGGGGCGAGATGATCGTCATCGCCTCCCGACCCTCCATGGGCAAGACCGCCATGGCCCTGAACATGGCCGAATTCATGGCCGCCGACGACAACCACCCCGTGCTCTTGTTCTCGCTGGAAATGAGCAAGGAGCAATTGGCCCTGCGCTTCCTGGCCAGCCGCAGCCGGGTCAGCGCCAGCAAGTTGCGTCAGGGCAATATCAGCACCGACGACTGGGCCAACCTTCAGACCGCCGCCGGCCCACTGGAGAAGGCCCCGATCTTCATCGACGATTCAGCCGACCTGAACATCCTTCGCCTGCGGGCACGGGCGCGCCGGATGCAGGCCAGCCACAACATTCAGGCGGTCATAATCGACTACCTGCAGCTCATGTCCAGCCAGGGCCGGGTGGAAAGCCGCCAGGTGCAGATCGCCGAGCAGTCGCGCGGGCTGAAGGGGCTGGCGCGCGAGCTGAACGTGCCGGTCATCGTGCTCAGCCAGCTCAACCGCGGGCCCGAAGACCGCGAAGGCCACCGCCCGCGCATGAGCGACCTGCGCGAATCGGGCGCCATCGAGCAGGACGCCGACGTGGTCATCCTGCTCCACCGCGAGGACTACTACCGCCGCGGCGAAGCCGAGTACGTCCCCACCAACAAGGCCGATATTATCGTGGCCAAGCAGCGCAACGGCCCGGTAGGCAACATCGAACTGGTCTTCCTCTCCGACTGCACGCGCTTTGTCAACCTGGCCGAGCCCGGCTACGGCGGCGGCGCCTAGTAGTCTGTAACAGGAAATTCCACGGGTGGCACAGCCTTTCTAGGCTGTGCGCGCACAGGCTGGAAAGCCTGTGCCACCCAGAGAATCACCTGTGACAAACTACTAGGTTAATCCGGGTGGCATGGTCACGCTTCTGCATGAGGCCGTCCGGTAATTCGGCCTTGGCTGGTTGTGTATCAGGCCACGGCTTT
>PMYM01000015.1 GCA_003171235.1 Phycisphaerales bacterium | reverse complement strand
TCGTTGCGGCTCAGCTTGTTGGGATCAAGCGCCATAGGACTTCTTCCGTTCCTCCTGCTGGTTCAGCCAGGCACCGTAAGCGATCAGGTCGATCCGCCCGCCTGCCCGGCGTACCCTTGGCGAAGCCGGGTCCACCAGCGGCAGGCCGCGGCGGACGTGTGCCCGCACCGTCTTCGGCGCGACATTCAGCAGCTTCGCCGCGGCCGTGACCCTCAAGGAGCGGATGTCGAGTTTGCTCTCTTCGATCGTTGGCATCACATCCACCCCATGTTGACAGCGAAGGGCGGCGGCATGTACTCTGACGGGCGGTAAGGAGACCGAATATGCACAAAGAACACCTGCTCCTCGCCGGGGCCTATCTCTTTTGTGGCCTGACCACTATTGGATGCGGGGTTCCTGAACTGGACGAAGCGCCTACTCACTCGTGTACTCACTCCACCACCGTGACGTTTTCCAGCAAGTTTGAGGACGGAATCGATTGGACACCCGTAACCGAAGACTACAGTGGGGGCATGTTCTGCGTGGTGGACATCGCTATAGACGGCGCCCACGTTCGCACCATGGGACTCGAACCTTCGCTTAGCCGGTACATGACCTTTTGTCCCGGATCGATTTACAGAGTCGAGGTGGATGCTGTTCTGCTTGATGGGGCCTACTACAACTCCTGGCTGTTCCTCCGCAAGGAAGACGGCAAGGTGTCGGGGTTGCTCGTCCGAGATATCAATTCTCCAGCCTTCAGTGCGCCAATTGCAGTCGAGGATGTTGAGGCGTGGTTCGTGCCTCTGCCGACAGGAGCAGTGTATGTCGAACCACGATTCGTGGAGGAATTGGCGGATAAAGGAATGAAATTGCCTTCTCATTATGTCAATCTTCCTGTGCTGCGGTGGGACTCGGTGAACCAGCGAGAGGCAAACCCTGATTAGCCCTCTGCCGGGCCACAGTGTCCATCGCCGCCAGCTTCTCTGCCGGCGTGTACGCGGACAGATACCGCGTCGGCAGCGTGCGAAGCCCCGCCGTAGCCGTCCCCGGCGAAGGCGGGTCCCAGGTGTGCGTACCGAACAGCCGGGCGATATCGACGTGCCGCTCCAACATGGCCGTCTTGTGCGACATCGACGCGGACCGGAACTTCGCGGACGTAGCCAGGCGGGCGATTGTCTCGGAGTCATCTTCCACGCCCCGGAGCACCAGCGAATCGAGGATGACCGTCGGCAGGCTTTCCGTGCCGCGCGACTCGGCCGCCCAGAACCGATTGCCGCGGTAGAAGATGCCGGTGTACTCGCCGTGCTTGCCTTGCCGCAGGACCTTGACGATCCGGCCGCGGTAGTTGACCGGGCTCATGGGCCAGCAGGCCCGCGGCGTGGCCGGCATGGGCCGCAGCGGGGTGGAGTGAACCTCGACCCCCCATTGACGACTTCACCCATTTATTTCGCGCGCGGAACCGTTCGCTCCGCTCACGAACCCGCGTGCCCTACGCGACTTGGTCAAACCGGCGTCGGCGTCGGCCATGGCAGGTTGCCAGCCCCCAGGGGAAATTCGCCCGCGGGCGGAATAGGATGAGAGAACTCGGCCAGCCAGGCCGATACGACAGGAAACTGACCGCCATGCAGCCGGTGATTTCTCGCCGCGAATGTCTGAGACTTCTTGGCTCCGGGGCCTTGCTGGCGACGGCAGGCCTGAAAGAGCTGGCCTTTACAGATGAAAGGATGCCAACCATGCCCGCAACACAGCCCGCCAACCCTGCAGCCGCCCTGAGCAGCGCCTTTGCCGAGGGCAAGTACGCCCTGCCCGAGCTGCCCTATGCCAAGAACGCCCTGGAGCCGCTGTACGACGCCCAGACCCTCGAACTGCATCACGACAAGCACCACGCCGGCTACGTCAAGGGGCTCAACACCGCCCTGGAGAAACTCGCCGCCGCCCGCAAGAGCGGCGACTACGCCGCCATCAAGGCCCTCAGCCGGGACCTGGCCTTCCACGGCTCGGGGCACGTCCTGCACTGTCTGTTCTGGCTGTCCATGACCCCCGGCGGCAGCAAGCCCCAGGCCGACCTGGCCGCCAAGTTCGTGCACTGCTTCGGAGGCTTCGAGCCCATGGCCGCCCAGTTCGCCGCCGCCACCGAGGCCGTCGAGGGCAGCGGCTGGGGCGTGCTGGCGTACGAGCCGGTGGCCGACTGCCTGCAGATCCTCCAGTGCGAAAAGCACCAGGACCTGACCATCTGGGGCGTGACGCCGCTGCTGGTGTGCGACGTGTGGGAGCATGCCTACTACCTCAAGTACCAGAACCGCCGGGCCGATTGGATTGCCGCTTTCATGAAACTGGCCAACTGGGATTTCGCCAGCCAGCGCTACGCCCTGATCAAGAAATGAGCCGGAATCCAAGACTCTACGCAGAGGCGCAGAGAACGCAGAGAAAACGCAGAGAGAAAAGAACCAATTCTCTCCGCGCGTCTCCGCAGTCTCTGCGCCTCTTTGTTTATTTCCTGGACCTTCCGTCTTGAAGAACAACGGCATTCGACACAGAGATACGGAGAGAACAGCCTTTTGTGTTTTTTTCCTTTTCAAGAATCTCTTCGTGTTCTTTGTGTGCTTTGTGGTTGAAGTTTTCTTCTCTGCGTTTTTCTCTGCGTTCTCTGCGCCTCTGCGTACGTTTTGGCACTCCTATATTCTCCAGCGCGGCAGGTATACTGGTCGGCAGGCATGGTTTAATTCATCATGAGTCGGCTGAGTCTGCAATTTGCGGGTCTGAGCAAGGCGGAACTGGCCTCCACCCTTGGGCTGGCCATCGCCCTGGCGCTGCTGGCCCTGGGAGGCTGGAAGCTGATCCGCCGCCAGAAGCTCGGTTGGCTGACGGCGATCTCCGGGATTGCCTCGGCCGGCGTGGTCATTTTTGCCTCGGCGACGCTGCCGCTGGAATCGGCGGCGAGCAGGCTGGCCTGGCTGGTGCTGCTGGCGGGGGTGATCGTTTTGGCGGTGGCCATCTTCTACTGGACGGTGTACGCCTACCTGGGGCCCAGGCGGATGTCAGCCCTCTTGGCCCTGCGTTTCCTGGCCATCGTGGCCTTGCTGTTGATCCTGTTCAAGCCGGCCCTATCCATTCAACCAAGCCCGGACAAGGCCAAACTGGCCCTGCCGGTGCTGGTGGACCGTTCGGCCAGCATGGACACAATCGATCATCGCGACCTGCCCAGCCGGTATCGCCAGGCGGTCGAGGCCCTGCGCAGCCAGCAGGATGCCATGGCCGGGCAGTTCCGCCTGTCGTATTTTCATTTCGCCCGCAATGTCCAGGCCTGCCAGAGCGCCGACGAGCTGGCGGGCCTGCAGCCGACCGGGCCCGACACCGACCGGACCAACATCGCCGCCGCCATCAACCGCGCCATCGCCGGATACAGCACTGACGAACTGGCCGGCATCCTGTTGCTATCCGACGGCCAGCACAACGCCCCCGACAAGCTCGACGCGGCGGTGGCCGCCGCGCGGACGCCCATCTACTGCATCGGCGTGGGCCAGGAAAAGGAGTCGGCCGCCGGCCTGCGAAACGTGCAGGTGCTCTCGCTGGCGGCGCCGCTGGAGGCCGTCCGGCACAACGTCTCGACTGTCACGGCCAACCTCCAGGCCACCGGCCTGGCCAACGTGCCCATAACGGTGAGCCTGATGGAGGGCGACCGCCAGCTCGACACCCAGCAGGTCATACCCGACAGCCCCTCAGCCTCGCCCTCGGTGGCCCTGAAATGGACGCCCGGGGAGCCATCCCAGGCCGGCCCTGACATCCGCCGCCTGAGCGTGGTCGTCCAACCGATACCGGGCGAATCGGCCGACGACGACAACGCCGCCGACCTGCACGTGCTGGTGGAGCAGCCGGCCATCCGCGTGCTGTACGTCGAGGGCACGCTCCGCCCCGAGGCCAAGTTCATCCACCGCGCGCTCTCGGCCGACCCCAACGTGCGGATCGCCTTCCTGGCCCGCACCAGCCAGAACAAGTTCACCTCCCAGGGCAGCCCCGACGGCAAGGCCCTGACCGACCTGCCCAGGACCCAGGAGGAATTCAACGCCTTCGACGTAATCATCCTGGGCGACCTGGACCGCAGCTTCCTCTCCAACGCCCAGATGGAGGCGCTGCGCAAGTGCGTCAACGACGGCAAGGCGCTGCTCATGCTGGGCGGGCGGAACAGTTTCGGCCCGGGCGGCTACGCCCAAACGCCCGTCGAGGCCGCCTTGCCCGTGGAGGTCGGCTCGCGCAGCCAACCCCAGGAAACCAGCCTGTTCGTGCCCAGTCTGACCGCTCAGGGCGCCGTCTCGCCCGTTTTCGAGGGCCTGGCGGCGTACTTCGACAGCCCCTCGGCCAAGGCCGTCACGCCCATGAAGGAACTGCTGGGCTGCGTGACCATAGCCAAGCTCAAGAGCGGCGCCAGCGTGCTGGCCGTGCATCCCACGCGCAACGACGCCGACGGGCCGCTGCCGGTGCTGGTGGTGCAGCAGTACGGCTCGGGCCGCTCTGCCGCCTTCACCGCCGACACCACCTGGAACTGGTACATGCAGTTCCAGGCCCGCGGCGGACAGAACCCCTACCATCTATTCTGGGGCCAGTTGATCCGCTATCTGGCGGGGGTAGACAACAGCCGTCAGGGGGCCACATCCAGCCTGGTGGCGCGGTGCGAGCGCCGCAGCTTCGCCGCCGCCCAGCAGGTCCGCCTGTCGGTGCAGGTCCGAAGCCCCCTTGGCCAACTCACCCGCGACGCGACGGCCGAGGTGCTGGTCAAGGGCCAGAACCTGAGCGACCCGCTCAAGTTCAAACTCACCCCGCTCAAGGATTCCGCCCTGTACGAAGCCCAATTCCCCGCCCCCCCCAGCGGGCAGTACACCATGGAATTCTCCGCCGCCGACAAGGACGGCAAGGCCCTCGGCGCGGACACCCTTCCCCTGACCGTGCTGGGCAGGAACCTCGAGAGTGAAAAGCTCTCCCGCGACACCGACCTGCTCAAGGCCATTGCCGCCCAGAGCAAGGGCCAGTTCGCCGAACTGTCAGCCCTGCCCGACGTGATCGACCAGATCGTGCAGCGATCCCGCAACCGGCTGGTGCCCCCGCCCGCGGCCCAGAGTATCAGCCTGTACAACTTCCCGCTGCTGTTCGTGCTGTTCGTGGGCCTGCTGACGGCGGAGTGGCTGCTGCGGCGAAACTGGCAGTTGCAGTAGTCCGAATCACAAATCTGGGAATTTCAAATTGCGGATTGGAGGGGCAAGGCAAAGGCAAGGCCATTCCTCGATTCCCCGATTTCAAATCCCCAAATTTGAAATCAATCGGTCCTGGCTCCCGCCCGGGTGGCATGCTTCTTCACCTTCCGCGTGACCATGTTCTTGGCCCATCCCCAAGCCAAACCGGCCCGGCCAATGCCGCTCGTTCGCTCTGCATCCCCCAATCTCTCGTGCTCATTCCCGTACTGTCCAGACTCGGCTTACACCTGCCGAGCCGTAAGCTGTGCAAACCATCCCATGTTTCGGGCGTCAATTCGCCTGCTTATCCGACAGCCTGGGCACCGTCGCCATGAGGATGCGGAGTTCCTGGCTCCAGCGCCGCTTCTCGATGTACTCCAGGTCCGCCGCCAGCTTCCGGCGGAAACTGCCCACGCTCGTGTCGTAGCCGTTCCGCACCTGCGACAGCCCGGTGATCCCCGGGCGCACGGTTAGCCGCCTGCGCACGTCAGGATACACCTTCTCCAGTTCCGCCAGGATCCCCGGCCGCTCGGGCCGGGGGCCCACCAACGACATCTGTCCCTTGATGACGTTGATGAGTTGTGGCAACTCGTCCACGTGCGAATGCCGCATCCAGCGGCAGCCCGGGATGATGCGCGGATCGTCCTTGGCGGCCCAGACGGCGCCGGTGTCGATTTCGGCGTCGGAACGCATCGTTCGCAGCTTGTACATGTTGAAGATTTCCCCGCCTTTGCCCACGCGGGCCTGCACATAGAAGACCGGCCCGCGGCTGGAGAGCTTGATCAGCACGGCGCATAGCAGCAGCACCGGCAACGCCGCCAGCAGGAGCATGAAGCCCAGGACGACGTCCACGACTTCCTTGGCCATTTCAAAGTAGCGCCGGGCCAGGTGGAAGGTCAGGCCAATTAAGCCGCTGCCGACCGTGACCAGAGTGATAGGCTCAGGCATGTCGCACCCCCTGTGGGCCCTGGGGAAATTCGCGGCGGCGGACGCAACCGCAAAGAGTTCCCAGGCCCGGGGCGAGCGCCGAGGGTGAGAGGTTGCGGGACGGCAAGCAAGGGCTGACCGCCGCCGCGCTGGCTGAGGGAATCAAGTGCTTGCCGTTCATTCCTCGCCTTCCTCTCTTTGCTGAGCCGTTCTGCCAGGCCACGCGGCCTCAACTCAACCAGACCTCAGGCGCGTCTGCGCCGGAGCAGAAGCGCCAGGCCGCCCAAGCCCAGCATGGACATCGTCACCGGCTCGGGCACGACTTCCACCAGGTCCAGCGTGGCGTCCTGAGCCAAGGGGCCAGACATGGTCAGCACTATCTTGTCCACTTTCGTGAAGTCGACAGCGCCCGCGTTGGTGAAACTCGCCAGGGATTGATTAACTAAAGAGGGGCCGGAACCGAGGTTGGTCGACCAGAAGGCCGTGGATCCACCCGCACCGGCCGTTTCGGTGATGTCGACACGGAAGCCGAGGTTCAGGTCGCTGAAAAGAATCGTGGCTTGAAAAATCGGTAGGATGCTGCCATTGGTTATGTCCACGCCGCCCAGCCCGGCGCCGTTGGCATCCCAAGTGACCGTGCCCACGCCGACTTGGCCCGAGTCGTTGCCCAGCGACAGCGCCCCCGGCGAGGCGGGACTCACTACTAGCGAACTGCTTTGGCCGTAGGCGGAGGCGGTGACGTCGACTTGCAGGGTGCGCGAACCGCCGACAACGCCGGCAAGCCCCGTCGTCGTGTTGAACGCGCTCCCGATGCCCGTGACGCTGACAGCTTGGCCGGTGTTGGGTTGCGTGAAGTGGTCAATGGTGAACGGGGCCGCGTGGACCGTGGGGGCCAACACCCCCAAGGTCGCTAAGACTACGAGAGCAGCAATCGTCCTTTTCACAGAAGTCCTCCTTCTTGAAGTCCGACACGTTAGGGTTTCGACCACACTCCTATGGAGCTTACGAGCATTATAGGAGACACAAATCAAAAAAACCGACGTGGTGGAACACCCTAGGTATTTCGACCACGTCGGCTTACTCGTCAACGGGCCTCCCGGCACGGCCGGGCTGCCCTTCAGCTAGTCGTCCGACTCGGAACCAGTTCACACTTCCCACAGGTTCCGGTAGCTCGACTATTATAGGCGAACACAGCGATATTGAACAGGTGAATTCTGGAATTATGTCCCGCATTCCGCGGCGTGCAGAACTCCCATACCAAGTTGGCCAGGGGCGCCCCATTTGGTTGGCCGCACGCTCTAACCGAACCGGGCGACGAGATGCCCGGTTTCGGTTAACCCATTACAGGGCAATGGCTCAGAGTGAATTAGACGCGTGTCCAGCGCAGTTAAGAGCCCCTAACAAAATGCCGCGTGAGCCGCGTTGCGGCCAAAACCGCTCATTCGTATTCCAGTTGCCCTGATGAGAGGCCTGGATGTCGTAAGTCAGGCGGCCGCGGGCGGCCGCAGATCGCTGCACGCATGTCACCCAGGAACTTGGCCGGAGCCATCCCGTGCCAGGTGCCGCCCAGGCCGCCGTCGACCTTAGACAACTCACATCGGTCAGTTTGAGAAAATTCCAGAATTCGCCTGTTCAATATGGCTGCACGCGCCTATAATACGTGCGTCGTCGGAACCTGTAGGAAGTGTGTACCGGTTCCGAGTTCGGATGACTAGTTGAAGGGCAGCCCGGCCGTGCCGGGAGGCCCGTTGACGAGTAAGCCGACGTGATTGGGCATCCTTGGATGCTCGGCCACGTCGGCTTTTTTTTGATTTCTGTCTCCTATATCGCTTGTAGCGCCGTAGGAGTGCGGTCGAAACCTTGACGTGTCGAGTTCAAAAAAGTGAGGATTCCCATGAAGAAGACGATTGCGGTTATTGTAGTCTTGGCGACCTTGGGCATGTTGGCCCCCACGGTCCACGCGGCCTCGTTCACCATTGACCACTTCACGCAGCCCAACACCGGCCAAGCTCTCAGCATCACGGGCACCGGGACCCAGTCCAACACGACGACTGGGCTTGTCGGAGTTGTCGGTGGTTCGCGCACCATGCAAATCAGCGTCGCCAGCTCCGCGTTTGGCCTCAGCAGTTCGTTAAACGTGAATCCCGCCGGGGTGGGGACGCTGTCGCTGGGCAACGACTCGGGCCAAAACGGCGTGGGCACGATCACTTGGGATGCCAACGGCGCCGGACTGGGCGGCGTGGACATAACCAATGGCGGCCTCCTCCCGTTTATTCAAGCCACGATTCTTGCCAGCGACCTAGACCTCGGCTTCCGTGTCGACATCACCGAAACGGCCGCGGCGGGTGGATCCACGGCCTTTTGGTCGACCAACCTCGGCCCCGGCGTCTCTTTCGTCAATCAAGCCCTGGCGAGTTTCACCAACGCGGGCGTCGTCGACTTCACGAAAGTGAACAAGATAGTGCTGACCATGTCTGGCCCCGTTGCTCAGGACGCGACGATAGACTTGATGGAAGTCACCAATTCGCCGGGCGGCGTGCCCGAGCCGCTGACCTTGCTGGGCGTTTTCGCCGGCATGAGCGGTCTGGGCGCGTATATCCGTCGGCGACGGGCGTCTGCCACATCGGTTTAAGGTTTCGCCCCTACTTGCCTCCTGCGATGCGGAGTGGCTTCGGGTATCAGTTTGCTCTTGCGGGAACTGCTACCCCCCCTCTCTCGTTGAGCATGCGACCGCGGGGACGCGAAGCGGAGAATCTGTTCATCACGCAAGGCGTGACAAGAAAGGGAAACAGGCAATGTCCCCAGCGTCGCACATACTGGGCCGGCTTCGGAAGTTGTACGGAATAGTCTGGAACCGAATGCGTTCTCTCAACGAGCGGTCGATCCACCCGGCCCTGGATCGCACAGGACGCGCTCCCGACGGGATGACGGAACAGTTGGAGCCGCGGCTGCTGCTAAGCGGCGCCTTCGCCGACGCGGTTCCCTACGCCACGGGACACTGGCCCAACTCCGTGATTTCGGCGGACTTCAACGGGGACGGCAAGGCGGACCTGGCCGTCGCCAACGCCAGCGTCAACACAGTGAGCATCCTGCTGGGCAACGGCGACGGCACTTTTGCCGCCAAGGTAGACTACGCCACGGGGGCCGGCCCTTATTCCGTGATGTCGGCGGATTTCAACGGGGACGGCAAGGCGGACCTGGCCGTCGCCAACGCCAGCGGCAACACGGTGAGCATCCTGCTGGGCAACGGCGCCGGTGCCTTCGCCCCCAAGGTCGACTACGCGACGGGAGCCGGCCCGTATTCCGTGACGTCGGCGGACTTCAACGGGGACGGCAAGGCGGACTTGGCCGTCGCCAACCACAACGGCAACACAGTGAGCATCCTGCTGGGCAACGGCCACGGCGCCTTCGCCCCCAAGCTCGACTACGCCACGGGGGCCGTTCCTTATTCCGTGGTGTCGGCGGACTTCAACGGGGACGGCAAGGCGGACCTGGCCGTCACCAACTTTAACGACAACACGGTGAGCATCCTGCTGGGCAACGGCGCCGGCGCCTTCGCCCCCAAGGTCGACTATGCCACGGGAAGCCATCCTTTGTTCATGATTTTGGCGGACTTCAATGGGGACGGCCAGGCGGACCTGGCCGTCGCCAACTACCACGACAACACAGTGAGCATCCTGCTGGGCAACGCCGACGGCAGTTTTGCCCCCAAGGTAGACTACGCCACGGGGACCGGCCCGTATTCCGTGACGTCGGCGGACTTCGACGGGGACGGCAAGGCGGACCTGGCCGTCACCAACTACCACGACAACACGGTGAGCATCCTGCTGGGCAACGGCGCCGGCGCCTTCGCCGCCGAGGGCGACTACGCCACGGGACGGTATCCTGTCTCCGTGACTTCGGCGGACTTCGACGGGGACGGCCAGGCGGACCTGGCCGTCACCAACGTCTTGGACAACACGGTGAGCGTGCTGCTGCACACGGGCGTGGGTGTCACAGCTCCCAGCAGCAGCGTTGCCGCCCTGCCGGCCTACACGAAATCCACGACCTTCACCGTGAACTGGTCAGGCGCCGACGACGCCAGCGGCTCCGGCATCGCCGGCTACGACATTTTCGTTTCCGACAACGGCGGTTTTTTCACCGCCTGGAAGACCGCCACGCTCGATACTTCGGCCGTCTACACCGGCCAGCTCAATCACACGTATCGGTTCTACAGCGTTGCCACAGACAACCTAAGCAACCGGGAGGCGGCCCCCAGTCAGCCCGATGCGACGATCTCCATTTGGCCGACGGAAACCAGGACGCTTCAGGGCAGGAACAACAAGTGGGCGTTCTTGGACTCCGACGGCACGCCGGTGACGATCACCTACGTCGGCATCGGCCAGGCCGTGGTCGAGCGCTGGACCGACCCGATTGATTCCGTCCACGGCGACCTCCGCGGCGTCACCATCACGGGCGACAACGGCAAGGGCAAGCTGACCATCGCCACCAAGGGCAAGGGAGCCGCCGCCCAAACCTCCCTCGAGTACATCATCGTCCAGGGATCATCGCTCAAGTCGATCACGGGCAAGATGACGAGCTTGCTGGGCGACGTGACCGTTGACGGCACGCTTGGCTCGCTGACCATGGACGACGCCACTGCCGGCAGCACAATCTCCATCGGGCCTCGCCCGATGGGCGATACGAGGACGACGACCGCGCTGAGCTTCGACCTGGTGGCCGATATGAGCATCCTGTCCGCGACGCCCGTCAAGTCGCTAAAGGTCACCCGGTGGCTGGACACCGACGGGACGGCCGACGCGATCTCGGCGCCGTCCGTTGCCTCATTGACGGTCAAGGGCGACAAGAAGCGGTTGCTGGCCGGGAACTTCCAGGCAGACCTGAACCTCCTGTCGCAGGACGCCAAGGGAGTCTCGCTGGGCACGTTCAAGGCCGCCGGAAGCGTCACAGACGCCGCCTGGACGCTGGCGGGCGGGGCCAAAACGATCACCGTCAACTCTTCGGATGCCTCGTGGACAGCCAAATTCGGCGACGTGGGAGACTGGGCCAATGTCGGGAAGATCAGGTCGGTAGCCGGCAATCTTGCGGGCTCGTTCACGGCCAATTCCATCGGCACGGTGTCGGCCTCGGCCAACCTGGCCAACTTGACCCTGGATCTCAAGCAGGCCCCCGACGCCCGATTGAAGGCCTTGGGCGCACTGTCGGCCAAAGGATGGATCGACAGCAGCCAAATCCGCGCCGACGGCATGATCCAGAAGGTGACCGCCGGAGGCATCCGCAATTCCACCATCTTCGCCGGAGTGGACGTCGTGCGGGATGAAGACGGCGTTGGCGGCGTGCCCGACAACGTACTGGACCTGCCCAACATTGGCGATTTGGCCCCGCCAGTCGGTGGTCTGCTTGCCGCGATCAAGAGTTTGAAGACCACAGGCATCAAGGCCGGCCGGACTTACGTCCAGAGCTTCATCAACAGCAATATTGCCGCCGGCAGCCTGGGCAAGATCAGCCTGTGCTATGCGAAGTACGACAACGATGGAAACCCGGCCGCCCACGACGTCCCCTTTGGCCTGACGACGACCCTGCCGACGGCGACGACATTGGCCTTCAGCCTGAGCTACAAGGACGCGACGCACGCCTACAAGTGGACCAGTGCGGACGGGGCCAACCTGCCGTCATGGTTTGACGACTTCGCGTTGCGTTTGGTGTGACGGTCGTTGCTTTTGCCGCCGGCTTGATCAATTGCCGCACCGGCAGGCAGCGATGCCTGCGGATTCCCGCCACACGCGGCGACGCCTTGGGGTTTGGGGGAAGGCGCTCAGGGAGGCACGGTCGCTTGGATTTGGACCCGCCCCCATTCTTGATCCGAATCTGGATGCGAGCTTCACCCGGGGCCCGACCAGGATTCCGGGGTCAACCCAGTCGGCCCGTCGCGCTCAACTCTTATGCTCTGGCCCATACACAAAAGACTCGCCTGTCCTCAACAGCTCGTCCTGGAGCGATCGAACATCGCCGAAGCGAAATGCCCTGAGCAGTCGGATCAGCTTAGCCTCCGTGCGAGAGAGGTTGACCCGGTGGCGAAAACGCGAGAGGGCGCTCATGGGCAGCACCGGTTGACCAGGGTCCAATTCCCATGGGTGCAGGTAGATCATTCCCGGCCGCCCGAGCCGGTCGGCTTTTTTCAGCGCGCCGGCAAGAAACCGCCCCGGGAGCAGCCGCAGGTATCCGCCCCCCCCCACTGGAATGTTGGCGCCCAGGAATTGTCGAGTCAGCGGGGGAATTTCCAGCAAGCGGCCGCCGCCTGGCCCCTGGGCCATGTGGGCCCACCGGGGCGCCTCCGGCACGCCATATCGATCGTGCCGGACAGGGAAGATCGATGAGTCGTAAACGAAACCACATTCCGCGAGCGTGTCCAATGCCCACGCCGTCCCGTGCATGATGGAAAAGGTCGGCGCCCGGTAGCCCACGACAGGTCTCTGACCTAGATCTTCAAGCAGCTTGCGGCTCTCCAGGATATCCTGCCGGAACTGCTTGGGGCTCAGGCGAGTGAGCATCTGATGCCGCATGCCGTGCGAGGCGATTTCGTGGCCGGCAGCGGCAATTCGCTTTACCACCTCGGGCTCGTTCTGCGCGACCCAGCCCAGGACAAAAAAAGTGGCCGACGCACCGTGCTCCGCCAGGAGTTCGAGAATGCGATCCACCGAAGGCCCCAGGCGCATGGGATAGCGATCCCAGTCTTCGCGACGAAGCCCGCCTCGGGCGGCGGCCTCGGCGTGAAAGTACTCCTCCACGTCGAAGCTCATCATGTGGGCGATGTTGGACATTGGCGTCGATGCCGTCGAGTCTGACACACCTGAGCGAGATCGCCGTCTCGGCTGTTCAGGTCCGGGGAGTTCCTTCCACGGGGCGCTCTGCCTGCCCAAAACGCGCCTCGAATTGCTGGAGCCGATTATACCCGGCGTGTCGCTCTTCGACGATAGATCGGTTTCTAAAAGCGATGGCGGCGGCCGACCTCGTTGCCGCGCATCCTGCCGGGCCGCACGGCCAAGTTACGCCAGGCAACGCCGGCTGCGCAAACGGTTTGCCTGGCCCGGGCGACGGCACACGCCCTGCTTGGAACTACCTCGCCCGACCGGCAACCTCTTCGCCGGCAGCACGCCCGCCGATGCCGTCGCGCACACGCACGTTTCGGGCAATCTTGATCTGGTGGATCTGGGCGAACCACGCCCCTATGGCGCCGCCCGCGGCAAAACAAACGACGTCCGTCAGGGACGGAATCCGACCCGGAAGCAGGAACTGCCCGAGTTCAGAGACCAACCCAATAAGCCCCGCCCACATGGCCCCACGCAGGACACGCGACCACCGGCGGTTTGAGGGGAACCGCCACCGGATCATGGTGATCGCGTAGGTCAGCCCTCCCAACGCAGCCAGGGACCTCACCACGAGGAAGACCTGCTCGCCTCGCCCCTGCATCGCGTATTCATAGAGCGGGATCCATTCGGGGCCGCGGGGGATTCGAGACCGGATGTACTCCATGTTCCAGGAAAAGTTGAAAGGCTCCCAGGACAGGTACGCGATGCACGCCGCCAGCAGGACGATGGCCAGTGCGTACTTGCCTCGGCTGGAAACCCTTCCCCTCAGCATCGTTCCCAAAACCAGGGCCGCCAGTATGCCGCATCCGGACATGATCACGTTGGCGGGGTTGGGATTGCGCGCCACGATGATCAACTTGGCCAGTTCGATGGCGATGGCAAAGGCGAGCGTCCAGCTTGCCCCTTTGATCCAGCGCGGCTTGGAGGCGGATCCCAGCCCCGAGGCAAGCAGGGCCGTCAAGGCGGCGTAAACGGCGACCCGCATGATGAGCCAGTAGTGCCAGGGGTGGGCCTCGAAACCGGCCATCCCGCAAAGCTGGATGGCCCGTTGGATGCTGTGTTTCAGGTCGGATACGTCCTGCGTGGGCAGGAAGGGGTACGTCGCGTCGCTGAACAGCACGAACATGACGACCCACGCCCCCAGTATCACCGGATTGGCATTGAGCCGGCAACGGACCGCGCGCCGCAGACTCAGCCACAGGCGCCTCCCCCAGAGCCCGCCCGCCAAGCCCCCTATCAATGCCCCAAGGGAGTTGGTGACCAGGTCGTTGACCGCGCCAACCCGCGAAGGCTCCCATAGCTGGAGCCCCTCCACCGTCAGGCTGATCGCAGCCCCTACCAGCAGCGCCGCAGCCGCCGCCGCGATTCTCCAGGCGTCGCGACGTGCCGTCAACCGCATGGAGACCAGAGCTCCCAGGGGAATGTACAGGAGAGTATTGGCCAGGGCGTCGGGGAAACTGGTGTGCAACACGCTGCTGCAAGGCCAAAAGAGGAACGCGCGGTCGAGGTTCTCCCGGACGACCTCCGGCCCGTTCGTGAAGTTGAAAGGCATCAGGCTTCCGTACAGCAGGAGGCCCGCGTAGACGATGCAGAGAACGGTCAGCAGTCTGGTGCGCATGGCAGGAAACTCCGCGCGTCGAGGCAACCCGGCAGGCGCGCCGGCCCGGACAGCAGCCACGACGTTGCCTCGCCGGACAAATCACAGGAGGCCCAAACGTCTTCTCCCAGGGCTATTGTCCATGCGACTTCAGGGCATTTTGGGCCTGGGCGAGCGCCCTGTCGGTCTCCGGGCTGTTCTTGCCATCCCGCTTGAGCTTGTCGGCAAGTTGCACCGCGGCCTCAAGGTGATACCGTGCAAGTTCATTGTTGCCCGAGTCCGACTCAGCCATGGCCGTATGATAGTGGGCCTCGGGCGAGTCAGGAAGTCCTTTGACCGCCCGGCGAAGCTCCTCGCACGCCTTATCCTTCTGCCCCTGGAGGTGGCAGATCCATCCGTAGGTCTCGCGAAAGGCCGCGACATTGGGCGCCGCGGCGATAGCCTGCTCGATCATGGCCTGGGCGCCGCCGAGTTTGACGCTATCGTTGCTCTCCAGGATCGAGGTCAGGTATGCGGCATTGTTGGCGGCCACGGGGCTCTTTCCCGCAGCCCACGCCTTCAGATAAAGTGCCAACGCCTCTTGCAGCTTTCCGGTATGCTCCATCGCCCCGCCATACTCTAGCATGAGGGCCGGATCTGCCTGGTCGGTTCCTCCGGCCTCTTGGAGAACCTTGACTGCTTGCTCATATTGCCGTTCCTGCATCAGGAGCGACGCCGTCGCCAAGCGGACAAACTGGCAGTCGGCAGGCTGAACCGCCTGGAGGGTTTTCCGCCGCGAAGCGACATCCGACTGTCCCCGCGTGGCAATAAGGGCCGCCATTTGGCAGGTCGGGCGCGACTTGAGAGTCTGCATGGCCCACCTGGCTCCCAGGGACGGAAGCCCCAATTCAAGGGCCGACACAGCCCTGAGCAATTCGCCAGCCTCCTGTGCCGACCTGGCGTTGGATTTTGCCGAAGCCAGCAATTCCGCCGCGCCAAGGGTGGTCATGGCATCAAGACTGCCAGCCGGCTTCAGCTCGGCCTCAGCCTGCTCCCCCTTTCCCGACGCCANNAGATCCTGGTCGATCTGGGCAAGACGGCCCGTCCAGTTCGCCATGGCCTGCTGATTGCCCGCGCTCGCGGCCAGGCTGATGCCAATGAGTGCGTCGTACATGTCGGCCGCTGACGGCTCGGGAAGCATCGATTGGGCGGCCTGCTGGGCGCGATCGAGCGTGAGCAGCAGGGCGTACTTTCGCCAACGCGGATGAAGCGTCTGCGCGCTCACGCGGGCGGCGAGCTCTTCGGCGGCCGCCACGTCCGCGGTCTTCAGCATGGCGGTGAGAGCAAGATAAGAAGGTTCGATCGGCAGCGGGCGACCTTTGCCCTGGGCGTCGAGATACCCCTTGAAGCATTTGATGGCATCGTCGGGCTTGTCGGCGTCCATGAGGATGTTCATCCGCTCCGCAAGCACCCCTGGCAATCCCGGCTTGGCCTTGTCCAGGTCGGCCAGGATCTGCAGTTGGGCGTCGATGCCCGAGGCCATGGCGGCCAGACTGCGCTGCGCCTCTTCGTATTCCTGGGCATACACCGGAATGGCTTTAAGAATGGCGACGCCCCGCTCCTTTTGTCCCACGGAGAACAACGCGCGGCCCAGCGCCAGTTGCAGACGGGGGCTCTTGGAGTAGCCCAGCTTCTCGAGTTGCTCGAAGCAGGCGATCGCCTGCGCCTGCAGTCCGTACCGGGCCAGCAGCGCGCCGCGATCGAGCATCGCCATGGATTGCCCGGTCTCTCCGAGCTTGGATAGCCGATCCATGACCTGCAACGCCTCTGTGAGCTTCTGCTCGTCATCCAACATCGCCGCCAACTCGACGTAGGTTGCAACGTTCGAGCGGTCCTTGCCGATGGCGGCCTCATAAGCGGCGACGGCCTCGAGGGGCTTGCCAGCGCCGTCAAGCAACCGGGCCTTTAGCACCAGGGCTTGCGATCCTGTCGGAAGCACCTTCTCCAACTGGTCGCATAACAAAAGGGCCTCGTCGGGTTTCTTCATGACGGAGTACTGGTCGACCAGGCGCCGGATAGTCGCGGCGTCCCCGTCTTTTACCGCGCTCTCCCGAAGCCGAACCAGCACGTCCAGCGCTTCGGGAAGGCGCTGGATGGCCGTAAGCAACTGAGCCTTGTTCAAGAGAGCTATCTTGCTCATCTCCTTCTTGGAGACCAGCGTGTCCAGTGCCGCCAGGGCCTTGTCGGCTTGACCGGAGCGGGCCAGCGCCTGTGCCCCAAGCAGGCACGCGCGGTTGCGAACGTCTTCGGGGGCGTCGTTTCGCTGTGCCAGTTTCTCATAGCAGGAACCGGCCTGTTCGTACTTGCCGAGCAGGTCCAGCAGCCAACCGCGGGCCAGCTCCACCATTTCCGCCCGCGCCTGGGGAACCTTGCCCAGTTCGCCGGCCAGCTTGTCGTCGTCGGTTTGAATCATGCCCGTGGCGTCTCGCGTAAAAACGGCGGCCAGGTTCAGGTACCCCGTCAGTTCCGCCGGGGCTGAGGTCACCAGCGCCTTGAGTTGTTCGATGGCCTTGTCCCGCTCGCCCACCGCCAGATACGCCTGGGCCAGCAGGGCCTGCAGATCCCTCTCCTCCGGGGGGGTTTTCTTGATCTCCGCCAGGCACACGTCGATGCACTGGCGCGGCTGGCCGTTTCGGAAATAGGCTATCGCCATGGGCAGCCCGGACCGGCCCTCCGCCTCGACCTGCTGGATGACTTGCGCGGCATCGGCCGCCTGACCGCGCATCACCTGTAGTTCCAGCCTGAGCAGGTTGGCCGTGGGATCGGACGCGGCCGTGTCTTCCAGGACAGCACGGCACTCGTCGAGTTCGCCATGATTCAGCAGCGCCCTGGCCAGATCAACCTGGTAAGTCGCGTTCTTGGGGTCTTCTCGAACTGCCATACGGAATTGCTCGATGGCCTGGGCGGGCCTTCCGGCAGAACTGAACACCCGGCCCAGGACGTTGTGGGCCTCCGGCTGCGGCGTGGCAGGGCTCTGCGATAATTGGCCCAAGAGCGCCTTCTCGGCTTCGGCGAGCTGCCCAGCCATCATCAGGGCCCGCGCCACCGCCCGCATCGATTCCGGGCTGCCAGGCTGGCTGGTGGATATGTTTCGAACGACCGCCAGCGCCTGGGGATTGTCGCCAAGTATGGCATATCCTTCGGCCACTGCTACGATGACCTCGGAACGGTCCTTGAACTTCTCAGCCGCCTGCTTGAGTTTCTGCCTCGCCAAGTCAGGCTGATCGGTTCGCTTGGCCAGGTCCGTGAACAGTTTGATGGCCGCCGGGTTGTCGGGAGCCGCCTCCAGGCACTTGCGGGCGTCCTCGAAGGCCTGGTCGTAGAACCCCTCGTCCTTCAGCGACGAGGCCAGGTACATCAGGGCGCCCACGTGCTCGGGATCGATGCGCGTTACGGTCCGCATCGCGTCGCGGGCCAGTTGCTTGTTTCCGTTGGCCAGAGCCGCTTGGGCATAGGCAAAATGGGCCTCGGGCCAGCCAGGAACGTCCGTCTTCAACGTGAATAGTTCCCGCTCCGCTTCGGCCACATTGCCCGAGACCAGCAACAGCCTGGCGTGCAGCATCCTGGCCTCCGGGTTGCGGGAATCCTTGGCCAGAACCTCCCCGCACAGCCGCTCCGCCGTCTTTTCGTCCCGAAGCTGTATCGCCAACTCGGCCCGGCGCAGCTTGACCGAAGCGTTGTCTGGATGCTTCTTGATGATCTGGTCGAGCCTCTCGCAGGCGGCCTGGGCCGCTTGGCGGCTGTTGGCGGGTTGGTTCACCCCGGCAGAATCCATGTCGTGAAGGATCAACATCATCGCCGCGACCGGGGGAGGATCCGCCAGGGCCATAATGGCCCGGTTCGCCTCCGCCAGCGACTGCTCGTCCTTGCGCCGGAGACAATTCTCCACAAGCATCTGCGCGGGCAGTTCCCGGGCGGCGTCCTGGACTACGACCTGAAGGAGCATCTTGCCGGCCTCCAGATCGTACGCCTGAGCATCGTTCGCGTCGGCCATGCTATCCTTGGTTCGAGCGTCATACGCATCCTTGTCGCCCACCTTGAGGGCCGTCCTGGCTGCATCGTCATGAAGCCTGGCCAGTTCCCTCGACACTCCAGCCATTTCCTGGAGATTGGTGGCGACGGCCTGGAGCACATCCAGCCGTCTCTTGCCCTCAACCGTCCTGACGGGCGTTAACTCGTCGTTGGCCTGCTTGAGCCCCTGCATGGCCTCCTGAAGTGAGCCGATCTGCCTGTACGCGTCGGGCACCGACAGCGATCGCTTTGCCGGATGTGCATACGTCTCGGCCAGGAGCAGCCTGACCATGACCTCGTCGCATTGCATGCGGTCAGGCCGGCCAAGAATTCTGTCCAACTGCTGACGGGCCTCGGGATACTTGCCCGACCGGGCGAGGGCGCGGGCCTGCCAGTAATACCCCTGCCAGTCGTCGGGGTACTTGACCGTGTACTCCGCCGCCAGTTCCGCGGCCTTGTCGAATTGCTCCGTGCGCATGGCCAATTGCACCCTGGCCAGCAGCCGCCAGCCGCTGTTGGACCGCAGATACCACCAGATTCCACCCGACAAAAGCCCGATCACGATCAGGATTGTCAGGATCAATATGATGCGCCGTTTCATTTAAGGTTCTCCTGTCCTGCCATTGCCTTTTCCACGTACGGTAACGCCTGGCGCATGAACATCACGGACAGCCGGCGGGCGTCTTCGATACTCGTTTCAACCGGAGTGGACACTCGGACCAAGGCCCCGCTGGCGTCACGGCTCAAGAGCCCGTTGCTGAAGATCTCGAACTGCTGGCGCCAGAAGCTGCGGGTGTAGATGCTGCCGCATTTGTACGTGTAAAGGTAGTAATAGCTCCTCGAACCGCCCTGGACGATCAGTTCGCGGCATGGCACGGCGCCGCAGCCCGGCACCCCCTCTACCACGACATCGCCCTTGGCGACTATGCCCTCGCCGCTGCCCTGCAGACAAAGGTCCGGCGGATGCGTGCCCTTGCGATTGTCCTGGCTGAAGATCACGCAGAAATCCACTGGCGGCACGCCCGGGGTCATGTAGCGGCTGTAGGCATAGTCGCGAGTTTCAAGGATCGTCAACGTGTTTTCGTCCAGATACTGGCGATACCCGTAAAGTTGCCGGCCTTCGACCGTCATCTCCACGGGCAAGGATAGAGACCCGGGCGAGCGTACGTTGGGCGCCGCTCGGTTCAGGTAATAGGCGCCCGCCGCAACCACCAGAACAGCCATCGCGGCAGCCCATGACGACCGGCTCCCCAAAGATGCCACCATCAGCGACCCCTGCTCCCGGTCCTGTGGTCCTCTGCGAACGTCGTGGAAGAGACCGACAACGGGCACCGGGCGCCCGATGAGTCTCCGCAGCGTGAGAACCAGGCGTTCGATCCCGAACATGAGCAGGAACGCCGCGAAGAAAATCAGCACGCCCGAGGTGTCGTGGTACCAACCGGTGGCCGTCTCAACGCTCCAGACGTCCGCCACCACGATAAGGCTGGCGATTCGAAGTGAGTTGCTGACCACAGCCACGGGCACAGTCATGGCAAAGAGGGCCAGGCGCCACCAACCCCTGAGACGGCACACGTACGCGTACACGGCCCCGAAGGCCAGCAGGCTGATCAGGGTCCGCAGCCCGTTGCAGACGTTTGCCACGACCAGGCTCTTGTCGCCCTGCAGAACCACCCGGTTGCCTGAATAATCCGCCAGAACGCCGACGGCGTTGGCAATCCAGACGCCGGCCTGGGTTGCGAACATCTTCAGGCGGAAATTAAGATCGGCGACGGTGACCTCCGGCAGAGGAACCATGAAGAACAGAATGGCAATGGGAAACCACAGCCTCTTGAGCGCCCGCCCTCCCCAAAGGATGAGCACCAGGCCCACCAGCACGCCGATAAATGCAAACCCGCTGACGAAGTTCACCCTGGCGAAGCAGGCCAGCAAATGGACAAGCAGGCTCAGGCCCAGCACCGTCAGACCCATCGACCGGTTGGGCCGCACGGTGATCCGCGTGTGCCGGATGAGCAATAGGACGATGACGAGGCTGACCAGGGGAATCAGCGGGCCATGAGTGTAGTAGCTCTCGCCTTCGACGATCCGCCCGTAAAGCGACAGTTTTACATTGCCCCACGCGGGAAACCAGCGGATCCACATCTCGGCGAACATGTGGGCGAACGCCGCCGCCAGGCCCGCCGCCAACGCCATGGCCCACGCAACCCGACGCCAGAACCCGTCGCGCATGTGCTCTGCCGGGTTCATAGACAAGTTGGCTCCGCGCCCAAAACGCGCAATTAAAGACTCCTCCGCTAACAACTTGATCCCGCGTGACAAGGGCGCCGACCCTCCGGCAACCCTCAGTCACCAACCCATGCGCACACGGCCATTGTCGGCTGCTGCCAACCGCAAGTCAACAGCGCGCTGCCGAAATGCCCAACTGCTTGCCGTTCAGGAGCTTATAGCCTCTAACAGAATGCCGCGCGAGCCGCGTTGCGGCCAAAACCCTCCAGATGCAAGGAAGGCCGACGAAGCCATAGGCTCGCTCCGTCGTTGACCTTTTTCACGTAGTCGCCTCAAACGGATGCCATCTGGTCTTGCCTGGAGAGTTGGCCGTCCGGGGACGAACCTGATGACGTTCCGCGCCTATGCCTTGGCAAGAAGGCCGCCGCGGCGGCAATGGCCTGGATGCCCAGAAACGGCACGCGCATTCGCTCAACTCCCTGGGACTGCGGCAGCAAAGTGAAATACGCCACGCTGGCCACTAGCAGGAATGCCAGTCCAAATCGCCGCTGCAGCAGCAGGCGTAAAACCCCGACAATCATCATCGTTGCCAGCGTAAGGTTCAGCAAGACCCAGGCCAAGACCAACACTAACTCGACGGTCGAGGCGGGCTCGCGAATTTGGCCACGCCCCATCAGGTAGTCGCGCAGCCCCATCGGGCGGTATGTTCGCCCAAACAACGCTTCCATGTCGCCCAACGAATGCCCCACCAAAGTCTTCGAGGCACTGTCGAGCGTGACCTTCAAGAAAGGGCCGGGATGAGCGGCGATACGCCCGGCCGCCACACGAAGTGCGGCGTCACGCACACGAGGGGAAGGTGTCGTGCCCAACTGCGATTCGACTTCGCGGAAAAAGGCGTGATAGTGTGGCCAAAAGTCTTCCGGGTAGCGGGTCTGCCCGGCCTGCATCATCTCCATGTCCCCGCAAAGCTTGCCCCACTGAACTGTCGAGAGGTCGCTCAGAATGAACCCTCGTCCCACCCGGGCGTTGCGCGTCATCCACGCCGCCACGGGCATGGCCGATGATACGATCAGCACCATCGCCATCATCGCGCCTTTCCGCGACCGGGATTCTCCCACAATCCACGCCCCCAAGAGGATGCCCAACAGAGCTCCCACCGGTCGAACCAATGTGCCGAGGGCCACGAGGATGCCAGCGATTGCATACCACCACAGGTGGCGGCGCGTCTTCCCGGCTACAACGCACACAATCGCGGCAAACCAGAGGAACGTGAATAGCGTTTCTGAGAGAAACTGGTTGGCGGACAAGATGTCCGCCGGATGGATCATCACCATCGCCGCAGCCAGCACTGCCAGGCGGTTAGAGGCCAGCAATCTCAGGCATAAGTAGTAAGTCATGATGACGGTGCCAGCCGCCAAACCACATTGCAGCAAGATCGCGGCCGGCGCCGGCAGGCATAGGAGACCGACAAGAGCCAGGAACGCCGGATAGCCTGGCGTGCGCATGACCTCGGGGCGAAGCTGTCCCGGCACGTGCGGCTGCTCCTCGCCGTTGCGCACCCGGAGTTGATACGGCGGGTAATGGATCGTGTCGGGCTGTTCGCCATTATCGCGAGCGAACTGGCCGGATTTCAGGAGCCCATCCGCCAGTTCGATGTACCTGGGCGAATCGCCGCTCGCAGATGGGTCACTGGCCAGACACATGACGAGCAGTCGCAAGGCAAAGGCTGTGCCCCCCAGCAGCAACGGCGCCCGTATGCCCGGTGTTGAGTTGGGCGCGCCTGGCTGCCGGATAATGGTTGTTTTGTCCATGTCATGTCACTCGGCTGATGATGCTGGGGCCAAGGCGCCTGGCCAGACTCACCGGCAACCGCCTCCACATTCCGGTCATGACGCGGAACGCGCCTCCAACGATAAGTGGCTGGGGCTTCGCCACCCCCGCGCGCAGCAGGTAATGCCAGTGCAACTGGACTTCCTCGGCGCCCCATTGCTTCTTGAACTTGTGGGTGCCGCTGTCGCGGGTGCTGCGGCCGAAGTCGAAGCACGTGGCGCCGAGGCGGCAGGCGTCTTCGAGCATCGCCCAGTACAGAAGCATGTTGCCGCACAGGTCGTTAACGCGCCAGTCGCTACCGGCCCACGGCACGCACACGACGGAACCGGTCCTCAACGTGAAAGAGGCCGCGACAGGGCGGTCCCCCAGGCGGACGACATGCAGGCGGACGGCGGCGCCGAAGGTCTCGGCAATCCACCGGAAAAACCGCAGGGCGTGAGGGGGGCTGCCCAGATCGCGCATGTTGCGGCAGTACACGGCATGGAATTCGTCGATCAGTTCCACGCCGCCGCTTGCCGTGAGCAGGCCGGCTTGCTGGGCTTTGCGGATTTGGTTGCGGACCTTGGCCTTTAGTTGCCCCCACAGTTCCTCGGCCGTCGACGGCAGTGATAGGCGAAGCGTGATCTTGTCCGTCCGCGACGGCAGGGCGTCATCCACAGGCTGGATATGCCGCAGTTCCACCCACTTGGCCTTCAGCCTCTGCAGCAGGCGGCGGGACTCGTTCAACAGCAACTCCGTCGCGGCTACGTCGGATGCCACGATGCCGGCGGCGTCGAAGTAGGGCAGGCTGCACAAGTGTGACCCAAACAGGAGGCTTTTCTGGTGGACTAATTGCAGGCAGCCAACTACCTGGCCGGCGCGGGTGGCCGTCAAATAGTAGGGCCTGTTGCCATAGGCCCGTTGCATGACCAGCCCCCATCGCGGATCGTGGAAGATCCCCGCCTGCGGCTGTGAGGCCAGAAAAGCATCCCAATCGGGCGTCTGGTTTGAAACGGTCGCCGTGAGCGAGGAGGTTCCGGGCCCATTCAGAGCCGCGTCGAGCGGAATCCCTGGGGAAGGACTATTCACCTGCGGGCTCTCCTGTCAGCGTTCCGTGGGCGGAGCTTGGCAAGCTCTTCCATGATTGTCCCGACCCGACTCTCCCATGAATGCGCCTGCACGCGACCGCGCATCCGGGCGCATAGGGAGTCGCCCTGCTCGGCCAAGCCATCGCGGACGCCTGTCATGAAGCTGTCGGGATCGCGGTACAAACGGACCAAGTCCCCGAATTCCTCGATGCTCGGAAGGTCGCGGACGACGGTCGGCCGCCCAACGGCCAGGCATTCACGGATCTTGAGCGGGCCGCTGGCGAGGATTTCCTCATCCGGCACGTACGGCGCCACCAGCACGTCCACGTGCTGAAGGTAGGCCGGCAGCACGTCGTAAGCCTTGGGGCCCAGAAAATGCACATTCGGCAGGGCCTGCAGCCGCGACACATCGGTCTTGACCGGGCCGATCATCACGACGTGCAGTTGGGGCATCTCCCTCGCCAATCGTCTCAACAGATCCAAATCGATCTTCTCGTAGATCAGGCCGAAAAAGCACGCCCGCGGGTGCGGCAGGCTGGACAGGTCTGCCGGCTCCGGCTGAGGCGCGACGAAATGCTCGTAGTCCACGGCGTGCGGGAGCAGCACCACTTTGGCGCGGCCAAACCGGTGGCTCTGCTCGAGCGGCGGCGAGCAAGGGAAAACAATGTCCGACTGTTCCGTCATCCGGCGGTCCATCTCGCGGATTCTCTGGGCATTTCCGCCGGGCCAGAGGCTGAAGTCGTCGGTGACATAGTATGCGCAGAGTGACTCGTCGAGTTGGCCGACGAAATCTACCGCCGTGGGCACGCTCGCCCACAACACCGGCCGCTCGATGCCGACTTGTCGCATCGCTCGCCGGACCGAGGCCGACGCCATCGCCCGGTTTAGGCGGCCCAACACGCTGTCGCCCGCGACCGGAAGCATCACGGGCGCCAAGACCCATAGGTTCTCATTGATCTGCCTCAGCGGCCGCATCCACTCCTTGAGCTTCTCAAATCCCCGCCGGAACGTGAACCGGTCCGGTTTTGCCGCGCGGAGACCGATGGTGTTGACCCACAGGACACGATGGTCCTTCATGATGCGCCGAAACAGGTGCTGACAACTGGATGGATGCCGCCCCCAGTCGTCGCTGAAGACCACGAAATCCGGAGCTTGGCGCTTCATACCACGCTTCCGTTTGAACCGCCGTCGGAGTCGCCCGGGGCCGGCGGCAGGGCCTTCTCTCTGCGATCGCCCACGACCCGGGCCGGCACGCCCGCCACGATCTTCCAGTCCTCCACCGGGTGCGTCACAACGCTCCCGGCCGCGACGACGCAGTGGTCGCCAACCCCGGCCAGCACGATCGCCCCAGCCCCAATCCAGCAGTCCTGGCCGATCTCGATCGTTTCAAAGGTCCCCGGCTGCTGGCGGACCGGAACGTCAAGCCGAGCCACACCGTGCTGTGCGGCGCCGCTGGGGATCATCACATGGTCGGCCAGCAGCGTGTCCCGCCCGATGGTCACTTTCCCGAGTGTGCAATACGACCCGATGTAAACACCGTCGTCCAAACGGGCCGAAGGCTTGCTGAAGAGGGTGCCGAACGAGACCGTGACTTCCCGGCCGACATGCGCCAGCACCCCGCGCAGCAGGGCCCGCCGGAGGTAGTTGCCACCAACGCCCGGCCATCGCGAAACCCGTTGGGAAAGAGCCTGGCAAGCCCGCTCTCTGCCGGCCACCACCCGGTACGCCAGGTAATAGCCGCGCCAGGGAAGGACCAGGGCGGCAGCCATGAGTTCCAGGATTTTTTTCACGCCCGGCTTCATGTTCGCTCTCGCTGGCTCCCGCCCAGCACGCGTCGGTAAAGGTCCAGCACCCGCTCCATCCGCCGCTCAAAACTGAACTCGGAGGTCACCCGATCATACGCCCTGTCGGCCATTTGTTTGCGCAGATTCGCATCACCGGCTAACTTCGCGATCTTGTCCGCCAGGGCCTGCGGGTCGCGCGGCGGGCATAGCAGCCCGTCCACGCCGTCGCGGATCATCTCCGGCACGCCCCCCACGCCGGTCGCGCAGACGGTGACGCCCGCCCACATCGCCTCGAGCACCGCGTTGGGCATACCCTCGGTGCGGCTGGGATTGACTAGAATATCGGCTTTCGCCAGCAGCGGCATGATGTCGGGCACAAATCCCGGAAGTTCAACGACCTCGGACAAGCCCAGCGCCCGCACCTGTTGCTCGAGGGCCGCACGCTCCGGGCCGTCGCCGGCCAGCGTCGCCCGCAGTGCGAGCCCTCGCGACCGCAGGAGGCCTATGGCTGCCAGCAGGTTGGCCGGATCTTTCTCGGGGCTCAGGCGACCCAGGTACAGCAGGCGGAGCGCCCCCTCGCCCGGCACGGGCGCCGGGCGCTGCCGGCCGGCGACCTCGATGCCATTGTGGATCACGTGAATCTTTTCCTCACGAACACCCTTGCCGACCAGAAAGTCGGCTATCTCGCGCGTTGGGGCGATTATGGCGTCGACGCCGCGGAAGATTCGCCATTCGAGCGCGTAATAGAACCCTTCGCGAAAGGTAGTTCGGTTGTACCCGTGGGCGGTGGCGACCACTCGATGCCGCCGCCGGCCTCGCAGCAGGCGGACCAGCGCGTTGGACTTGTATTCATGCGTGTGGACGATGTCGTAGTCGCCTCGGTCCAGCACATTCCGAAGGCTCCACACGGTTCGCAGCGAGAGCGGCCATGATTCGTGCGCAACGTGCATCGTCACGCCCAGATCCCTCGCCCACTGCTGCAGCCGCCCAGTATCCTCGCGGCGATCCAGGATGTAGAACGCCTCCGCAATATGCCCACTTTGGCGGAGATGCCGGCAGCCGTTGAGCGTGGTCTTGTCCGGCCCCCCGCCGGTGCCGCGCACCGTCCGGACATGAAGAATCCGAATGGCCCCATTATCATTCATGCCGGGCCCCCCAGGCGGGCCAGTTCGCCATATATATCCATGTACCGACGATGCATGTCATTTCGACCAAAGCGACTGCGAACCCGCTCACGGCCCGCTTGCCCCATGTCCCTACGACGCTTCTCGTCCCGCAGCAGGCGCATCAGGCAATCGCCAATGGCACATGGGTTCCCGGCCGGCGCCAGCAGACCCGTCTGCCCGTCAAGCACCGTCTCGGGGATCCCACCCACTCTTGTCGCGACAATGGGCAGCCCTGAGGCCATGCCTTCGAGAAGCGACACGCTGTGGGCTTCCGAAAGACTGGTCATCAACATGATATCCGCCGCCGCCAGCACCTGTGGTATATCGTCCCGTGAACCCAGGAAGACCACCGATGCCTGTAACCCCAAATCGGATGCCAACTCCCGGCACGCCGGCAAGTCCGGGCCATCGCCGCCGAACACCAGCATCGCCCGCGGGATTTCCCGGCTCACCTTCGCAAACGCCCGGATGGCCGTCGCCTGGTCCTTCACTGCCCTGAACGTGCCCACTTGGACAATCACCAGCTTGTCCTCAGGCACGCCCAGTCGCTGCCGGGCCCCGGAACGGTCGATGGCCTGCTCGAATCGCTCAGGAGCCACGCCGTTATAGATAACCTCGATCCTGTCGCCGGGCATGCCGTCCTTTTCGATCAGGCTTTGGCGGCTGAAGCCGCAGACAGCCGTGATGCGGTCCGCCTGGCGCGCCAGAAACAGCCGGTTGAACCAGCGCCGCTTAAGGCTGACTACGTCAGGAACATGCCGCCCATGTTCGGTAAAGACGATTCGCCCTCGGCGCGCCCGCATGCGCCCGAGCGCGCCGTAGAAGAAGGGCGTGTACTGGTGGCAATGAATCACATCCGGCCTGAACTTCACGATAATCTCGGCAATTCTTCGCGCTTGGCCAAAATCCAAGCCTTCACGTCGATGTGTCCAGAAGACCTCCACCCCCTCTGCCCGCAACTGGTCAGCCAGCGGACCTTCCCTGTCCAGGCATATCGCGGCGGTGACCATGCGGGCGCGATTGGCGGTCGCCATTTCATAAACGAGTTGCTCGGCCCCGGCCCGAGCCAGGGTATGCAGGATGTGCAGCACGCGGATCAGACGCACCCCATCCGGCATAGCCTCGCAGGAGGCAGGTTTGCGCAATGCCTCTGACTCGTCCATCCGCTCATTCCCTTACTTCAACAAGTGGATCAGCAGGGCCGCCGAAGCCGCCGCGGCAAGCCCGCCTGCCACAACCAATATCTTGAACCGTCGAATTGCCCTCGCCTTTTGAGGAACAAATACCTTCGGCTCGCCGCATTCGGCTACTTCCTGTGATGCCGGCGCGGATTCATCCGGATGCTTCTGAAAGTACAGGTGCATCAGGCCATTCGTCAGAAGCACGACTACCGGTCGGGCAAGGGTTCGCGTGGGCATCTTAAGCAGGGTGTCCACAGAGGACCGAAAGAAAAACTCCGCCCGCTTTAAGAAGCAAGCACGCTCTTCTCCCGCCGTTTGCTTTGCGGCGAAGCAGAAGACCTCGCTCTTGCGCATGTCCTGGGCTGGCCAGGTTTCGGTCGGATATTCAAGGATTTCCGGCCTATCCAAATACGGGCACTCGTGCTGGGCCATCCACCGCGCGTAGTGTAGCAGGCTGGCCTTCGCGTACGCATACATCCAGTCCAACAGCCCGCGCTGGGCCTTATGGTCCAGATACTTCCCAAGCGATTGCAGAAACATCGTATAAAACCATCGGCGTTCCACATCCAGGAGATTGAGGCGCTGGAAGTCATCACCCGGGTGAACGGACCGCCGAATCAGTTCCTCGGCCTTGCAGAGAAACTCCAACTGCCCGGACAGATGGTGGGCGTCCATCAGGGCATTGATGGTATTGGCGGGCGCCCTGCCCGGCCCATAATAGCCTGCGGCAGACTCCGAGACCTTCCCCGTGGGCCCACGGTCCAGCCACCGGAAAACGCTCTTGGCGCCATCGTCGGCGTCGATGACATAACGCCCCAATTCCAACACAGCATCCCGTGATTGGGGATTCCCGGTCAGGAAGTAATGCAGCACCAGTCCGCTGGTGTACAGGTGGCCCGAGCCCGGACCGCCCCCGTGCGAGTATCTGGCCGGGTATGAACGGTGAGTCGATGTATCGGCGTCCATATAATGACACGTATGCCAGAACATCCCGTGGTTCAGGACACTCCCATCCTCGTCCGTGTGGTATATGTCTACGTCAGTGACGTGAGTGGCCAGATCGTCCATTATCTCCAACCACCGCGCGTCGCCTGTTCGGAGGAACTGCAAGCCGCAGCCAAGCACCGCATCATATTGGTTGTTGTAATGAGACACCAACGGCTGGGGCCCAGTTGCAAACACCGCTTCATGGTCGGCATAGATATCGCCGAAGTTGCGCCAGCCGTATTCATCCACGGCCTCGCGTTTGCAGTACAAGCTGCCAGGGCCTGCCAGGGCGGCATCGATCAACTTGTCATATGCGGGATCGCCGGCCTGGGACTTCGAAGCAAGGTGCGCCACGGCCTGCGATGCGCAGCACCACTCGGGCGTGGCATGAACAATCAGCGGACGCCTGCACCATTCCATCGGTTCGTTCGTCACAACGTCTGGTCCGAACGCAACGTGAAAGACGTGGGTCTTCTGTTCACCTCCCTGAAGCTCGTGGCTCTGGCTGAACTGGCGGGGGAACAGGCGCAGCGTAATCCCCTGGCAGTCAGCTTCCATCGCCTTGGGGAAGTTTTGCCAGAAACGCCGCATCGCGGCCCCGAGGAAACTGGCGTCGTTTCGCAGGCAGACCACCGGAGTGGCACGAAGCCCCCGTCGCTCCCCTCGACCATCCCTCACGCGGTAGCCCCTAAACGAGCAAGGGTTGACGTGGTTTTGCACAACGTGATTGGGGCTCTGCCAGTTCTCGCCGCCGCTGGAATCCTGGTAGATTTCCAGGCCGCCCTGCGCCTGTTCCGGGCTTTGACCGGGTTCGCAGGAAAAGCGAATGGCCGCGGTGTCTTGGCTGGCGGCCAACTGGAACCGCATGGAGGCGTCGCGGATCATGACTGAGCCGGCCCCGCCGAGGTCCCAGCAGCCACCTGGATGGCCCGCTTTGCGCGGATTGTGCAGTGTCAGCTCAAACTGCACCGTCGACAGGCCCGCGAAGAAGTACAACCGGCCGATGCACCGACACGGTTGCCGGCCGCCGGGCCCTCGCAGTCGCCCTTCTATGCGCACGCAGCCCCGGACAGGCCCCTGCTCCTGGGCCTCGACAATCTGGACTTCCATCGACCACTGCCGGCCCGACTCTTCCAGAATGGTCAGCCCACTTTGCCGCGGGTCAATCACCGCCCGCCCGCCGACTTCGACGGAGGCAAACGGAAAGGCGCCGCCTGGCACGATGCGGAATACCGCGCTTCCGGTATCGACCGCGAGGCCTGCTCCCTCCTGCACGACAGAGACGCGACGTTGGCTCTGCGCCCCTATCGCGCAAACGCCGCGGCAGGCCTCCACGCGGTAGGCCGCCGCGCCTGCCGCGTCAGTTGACGCCAACCACGTCAGGAGCGCCCAACGCACCGACCCGTCCGGCCACAGATCCAGTGGCCGGGCCTGCAACGCGACCGGCCCCCCCGTAGCGTCCGTCATTCCCAAACGGGAGATGTCATGCACAGCCCCCCGCGGCCACGGGACGCCGCAGGTTACAGGCTCTCCCTGCCGCCAAATATCGCCATTGGACTGGCAGAGGATCTCCGCCGCCGGCGACGAATCAGCCGATTTCGTTTTGTCGTGGGCCTGATTGTGGGTCATTGGATTCCCACCCCGGGCTTTGATCGCGACGGCGCCAAACCGCCATGCGCCCTCGGAACGACGATGCGCTCTGTCGCGGCACTCAAGCCCGGTGCGGTCGCGGCCATGAGTATGAGCAGGTACGGGAGCTCAAAATGCTCCAACGACAGGAAGAAACCGCCGAAGGCGAATGTTGCCAGGCTCCAGAACACCGCCTTGCACACGTGGTGATGCCATCGCGCCTCCATGTCCTTCTCCAAACGGCTGGAGGCCGCCCGCGCCGCGACATGTAGCCATCTCAAGGACAGTAAGATGATTAGAATATACACGGCGCCGGCGGGAAATCCGGAATCGGCCATGATCTGGATATAGATATTGTGGATGGTCCGGCCTTGCAGATCGGCGCCGTATTGCTTGGTCAGAAGGTTGGAGTTGCGGATCCCGACTCCAAGCAGCGGGTAATCGGCGGCAATCCTCAGGCCGGCACGCCAACTGTCCAGCCGCGACTGCTGAGAGACGTCGCGCTCCTCTGCATTGATGGACATGAAACGTGCCTGAACCTCCTTGCCGGCCAGGCTCAGCACGACGGCGCCCAGCACCGCCAGAGTCAGCGCCGCCTGCAGGCGCTTCCGGCCGGCGGTCAGCACCATGCCCATGCCGCACACGATCCCGCTGAGCATAGCCCCCCGCGAATAGGTGAGCATGACCGCATGCGCCGTGGGGACAATGCAGACCAGATAGCCCCACCTCCACCAGCGCCTCTCGGCCAGGAAAAAGTGATAGCAGAACGGCGCCACCATCGCCAGCATCAGGCCCGCCCCATTGTTGTCCAAGCCGCCGTAGCCGGTGCGTGAAATGACCATCCGACCTTCAAAGACGTACAAGGAGTTCACTTGGTACACCAGGTACGTCAGGCCGCCAAAGATCGCCCACGCCAGATAGCGAAAGTGCCACAACTGCGTTATGACGAAAGCTCCGACGATCATCATGATGAATATCTTTGCGTATTCCCACCCGATTCGATCCGCAATCTCGCGGTCAAACGCGACGAGATAGCTGCCAAACAGAAGACCGATGTAGATCAAGAGCACGAGCATGAACTTCTTCTGAACCACCCGCCGCCGCAGGGACTGGTAATTGATCACCAAGGCCCCAATAGCTATCAACGCCGCGTACAGCGACCATCTGATTCCCGGCGGCAGACTCCATTCCCAAATGGACTGCGGCCGCAAGACAGCCAGTCCGTAATACAGCAGAACTGCCCAAAATGGATCGGCGAAGGACCGGAATCCGAGGTAGAGAAAAGCCGCTATCAAGAAAAGTGTCTGTTTCAAAGCGGCTCCTTGGCGGCAATGGCTTGCAGCATCGCCTCACGGAGCTTGGCCAGCACTATTGGCCAGTCGAACTCTCGCCTGACTCGTTCCTGCGCGGCCTTTCCCATCTCGTCGCGCATGGCGTCGTCGCTCAGCACCCTCCCAAGCGTTTCCGACAGAAGCTTAGCATCATTCCCGTCGACGACAAAGCCCGTCTTGCCATGCAGAACCGCCTCGCCGGACCCTCCGGAATTGCCGGCGATGCAGACCTTGCCGGCTGCCGCCGCCTCCAGGAAAACGATGCCGAACCCCTCCAGGCCGCCGCCGACGCGTATGCCCGGCAGGGCGAACACGTCGGCTGCGTGGTAAAGGGGGACAAGATCGGACTGTGGCACCAACCCCAGCAACCGCACCCGGCCGGAAACGCCCAGCCCTGCCGCCGCGGCCTCGATGGCGGGCTTCTGGTCGCCCTCGCCGCCGATGAGGTAGGTGACGTCCATTCCCTGGCGAACAAGCTCCGCGATCGCCCGCACCATGCCCACGTGGTTTTTTCTTTCCTCCAGCCGGCCGATGCTAAGCACGATGCGGCCCTGTGTCCCCACCTTCATACGGGCGATGTCGGCCGGGTCGGCCGTTGCGTATTCCATGGCCGCCACGCCGGGCGGCGCCACGACGCATTTCACCTCCGGGCCGGCACAGCTCGCCACGAGCCTGGCCGTATTGGCCGAGTTGGCTATGACGAGCGCAGCCCCGCGGTAGGCGAACGCCAGAAACCTCCTCAGCAGGCCGGACGTCTGGCACGTCGTGATCTCCTCGCCGTGGGCGAGAATCGCGTACGGAACCCCGGCCCGTCGCCTGGCCACGCGCGCCACCACGCCCTCGGGAATCCCCCGGCCGCAGAGCGCCACGGCCGGGGCATTCTCGCGGATAACCCGCAGGGTCGCCCGAATCCACGACCAGTAGCTCTTTGCGGACGTGAAGCTGTCCGGCGCCCAACTGGGAAACACGAACGGAATCCGCCTCACCGACACGTGCCCGTCCGACTCCTCCCGCGCCGCGCCATCGACCAGCGCCGACAACACGCGAACATCCCCCGGCCAAGATTCCGCAATCCGACCAAGCCAGGCAGCCGAACCGCCGACCGTCGGCGGGAAATTCTCTGAAATAACAAGAATGGTCAGTTCATTCCACTTCACGCGGCACCCCCCCTCCCTAATCGCTGCTTCAGCCTCCTTGCGCGTCGCACAAGGCCGGCAGGCAGACACGATGCAATCCAATACATGACCGACCTCGCGTTCCGATTGCCATGCTTCCATCCCTCTTGAAACATGAGCCGGGCCTGCTTGTTATCGCCGTGGCTGAAGAACTGGTATCCGGCATCATAACTGCGGGCCGCGATCTCCGCCCGCACAATCCCGGCCACGGCGGGCTCCAGCCCGGGGTACTCCCGCCGCACAAGCTTGAGCACATCCACCTCGCCCCTCTTCTGCTTGGCCAGATTTCCGGACATGTTTCCTGAATGGTGCCTTACCCGCAGGCTTGGGCTACAAATACACGCCACGGGAAACGCCCGGGCAATACGCAGCCAATATTCCCAATCCTGACTATATGCAAGGCGCGTATCGAATCCGCCCACATCCCTGAATACCGCCGTCTTCATCACAACAGCCCCGACCATTACATAGGTCTCACGCAAGAGGCTGATCCACAATCCATCATCCAATACCCGCACCTTTCCCTTCACCTTGCGGCAGGGCAAGCCAAAGATCGATGGGTGAGCCGAAAAGAAGCTCGACATCAATATGCCATGTTCGTCAAAGCGTTCGTGGTCTGTAAACACGAGCCCGATTTCAGGATCATCCTCCAACGCCTGCACGCACTGCTCCAAATGCCACGGCTGCCACAAATCGTCGCTATCTAAATGTGCCAAGTACTTTCCCGTCGCCACGCTCATGCCGTGGTTCTGGGCGGAGGACTGCCCCGCATGGCCCTGCCGCATATACCGCACCCTGGCCCCATACCCTCTGACCACGCTCTCCGTTCCATCGGTTGAGCCATCATCCACCACAATCACTTCGACGTCCGTATACGTCTGAGCCAACACGCTCTCGATCGCGTGGCATACAAGCCCGGCACGGTTGAACGTGGTGATTATCACACTCACCATGATTTGCCCTTGTTCAGGCGACTGGCGCGGCGCCCGATTCGCAGGAATCGACCCGTCGCCGCGTGTTTTCGCACTATTTCACCTGACTGTCAGCAGCCGACAGATCATTTTGAACGGCGCGCCTGCGCTCTCCAGCAGAAGTCGTCGCTGGGCGGCGTCGATGAGCCCGAACAGGCCGACAGGGAGGTACATCGCTGAGGCGATCCCAACGACTGCGAAGAATGAGCCCCAGCCACGGATGGGGACCAGGCTCCTGGCGAGCATGCAACAGGCGGCAAAAATGGCCCCAACCACGATCGCCACAAAGACCGTTTTCCGCAGCCACTCCAGCAAGCTCGCTTTCATGTGCTTGCATGCATAGTAAGGCCGGAATACAAGCGCTTCGACGCAGCCAGGAAGTAGCGTCCCCATCGCCACGCCGACAATGCCCATTTTAAACACCATGACCAAGACAAGGCTAATCGCGATGCTGATCACCGCGGTAACAACGGAGACTGTAGCGATGACCCGGACTCGCCCCAGGCCTTGCAAGGCCTGGACACAGGGTATGCTGGACACCACCGCCAGTTGGAGCAGCGACAACAACGCCAGGACCGGATAGCTCTGCGCGAAGGCGGGACCCATCCAAAGGACGACGAAGTCCTGTCCCAGCATGATGAATCCCGTCAACAGGGGCACGGCCAGACATAGCGTCGTTCGAGTGCCTTTGAGCGTCAGCCACCGGATATCCGCGAGGTTGTTGGCCCCGGCTGCCTTGAAGATGTCCGGGGCCATCACGTTGGCCACGTGGCTGAGGACCTGCCCGGCCTGGTCGGCCAGCATCAGCCCAACGGAGTAGAACGCAATGGCTTCGATCCCGATCAAGAGGCCGATGATAGGACAAGCGGCGTAGAGAATGAGGCTCCACGCCGTATTCGAGATGAATGCCCACACGCCGAAACTCAGCAACGCTCGCAGGGTGGGGTAGTCCACATATTTAACCCCCAGGTGCAGGGCGGGCCCCTTCTTGAGGACAAGCACCCACAGCAGGCCGCAGGACAGCAAGCCGGTAGCCATGGAGACCCCTGCAAGGGCCGTCAGGCTGTATGCCGTCAGCAACACCCAGACCGTGGCCGCCGCGCGGACCGCCACGACTGTGACCTGCGCCGCGCTGCTCAGGTCAAACCGATCCTTAGCCTGGAGCATCTGTGCCAGCGTCGCCGAAAAGAAGTTGGCCCAGATGCAGACGCCCAGCATCGGCAGCGCCCACCTCGCCTGCCAGGCCAAGTCCTTGGGCACCTTCGTGAAAACGTCGCCGAAGAACACTCCAAGCACGATGGCAGCGCCGATGACCAATGCGCTTACCAGCGTGTAGAGAAACATGGACGTGTTGACGATATTGCTGACCCGATCCGGCTCGCCTCGACCCAGGCAGTAGTTGATGTACCGGCCGGTGCTGGCCTTAACGCCCATGTCCAGCATCGCCAGGTACCCGGTCAAAGTGACCAACAGCGACCACGCGCCATACGCGACCGTGCCCAGGCGGTGAACTACGAAGGGGGAAAGAAAGGCGACCACCAGCAGACTGACGCCAAAGCCAATCCAATTCGACAACAGACTACGAGAGTATGTACGAATCTTGCTCATCAGACGCTTTTCATCATCTAACGCCCAGCTACCGAGACCAGATCATTCGGCGAGACGCCCAGGCACTGCGCACTACGAAAGATTCGTACTTTGTCGATGACACGGAACTCGTTCAGCCGGGGAACCCGTTCGGGCTGATCGCTGCTGATAGCCGTCCGGAGGTTTTTCTTCCACATCTCCCGGGACTCCAGGCAGTTCCGGACGCCGATAGATTGCATGTCCAAATGATTCATTTGCAGAACCAGTTCCCATGCGCTACGGGCCTCTTCCAGTTAAGAGTCCCTAACAAAATGTCCCGTGACCGCGACGCCGCAGGTTTTGCCGCAGGCCTAGGCGCGAGGGCGAAGACGACCCTGGAAGACGGGTCGTCGAGCCCGAGCAACGACCGCATGCGGCAAAAGATGCGGCGTCCCTGCGGGTTGCGNNCATACCGCCCTGGGTATGGCTTCGTCGGCCTTCCTTGCATCTGAGCGGTTTTGGCCGCAACGCGGTTCACGCGACATTTTGTTAGGGACTCTAAGTTCCAATTGGCATCTGGCGTGGGTGCGCGACGATCGGCCGCGTCCGCCGGAGGCCGAGCAACTCGTTACAGACCGCCGTCAGGGGGGCCATTCGCGCAGACCAGATGTAGCGATCCTGGACGATTCGGCGGGCGGCCTGGCCCATGGCCCTGCGACCTGGTTCATCGGACAGGAGTTGTCCAAGGCGCTCAACCCACTTTTCGGGCGTGTCGGCCTGGAGCAGATCGGCGCCGACTTGTACGTCCAGTCCCTCGACGGCCATTGGCGAGGCTACCACGGGGAGCCCCGAGGCCATCGCCTCCAGAACCTTGTTCTGAATGCCGCGCCCAATGAACAGGGGTGCGACGGCAATCGTGGCGGCCGCCAGGTACGGCCGGATATCGGGCACAGCGCCCGTTACGCTCACGCCGGGGACTTCCGCAAGGCGTCGAACCACGGGGGCGGGGTTGCGCCCGACAATCGCGAAGGTCAATGCAGGCCAGCCGCGCCGCAACGTTGACCAAACCTGGCGGACAAACCAGCACACGCCCTCGACGTTCGGCCGGTAGTTCATCTGCCCGGTGAACACCAGGGACTGAGGAGCCCCAGCCGCCCGCTCGGCAGGGCGGAAGTACTCGCTGTCCACGCCGTTGCTGACGGGGATAACCTTCTTGCTTTGTAGGGAAAGCGCGTGCACTTCGGCCGGACTGGTCAGCAGGACGGCGTCGCAGACACTGACTGCCCGCTCTTCGAGCCGCCTGACAGCGCGGGCTTCGGCGCGGTAGAGGCAACTGCGCGGCCAGGACGACGAAGCCGCGTAGGCGCCCCACTTGGCGCTATCCACATCGACAAGGTCCATGATCCGCGCGCCGGCCGGCACATTGAGCAGGTACGGCAGCGTGCTGGAGGAATAGCCCAGGGCGATGTCAAACGGCTCTCTGGCGGCCGCCTCTCGCACCGCCGCCAGCAAGCGGCGACTCTTGAAGTAACCTTCCGTGACGGACCCGCCGCCAAAGAGCGATACCGCGCCTCGGGCCAAGCCGCTCGCCCCGCCGGCGGGCGCGACGATCACTTCCTCGCACCACTGACGCAGGGCCTGCACTGCCGGCTGATCCACGTGGCCACGCTCCAGGGCCGCCAGGGTGATGCGAAAGTGACTCGAAAGGGCCTGGATCTCATGAAAGGCGCGCACCCGCTCGCCCTTGTCGGGCGGGTAAGGAAGGCAATGCGATATGTAGAGCAGTCGCTTCATGAGTTCCAGGCCGGTTTATGAGTACTTGTACAGATATCCCGGGATGTGATAGGTCCTGTGCGTCAGCACGAGCCCGGCCAGCTTGATGTTGGCGGCGTGCAGCAGCCGGATGGCCTTATCGACGGATTCGCGGCGAGTCTTGTTCATCTGAACCACCAGAAGCGCCTCGCCGACCGCCCGGCCGATCATGCCGGTCTCGGCGACGATGTTAATGGGCGGCGTGTCGAGCATCACGTAGTCGAACCGGCGTCGCAATTCAGCCACCATTTCGTCCATTTCCGGCCTTGTCACCAGCTCGCCGACCTCCTTGCCCGTGACCTCGCCGGCGGATACGAAGAAGAGAGTGGGATAAACCGTCGGCTGCATGACGTCGTCAAGCCGTGCCGTGCCTCGAATGACCTCGGCCACGCCCGGGCCCTGGCGGCCGTTGAACAAGCCCGCGATCATGCACTTTCGCAAGTCGAAGTCCAGCACGATGGTCTTGCGGTCCTGGCGTTCGGCCATGATCACGGCCAGGTTCGCACACGTGAGGGTCTTGCCCTCGCCGGCCTCCGACGACGTCACCATGAAGCAAAACCGCTGGTCCTGGCACTGAGCGAGCAGACTGGTCCTCAATCCACGATACTCCTCTGCCAGGGCCCCTCCCCGGTCATGGTGGGCGGCCAGTAGCGGGGAATAGCCGTCGGCCCCCCTGGGGCGCGGCGATCTGGGGTCGCCCTTGGGGACAGTGGCCGCTACGCCGGCCAGGACGACGGGCGAGGCGGCGTCTGTCGGGGCGACGGAGTCGCTTTGCGTCGGGGCCGGCGGCGCAGCCGGTTTCCCGTCGCGATTATCACCGGCCGCCACGGCCTTTTCGGCCTTCTCGGCCTGATGCTTCTTCATGGCTTCCCAGACGTTGCCCATGTCCTACTCCCGCCCCCCTGCCGCCGGCACTGCCAGGGTCTCAGGCGGCTTGGGTGAAGTGCGAAGCCCCCAGCAGGTCATGTCGCGAAGGACTTCATGCACAATCGGCCTGTCAATACTGGCGGCGCTCTTGGCAAATCCAACCAGAAGCGCATTATCGCAAAGGATGTTGATCAACCTGGGTATGCCGCTGGTGGCCGCATAGATGTCCATAACGGCTTCGGGCGTAAAGCTGACGGCGCAGCCATCGTCGCCCGCCACCTTGAGACGATGGCGTATGTACGCGGCGGTGTCGTCCCGCGACAGGGGCCCCAAATGATAGCTGAGCACGATCCGCTGGCGCAGCGGCTCCCACTTGGCCTCCAGCAGCCGCCGGCGCAATTCCGGCTGGCCGATCAGGATGATCTGAGCCAGCCGCCTGCCGCCCTGTTCCCAATTCCACAGCAGGCGCAGTTCCTCCAGCGAAGCCGCCGGGAGATCCTGAGACTCGTCCAGGATGACGACCACCAGCCGGCCGCGCTGGTGCATGCGGGACAGGTGCTGTTCGAGCCCGTCAACCAGGGCCTGCTTGTCGTCGGCTGGGCGGACGTTCATTCCAACGCCCACAGCCACCGCCCGAAGCAACTGCTTGCTCGACTGCGGAGGATTCCTCATCATCACCGTCAGGCAACCCGGGCCCAGGCGCGTCATGAGCATGTTGCCCAGGAGAGTCTTGCCCGCCCCAACCTCGCCGGTGATCAGGACCATTCCCTTCTGCTGCTGGGCGGTATACATCATGTTGGCCAGCGCCTCGGCGTGGATGGAGCTTTCAAAAAAGAAGCGCTCGTCGCACGTGATCGAGAAAGGGAACTCCCGCAATTTGTAGTATTCCAGGTACATGCCCAAACCATTACCTCAGGGCTTCTGGCTGACGATCTCAGAAGCGACGAAGTGAATCGGAGACTGTTTCCAATCCTTGTACTTTTCAGGGTATTGCAGCCACAAGACCACGCTCAACGCCGACAGCCCCAGCGCCGCCAGCACCAGGATGGAGACCAGGGGAGCCAATATCCACTTCTTGAGCCTTCGGCGAGCCCGCTGACGCGCGGTCACGATTTCCCCGATGACTCCATAAACCGGCACGTCGAACCACTTCGCCGCGTCGTCGGCCGTTGCGATCGAGCGGTCCATGCCATTGGCCATGAACACCAGCGCCCCGCCAAATCCCAGCCCTCCGGCCAACGCCAGCCCCAGAACGACCAGGAGTGAAGGCGAGGAGGGTCGGTATTGAGGCTGGGCGACGAGAATCGAATCATGGTGGGTCCGCCGGTTGGCGGCTTCGGCTGCCAGCGCCATCTGCACGCCCTGGTACTGAGCTTCCCACTTCTTCATTTCCTCTTCTTTGTCCCTGAGCCTCCGGTTGATGCTGTCGTACTCCTGCGCGATCGGGCCGATATTGCTTGCCAGATCCTTATGCTGGTCCCGCCACTGCTCCAGGCGTTCTCTGTCGTTGGTCAACGTGTCGATTTCGATCTGAAGAAGTGCCTGCTCCAACATGGGGTCGCCGGTTCGCATCGCTCCCGAGGCGCCGCTATAGTCCCCGGGCGCGACGTAGCCCTTGCTGGCCTGCTCTTCGAGGATCTTGACGGTGCTCTCGAGCTGCTCGATCTTTTTCACGTGCGCGATTACTTCGGGATGTTTGTCAGTCATCCCGCGCACGGTCCGCATGTCCTCAAGCAGGTCCTTGGCTTCCCGCAACTGGAGTTTGGCCCGCTCATATTCGGGGCTGAAGACGGGCATAGTCGCCGTGGCCGGCTGGCTGTCGCGCGTCGTCGGAGCCGCAAGCTGTTCAGGGCTCTTGAGACGGTTGAGCTTTTTCTGGGCGATGGTCAACTGACGATTCACGGAATCCAGATCGCTTTCGATCTTGCGAATCTGGTCTTCCAACATCCCCGGCCGTTCAGGCATGGCGCCGGCGTGGGCCTTCTCGAACTGCACCTTCTCCGCGGCATTAGTGTCCAGTTGGCGCCCGCACTTGTCTTTCTGGTCCTTGAGGAACTCCTCGCTGGCGCTCAGCCGGTCAACGATCTGCTTGCTGACCCACGCAAAGTAATTGCTGACCAGCGTGTTGGGAACCTTCTCCGCCAGTTCGGGGTCGGAATGCGTGAAGCTCACTGCGACAAGGTCCACCTGCTCAGCCCGAACCTCCCAGTCGATCTTGATATTCTTCTTGGTCTGGGCGATCAACTCCTGCTTTTCCGTCTCGCCTTTTTGGGTTAACCGGCCCTCCGGGGTGCGGGGAAGGTTCCTCATCAACCCCAGGGCTTCGACCGCGCGTTCGACGGCATTGTCACCCGACAGATCGTTTTGCAGAGTCAGTTTCCGCGTTTCAAAAGACTCACTTTTTGGGCCTATCAATTGCTCGGCCGCCGGGTCGACGCGCCGTGTAAACTTCGCCGTGCCCGTATACTTCACCGGCCACCACAGCGAGACCATCAAGGCGACGATGGCGAAGAGAGAAGCTCCCAGCAGGAAGAGCCCCCATCGACGGGCGACTATTCTCAGCACGTCGCGAGGCGTTGCCTTGGGCTTTCTTTCGTCGTTCACATCTGGCTCCAGCCTACTGCCCGTTTCCGCTTATCACCGCAGGCACCCGCGCCGCCTCCAGCACCGGACGAACCGGGTACAGAATCGACTGCAGCGCCAGCCCCAACTCGGCAAAAGGATTAGGCTGAACGTAAACCACGTCATTGGGCAGCAGGTAGATGTTGTTGGCCATATCCCCGTGCTTGATCATGGCCATCAGGTTGACGGTAAGCCTGTGCGGCGGATTGTCCGGGGCCGCAGGGTGGATGCCGGTGTCATGATACTTCTTGTCCTCTGTCGGCTGACTCGACGCCCAACCACCTTCTCGAGGCTCCGAACCGCGAACGACGATGATTCGTTCCGGCCAGGCCAAGTACGTCGGCTGGGCCTTGTCCAGTGCATCCAGGAGGCAATCTCGTCCCGTCCAGGCCACCGGGCCCGGCGTCACTACTTGGCCGAATACGAAGTACTTCTGCGAATTGTATCCCGTCACGGTAACGGTGGCATCCACTACGTCGTAGTACGTCTTGGCGGCTTCGTTCAGGATATCCTCCACTTCCTTGGGAGTCCTATCCGCGACCATAACCTCCCCGATCAGCGGCAAGTTGATCCTGCCGTCAGGCCGCACCTGCTGAACCTGCCTGTCTATTTCCGGCACGTGTCGCGAGGTGATAGTCAAGACATCAGGGGGGAGAATACGATACTCCTTGCCGCTAATACGGGCGCGGGGTTTTTGCAGGAAGGCTTCCACTTCCCTCGCGTCGTAGCAGCCCGTCATCGCCAGGCAGACGATGCCGCAGGCCGCGAATCGAAACATGAATGCCCTTCCGCTCATAGTCCTCCCCCACAACCCATTGGCGGCCATGGAATTAGCGATCACGTACACCTCGATTACGGATCCTGATCGGATCCGAAGCTGAGCCTAACAGCCCGTTGAAAATGTAGCATGGGCGTCTCGCCCATGACCGACGACCATCCAAAAGAAAGGCCTTTGGACACGGGCGAGACGCCCGTGCTACGGGATGGATCCTTCTTCAACGGGCTACTAAAGCATTTTCCCATATGTGGGCCGGAAGTCAATGCACAAAACACCGGATCGCCTGGGGGAAGACCCCCGCGAGGCGGCAGACGGGCAGCTTGCCCGCGCCAACTGGTAGACGCGGCTTAGAGTCCCTAACAAAATGCCCCGTGGCCGCGACGCCGCAGGTGTTGACGCAGGCCAAGGCGCGAAGGCGAAGACGACCCCAAGGCGGGTCGTCGAGCCCGAGCAACGNNGTTGCGGCGAAAACCGCCCATCTGCCTCGTCAGGCCTCCTTGCCATACCGCCCTGGGTAGTGGCTTGGTCGGCCTTCCTTGCATCTGGACGGTTTTGGCCGCAACGCGGCTCACGCGGCATTTTGTTAGGGACTCTTAGGTTGGGATTCCAGCCGGAGGAGCCTTACCCCCTCTTTGCCTCGCGGAAGGCAGGGGGCTCGGTCAGGGTGAAGAGCACGATCTCTTCGCCGGTCTGAGTGCTGATGTCATAGTGCAGGCTCACAACCTTGACCCCGGTCATATCCCGCACCATGGTCTCCAAGGCCGGCCTGGCCGCTTCCATTAACTGCGTCCGCACCTGTTTGAGCAGGCCCCGGCCCGCGTCGGTCGGGAGCGCCTTGACCAGTTGCTGTTCGGCCGCGGTCAGGATGCCGCGGAGGCGCACCACGAGAAGATCGCCAACGAGGTGGGCGCGGATGTCCTCGGGGCCGCGGCCCAGGTACTCCTGTTCGAAGTGGCTGATCCCTTCGCAGATAGCGGCTTCGATCTCGCCTTGTGTATTCATAAGCACCTCGAACGCGCCGAGATTCACGACCCGAGAGCCCGCCAGGCAATCAGTGCGACGCCCAGACAAAGCCGAGGCCGACGGCTGCCCGGTAGCTCCAAGTTTAGCCTACGATACCGGGAACGCAGGAGATTCGCAGATTTCCGGAATTTGGCCTGTTTCGGGCCCCCGCCGCTTTACAACCAAGGCGCGCAGACGGCGGGCGGACGTTCTTTGATTTCGGCCGGACGCGGCCGATAGCCCGGCCAATACTGGCATCGCCAGCGTGAACCTTCCCTGGCGGCTCGCACGGGGATGGCTTTGCCCCGGGCGATAAGCATATGCTGCCATTAGCCTTGACGCCGCGTTGGGCGGGAGGGTATGATGCCTGCCTGTCGCATGGATTCCTCCGCTTCATACATTCATTCGGCGGAAAAGGAAGCGGTCCTGCCGGCTGGTTTGAGCCCGCCGGACCGGGACAGGCCTCTGCGGCGACGACTGCTTGGGCTGGTGGTGATGGCAGGATGCTGGGGCATGATCCTCGTGGGCGCCTGGCTTACCCCGCATGAATCCGGCGCCGGCACGCACCAGGAACTGGGGCTGCCGACCTGCGACTTCATGGCTCGCACCGGCTGGCCCTGCCCATCCTGCGGCATGACCACGTCGGTCTCGGCGATGGCTCATGGTCGCTGGCGGTTGGCCCTGCAGGCCCAGCCGTTCGGCGCGGCGCTGTTTTTAGCCGCCGCGGCCCTGGGAACGGCCGGCCTGGCCCAATTGCTCAGCAGGCGGAACCTGCTGGCACGCCCCAGGCTGTGGCTCTGGCTGGGCATATTCGTCCTGGCGGGCCTGCCCACAGGTTGGGCATTGAAGCTGCTGACGGGCTGGATGGATGGCTCGCTGCCCTGGCGGTAAACACCGCGGAAGTGAAGTGAAACCATGCTGAGATTAGCTTACCTGCTGCTGGCTCTGTGTCCCTTGTTGGCCGGCTGCAACATGCTGGCCTACCCCGCCTACCTGATGGCCCCCGAACCCCCGACCAAGACCGTGCCCGCGGAATTCGACGGCCTGAAGAACAAGACCGTGGCCATCGTGGTGTATGCCGGGCCGCAGACCCAACTGGACTACCAGACCGCCCAGATGGAAGTGGCCGACGCCATGTCTGCCGAACTGCGGCGCAAGGTTGACGGCGTCAAGCTGGTCGATACCGGGCGCGTGATCCGCTACCAGTGCGAGAACGCCAACTGGGAATCCATGCCCCCCGAGCAGCTTTGCCGCACCTTCAAATGCGATTACGTGATGCTGATTTCGCTGATCGAGTTCGGCACGCGCGAGCCGGGCAGCGTGCACCTGCCGCGGGGGCGCATCTCGGCCCAGTGCGCGGTGTACGCCCCCCCGCCGGCCTCGCAGCCGGCCAGCCAGCCCCTAACGGGCATGGACCCGGTCTACCGGTGCGAACTGATCTCCGTGACCTATCCGCCCGGGGAAGCCTCCCCCAGCCTGGCCGTCCGCTCCGACTGGGACATCCGCATCCAGACCGAAAAGGCCTTTGCCGTCGAAGTGGTCAAGAGATTCCACAAGCACAAGGAGCCTAAGGAATGATTGCCAAGCACCTTCTGCTGGCGGCGCTGCTGGCCGGCATGGCGGGCCTGTGCGGCTGCGCGGGCATGTTCGCCATGATGGAGGAGTCCTGGCCCAAGGACCGCGTGCCGCCCAAGTTCACCCTGCCGGCGCAGCGGAAAATCCTGGTGCTGCCGGATGACGTGGATCGCCCCGTGGGCTATCCGCCGGTCAAGGCGGCCCTGGCCAATCGCTGCAACAAGCTGCTGATGGAACAGAAACTGGCCGCCCAAGTCATCGACTACAGCCAGGTGCAGAACCTCGCGGCCTCGCGCAAGGATTTCAACCAGTTGGCCATCTCCAGCATCGCCGAAAAACTCGGGGCCGACCTGGTCATCTACGTCAACATCGAACAGTTCGCCTTGAAGGACGATCCGATGGAGACGATCTGGCACGGGCGGATGTCGGTCAAGGTGCGGGTGGTGGATGTTCTGGCCAAGAGCACTGAGTCGGCCACCATCTGGCCCGAAGAGCATGCCGGCTACCCCCTGGGCGTGAGTGAGCCGGCTGCCGACAACAGTTCGGAGACTTTCGGCCAGCAACTGGCCAACACCTTGGCCAACAGGCTGGGCGAGCAGGTGGTGGGCCTGTTCTACGAGCACTGGGTGGAGCGCAATCGGCTGCCCGACCAGCCCAATGGCAGCAGCTTCGATTAGGAGTTCCTGACACAATGTCCCCTGGCCGCGACGCCGCCGCAGGGCCCCGCGGCCCGGGGTGTTTCCAAGCCAAGGCGCATTACCGGCAACAGGCCACTTCTATCCGGGCCGCCGCTCCCTTACACTGCCGACGTGACATTGCCCGTTATTAATTTCGTGGACGCCTCCTGCTGCGACGACGCCATTCTTGAGGCGGTGGTGCTGGCCGAAGGTATCCCCGTCGTGCACCTGGGCGAGCCGGCGGGCTGGCCCGAAAATCCCTTGCCCCTGCCGCCGGAAGTGGTGGTATCGCCGCTGTCGCCCCTGGAGCAGTGGTCGCTCGCCCCGCCGGGCGGCTTGGATGTGCTTGGCCGCCTGGCATCCGCCCTTGCCGGGCAACTGGCCTTGCCCAGCAGGATTGACGGGCGCGGCTTTGTGGCCCGGTGCTTTTCCCCGCGTGCCGCCGAGTTGATCCAACCCTACGCGCGGCGCACGGTGCTCCGCCTGGGCGCGGATGCCGATCCGGGACATGCATACCCAACTCTCCCAAAGGACATTGCCCTGGTTTTTCCCCAACCGGGGCCAGGACTGTCCGGGGCATCAGCCTGCGTGGCCTGGGCGGCTGGGCGGGCCGATCTCCAACGCCGCCAGGACCTGCGCCGGCGTCTGGGCCTGGGCCAGGACGAGGTGGTGCTGGCGGCGCCGCAGATTCCGGGCAGGAATTCGGGCCATCGCCAGGCGATCTGGGCGGCGGCCATACTGGCCTATGCGGGGTATTCTTACCGCGTGCTCATGCCCGACGCCGGAGCCGTCAGCCTTAGAGAGCTGGCCTTCGCCAGCCATGCCCGCAGCGAGAGCCTCTGCGTGCTGGCTCCGCCGGAGATGGGAACGCTGGACATCTTGGCGGCCGCCGACATGGCCGTCTTCCTGGGGCCCCTCCTGCCGCCCGTCGCATGCCTGGCCGCCTTGGCGGCCGGCCTGCCGGTCATAGCCGCGGATTCCCCGCAGGCCCGGCGGCTGGGACTGGCCCAGATGTACGTGCCGGCCCAAAAGCCTCGTCCGCTGGCCCAGGCCCTGCTCCATCTGCGCGACGACCCGCAGGCGGCCGGGGCCTTGGTCTCCCGCGGCCAGGCGCTGCTGGGGCCCCACCGCCTGGAGATCCTGCGGCCCCAATGGCAGGCGATCCTGGAAGCCTAACAGCCCGTTGAAAATGTAGCATGGGCGTCTCGCCCATGACCAACGACCATCGAAAAGGAAGGCCTTTGGACACGGGCGAGACGCCCGTGCTACGGGGAGAATCCTTCTTCAACGGGCTGCTAAGAGCCTATCCTAATAACC